>JAYRND010000372.1:0-45397 GCA_041904885.1 Burkholderiales bacterium
GCTGGTGCCGCTGCTCCTGATGCTCGGCCTGTGCACCTATGTGCCGCAGATCGTGCTCTGGCTGCCGCGCCAGTTCTTCTGACCGCTGCGCCGGGTCCTGATCCTCGCCGATGACCTGACCGGCGCCGCCGACAGCGCCGCCGCCTTCCTCGGCCGCACGCGATCCATATCGGTCCTCCTCGATCGCGCCGGCCGCGGCGATGCCGAGATCGTCGCGCTGGACCTCGACACCCGTTCCAAGTCCGAAAGAACGGCGCGCAGGATCGTCCGGCAGGCCTTCTTGCGCCCTTCGGCGAGGCATGCGGACATCCTCTTCAAGAAGATTGACTCCACCTTGCGCGGGCATGTCGCGGCCGAGCTGGGAGCTGCAGGACGCGCCCTCGCCCGCCGGCCCGTGGTCTTCGCGCCGGCATTCCCGGCGCAGGGTCGCCAGGTCCGCGATGCGGTGCTGACATTGCGCGGCAAGCCGCTTTCGGGCGACCTGCGCGCGCTGCTCGCCGGAGCGGGCCTGCCGGCTTCGCATCTTCCGGTCGCGTCGCCAGCCGGCATGCGCGCGGCCCTTGCCGCCGGCGCGCGCGCCTTTGTCTGCGACGCGGCCACCGATCTGGACCTCGACCGCATCGCGCGCGCGGGGCTCGCGCTCCGGCCCCGGCCGCTCTTCGTAGGCTCGGCAGGCCTTGCGCGTGCACTCGCTCGCACCCAGCCGCGCAAGCGCGGCGCGCCGGCACCCAGGACTGTGGCGCGTCCAGTGCTGACCGTCGTCGGTAGCGCATCGCCCGTCTCTCAGCGCCAGGCCGACGCGCTGGGCGCAGGCGACCCGCTCGTGCGCCTCGACTGGCGGCGCGCGCCCGAAGAGCGCGACATTTCGAAGATCCGCAAGCTCGGGCACATCCTCGTCCGCGCCGCGCCCGACGTCCATTACGTCCTGACGGGCGGCGAGACGGCGCGCGCGGTGCTCGTCGCGCGCGGCATCCGCGTGCTGCGGCTGCTTGGCGAGGTCGAGCCGGGCGTACCATTCGGCATGGCGCGCGACGGCACATTGGTCTGCACCAAGGCGGGCGGTTTCGGGTCTGCCGGCACGCTCGTGCGCTGCGTTGCGCGGCTGAGGAAGGAAATGCGGCGATGACGAGGCTCCCGGTCGTCGGCATCACGATGGGGGATCCCGCGGGCGTCGGGCCCGAGGTGATCGTCAAGGCGCTCGCGCACCGCGAGGTGCATGCATTCTGCCGGCCGCGCGTGATCGGCGACCGCAAGCGACTCGAGAAGGCGGCAACGATCGCGCGCACGAAGACGGAAAACCTCGACTGCATCGACATGGGCCTGGTGCCCGAAGACCTGCCCTTCGGCAAGGTCTCCGCCGCCGCGGGCGAAGCGGCCTACCGCTACATCGAGCGCGCGGTGCGGCTCGCCCTCGATCGCGAGATCGACGCCATCTGCACCGGGCCCATCAACAAGGAAGCGCTGAACGCCGCGGGCCACCGCTACCCCGGGCACACCGAGCTGCTCGCCAGGCTGACCGGCACGGCGGAGGTTTCCCTCACGCTGCTCTCGCCGAAGCTGCGCGTGATCCACGTCACGGCGCACATCGGACTGTTGGACGCCATCGAAAGGATCGACGCGCCGCTCGTAGAGCGCACGATCGCACGGGGCCGGGATCTGCTCGTGCGTTCGGGAATGAAGGATCCGCGCATCGGCGTCTGCGGAATCAATCCGCATGCGGGCGAAGGCGGCCTGTTCGGCCGCGGCGAGGAAGAAGGAAAGATCCTTCCAGCGATCAAGGCCGCGACGGCGCGCGGCTGGAAAGTGGACGGGCCATTGCCCGCCGACAGCCTGTTTTACCTCGCCGCGCGCGGCGACTACGACCTGGTGGTGGCGATGTACCACGACCAGGGCCACGGGCCGGTCAAGGCGCTGGGCCTGGAGCAAGGGGTCAACGTCACGGCTGGCCTGCCCATCGTACGCACCTCGGTCGACCACGGCACCGCGTTCGATATCGCCGGCACCGGCAAGGCAGACGAGCGCAGCATGGTCGAGGCGTTGCGGCAGGCCGCGGCGCTGGCGCCGCGCTACCATTGATCGCAGGAGGAAGCGCATGCTCCAGGCCGCCGAACTCACCATCCGACTCAACACCGCCGACGACGTGGTCATCGCGCGCGTGGATCTTGCCGCCGGCACCACGCTGGTGAAGGAAAGAAACCTCGCCGTCGCCACGCGAGTGCCCGCGGGGCACAAGGTCGCGGTGCGCGACGTCAAGGCGGGGCAGCCGGTGCGCCGCTACAACCAGATCATCGGCTTCGCCACGCGCGACATACGCGCGGGCGAGCATGTGCATGTCCAGAACCTCGCCATGGGGGATTTCGAGAGGGACTATTCCTTCTCAACGGATCAGAAGCCCACGCAATACATAGACCCCCAGGCAACATTCCAGGGCATCGTACGACCCGACGGCCGGGTCGCGACGCGCAACTACATCGGCATCCTCACCAGCGTGAACTGCTCGGCGACGGTGGCGCGCCACATCGCGCGCCATTTCGAGAACCGGCTGGATGACTATCCGAACGTGGACGGCGTAGTCGCGCTGACCCACAAGACCGGCTGCGGAATGGCGAGCGAGGGCGAGGCGACCGACGTCCTGCGGCGCACGATCGCCGGCTACGCCCGGCATCCGAACTTCTATTCCTCGCAGCTCGTCGGCCTGGGCTGCGAGGCGAACCAGGTCAACGTCCTCATTTCGTCCCAGAAGCTGAAGAACCAGTACGCATTCACCATCCAGGACAAGGGCGGGACCCGCAAAGCGGTCGAGAACGGCATTGCGCGCATCAAGGAAATCCTGCCTGAAGCGAACAAGGCGCGGCGGGTCACGGTACCCGCGAGCCATTTGATCCTCGGCTTGCAGTGCGGGGGCTCGGACGGCTACTCGGGCATCAGCGCAAACCCCGCGCTGGGCGCGGCGGTCGACCTGCTGGTGCGCCACGGAGGAACGGCGATCCTTTCGGAAACTCCCGAGATCTATGGTGCGGAGCACTTGTTGACCAGAAGAGCAGTTTCAAGAGAAGTGGGAGAAAAGCTCATCGCACGGATTCGCTGGTGGGAGGAGTACACCCGGCGCAACGGCAACGAGATGAACAACAACCCCTCGCCGGGCAACAAGGCGGGCGGCCTCACCACCATCCTGGAGAAGTCGCTCGGCGCGGTCGCCAAGGGCGGCACCACCAACCTCGTGCAGGTGCTGGAGTACGCCGAGCCGGTCACGGAAAAGGGCTTCGTCTACATGGACACGCCCGGCTACGACCCGGTGTCGGCGACCGGGCAAGTCGCCGGCGGCGCCAACCTGATTTGCTTCACGACCGGCCGCGGCTCGGCTTACGGCTGCAAGCCGGCGCCCTCCCTCAAGCTCGCCACCAATACCGCGCTCTGGGAGCACCAGGAAGAGGACATGGATATCAACTGCGGCACCATCATCGACGGCAGGGAATCCGTCGCCGAGGTCGGGCGCCGCTTCTTCGAGCTGGTGCTGGAAACCGCCTCGGGCAGGAAGAGCAAGTCCGAGCTGTTCGGCTACGGCGAGGACGAATTCGCCCCGTGGGTGCTCGGCGCGACGATGTAGCCCTGCGGGTGCACCGCCTGTTCGTCGATGCGGAACTCGGCGCGCTGTCCACCGTAGAGCTGCCGCAGGCGGCTGCGCACCACGCGGCGCGAGTCCTCCGGTTGGACGATGGCGAGGCGGTAGTGCTGTTCGACGGCCGCGGCGGCGAGTACGAGGCGCGCCTGGAGTTGCGCGGCGGCGGGCGTGTTTTCGCGAGGACCGGCGAGCACCGCGCGCTGGAGCGCGAGTCGCCGCTCGCGGTGACGCTGGTCCAGGCGGTCTCCTCGGCGGACAGGATGGACTTCACGGTGCAGAAGGCAGTCGAGCTTGGCGTGGGGGCCATCCACCCCGTGCTCAGCGCCCGGTCCGTTGTCCGCCTCGACGGCGAGCGCGGCGCGAAGAAGCTCGCGCACTGGCGTCGTATCGCGGTCGCGGCCTGCGAGCAATGCGGGCGCAACCGGGTTCCGGAAATTGCCGCGCCCGTCGCGCTGGAAGCGTACCGGGCTCCGGCAGGCACGAAGATCCTGCTCGCTCCCTCCGGATCGACGAAGCTCGCTGGACTAGCCAAAGGGCCCGTGATCCTCGCTGTGGGCCCGGAAGGCGGCTTCAGCCCCGAGGAGGAACAGGGATTGCTGCGCGCCGGGTTTTCGCCGGTGCGGCTTGGGCCGCGCGTGCTCAGGACGGAAACAGCGGCGCTGGCCGCACTGGCGGCGCTCAACGCGCTCGCGGGAGACTTTTAGCTGCCGGGCTTGCCCTGCAGGCCCCGGGCGGCAAGGAACAGGTCCACCGCGATGCGGTCGCCGCGGCGCACGGCCTCGAGAAACTGCTGCTCGTCCCAATAGCGCAGGCCCATGGCATGCAGGTCCTTGCGCGCCTGCAGCGCGTCGTCCCTCGAGGGCTCGACGGCGGCGCCCGGCTGGGCCGCGGCGCGCGCCTGGTCCCGGCGAGCCAGCGTAAACAGGTCGCGGCCCAGCGCGACGATCACGCCCCTGTGCTCCGCCGGCACGTCACTCAGCATCTCGTCGACGATCCCGGTAGTGAGCCGATTCGCGTGCTCGTTGCCCCCCGACAGGATCGATTCCACGCTCTTTTGCGCCGCTGCAGGATCCGGCGAGGTCGCGGCCTGGTGCACGACCTGCTGCACCAGCGCGAGAATGCCGCCGATCAGCTTCCAGTCCTCCGCGTCTTCGGCCGCATGGGCCGCGGGCGCGCCCAGCAGCAGGGTGATAGCAAGAGCTCGGATCGCACGCATGGCTTCCTCCGCAAGGATTGCCCAAGAGTAACGCGGCCCGGGAAGGCGGGTTGACCGCCGGTCCGCGTGCCTTAGAATCCCTTGCAAATCAGAATCTTCAGGACCCCATGAGCTCGCTGCCCCATCCGGAAGCTTTCGTGCGCTGGTTCCGCCAGGCGGCGCCCTACGTGCACGCCTTTCGCGGGCGCACTTTCGTCATCGGCTTCGGCGGCGAAGTGGTGGCCGAGCGGGCGCGCTTCGTGCGCTTCCTGCATGACCTGAACCTGCTCGCGGCGCTCGGCATCCGCCTGGTGCTGGTGCATGGCGCGCGCCCCCAGATCGAGGCGGAACTGCGGGCCAAGCGCCAGCGCTCGCGCTACGCAAAGGGCCTGCGCATCACCGACGCCAATTCGCTGCTCGCCGTGAAGCACGCGGCCGGCGTCCTGCGCGTCGAGATCGAGGCGCTCCTGTCGCAGGGCCTGCCCAACTCGCCGATGGCGGGCGCGCAGATCCGCGTCGCCTCCGGCAACTACATTGCGGCCAAGCCCGTCGGCGTCGTCGAGGGCGTGGATTTCCAGTTCACCGGCACGGTGCGTAAGGTGGACGCGCTGGCGATCGCGAGGCGCCTGGAAGCGGGCGAGGTCGCGCTCGTGCCGCACATCGGCTACTCGCCGACCGGAGAGGTGTTCAACCTTGCCTGGGAAGATGTCGCCGAAAGCGTGGCGCGTGCGCTGAAGGCGGACAAGCTGCTGCTGGTGGTCGACCAGCTGCCGGCGGGGCGGCGCGGGCAGATCCTTTCGGAACTGACCGCGCGCGACGCCGAGGGGCTGCTCAGGAAGGACGGCCTCGCGGCGCCGACGCGGCGGGCAATCGCGCACTCGCTCGCCGCAGTGCGGGCTGGCGTCGGCCGCGCGCACCTGGTCTCGCGCCGCGCGGAAGGAGCGACGTTGCTCGAGCTGTTCACGCATTCGGGCGCGGGCACCATGATCACCGCGGATCCAGTGGAGAAGCTGCGGCCCGCCCGGATCGAGGATGTTGGCGGCATCATCGCCCTGATCGAGCCGCTGGAGGCGGACGGCACGCTCGTCAAGCGCAGCCGGGAGCGGCTGGAGCAGGAGATCGCGAATTTCGAGGTGATCGAGCACGACGGTAGCATCCTCGCCTGCGCCGCGCTCTATCCGTTCCCGGAAGAGAAAAGCGCGGAGCTCGCCTGCCTCGCGGTGGCGCCCGACTATCGCGACGCGGGCTACGGGGAGCGGCTGCTGCACGCGTGCGAGGCGCGCGCGCGGCAGTCGCGGATCCGCCGCGTATTCGCGCTCACGACGCGCGCGCAGCACTGGTTCATCGCGCAGGGCTTTCGCGAGGAGGACGTGGCGGTGCTGCCGGAGCAGCGGCGCGCACTTTATAATTGGAAGCGCGGTTCGAAGGTCTTCCTCAAGCGACTGTAGGCGCGAAAACCCCATGCCAAGAATGGTGAAATGCGTGAAGCTCGGCCGCGAGGCGGAAGGTCTCGACCGGCCGACCTACCCCGGCGCGCTCGGCAAGCGGATATTCGACAACGTGTCGAAGGAGGCCTGGGCGCAATGGATCCGCCACCAGACCATGCTGGTCAACGAGAACCGGCTGAACCTCGCCGACCTCCGCGCGCGCAAGTACCTCGAAGAGCAGATGGAGAAGCACTTCTTCGGTGACGGCGCCGACGTGGCCTCGGGCTACGTGCCGCCCGCCAAGTAGCGTCAAGAAACGTCAGGCGGGACACCGGCGGGCCCCTTTCGGCGACAATCCCGGCGCATGTCCACCAATCCGATGGTTTACTCCCTCACCGCCGCGGGCCAGGAGGCCCTGTCGGCGAAGGACGTCGGCGACACGGAATTTCCCCTCGAGGTGGACTTCCCCTCCGATTACCGACGGCTGCTCGCCATGATCGAAGTCGGAGGCCATATCGAGGTGCTGCGAGGGCGGCTGCGCCGCTTTCCCGACCAGCTGATCAATGAGTGGCTGAAGGAGCTCGAGGAGCTCAAGCTGATCGAGTCGCGCGAGGCGGGCGACCTCGATGCCATCACCTTCACCGGCGCACGCCTGCCGCCGCTGCCGCCGCTCTCGGACGAAGACCGCAAGCGCCTCGTCAAGACCACGGTGGTCGCCGGCGCGACGCTGCTGCGCTCCGGCTCGTTCCTTTCCGGTGACCGGATCGCCAACCTTCCGCCGCTCGCGAAGACGCGTGCCGAGACGGTGATCCTGCTTGTCGAGGACGACCCCGACCAGGCGGCGCTCGCCGAGCTGAGGCTGACCATGGCCGGCTACCAGGTGCACAGCGTCGACCGCGCCAAGGCGCTGTCGCGCTACCTGCGCCAGCAGGCGCGCCCCGACCTGCTGCTGCTCGACGTGATGCTGCCGGACGGCAACGGCTTCGACATCCTCGCCCAGTTGCGGGGCCGGCCCGAATTCTCGACGCTGCCGATCGTGCTGCTGACGGCGAAGGCCGAGCTGGTCGACATCCGCAACGGCCTCGCCCTCGGCGCCGACGGCTACATCACCAAGCCGTACAGCAAGAACCAGCTCGCCGAAGTCATCAACCACGTCCTGAAGCAGAATTGAAGCTTCAGCGGTTCAGCGCTCGAAAGGCCTCTTTCGAGATCGTCCTGACCCCGTTTTCATCCCCGAGCAGCAACACGTCGGCGCCTCGGCGCGCAAAGATGCCGTTGGTAACCACGCCCGCGATGTCGTTCAGCTCGGCTTCCAGCGCAGGCGGATCGGTGATCGCCAGGCCCCAGCAGTCGAGGATCAGGTTGCCGTTGTCGGTCTTGTAGTTCTCGCGCAGCACCGGCTGCGCCTTGCGGCGGACCATCTCGCGGCCGACGTGGCTGCGCGCCATCGGGATCACCTCGACCGGCAGCGGGAACTTGCCCAGCACCGGGACGAGCTTGGACTTGTCGCAGATGCAGACGAAGCTGGTCGCCACCGCGGCGAGGACCTTCTCGCGCGTCAGCGCGCCGCCGCCGCCCTTGATCATGTGCAGGTGCTCGGTGACCTCGTCGGCGCCGTCGACGTAGACCGGGACTTCGGCGACCGCGTTCAGGTCGAAGACGCGAATGCCGTGCTGCTTCAGCCGCGCCGCGCTCGCCTCGGACGCCGCCACTGCGCCGTCGATGCGCCCCTTGATCGAGGCCAGCGCATCGATGAACAGGTTGACCGTGGAGCCCGAGCCCACGCCGACCACGGCGTTCTCGACCACGTACTTCAGCGCCGCTTCGGCGACCCGCTTCTTGAGCTCGTCCTGCGTCATTGCGCCGGCGTCACTTCCGGCGCTGCGGCGGCAGGTCGGTGCAAACGCCTTCGAAGAGCTCGGCGGCCATGCCGACCGACTCGCCGAGCGTGGGGTGCGGGTGGATGGTCTTGCCGATGTCGGTGGCGTCGGCTCCCATCTCGACCGCGAGCGCGAGCTCGCTGATCAGGTCGCCGGCGCCCGTGCCGACGATGCCGCCGCCCACGAGGCGGTGCGTCTCCGCGTCGAAGATGAGCTTGGTGAAACCCTCGTCGCGCGCGTTGGCGATGGCGCGCCCCGAGGCGGCCCAGGGAAACTTGGCGACACCGACCTTACGCCCTGCTTTCTTCGCCTCGTCCTCGGTCAGGCCGACCCAGGCGATCTCGGGATCGGTGTACGCGACCGAAGGAACGACGCGAGCGTCGAAGTGCGACTTCTGGCCCGCCGCAGCCTCGGCCGCGACATGGCCCTCGTGCACGGCCTTGTGCGCGAGCATGGGATTGCCCGCGATGTCGCCGATGGCGAAGATGTGCGGCACATTGGTACGCATCTGCGAGTCCACAGGAATGAAGCCGCGCTCGTTCACCGAAACGCCCGCCTTCTCCGCGCCGATGTTCCTGCCGTTGGGCGTACGCCCCACGGAGACGAGAACCATGTCGTACACGCCTGGCTCGCCCTGATCGAACGAGACCTTGATTCCTGCTTTGGTCGCTTCCGCCTTGGTGGTCTTCGTCTTCAGCATTACGCGGTCGAAGCGGTTCGCGTTGTACTTCTGCCAGACAGCCACCAAGTCGCGGTCGGCGCCCAGCATCAGGCCGTCCAGCATCTCGACCACGTCCAGGCGCGCGCCCAGGGTCGAATAGACGGTGCCCATCTCCAGGCCGATGATGCCGCCGCCGATCACCAGCAGCTTCTTCGGCGCGCTGCGCAGCTCGAGCGCGCCGGTGGAATCGACGATGCGCGGATCCTCGGGGAGGAACGGCAGCTTCGCCGCCTGCGATCCGGCGGCAATGATCGCCATTGCATAGCTGATCTTCTTGCCGCCGACGTCGATCGAATTCGGGCCCGTGAACTTGCCTACGCCCTGCACCACCGTGACCTTGCGCATCTTCGCCATCGAGGCCAGCCCGCCCGTCAGCTTGCCGACAACCTTGCCCTTGAACGCGCGCAGCTTGTCCAGGTTGAGCTCGGGTGCGCCGAACGCGACGCCGTGCTCCGCAAGCCCCGTGGCCGCATCCATGATCGCCGCAGTGTGCAAGAGCGCTTTCGATGGAATGCAGCCCACGTTGAGGCACACGCCGCCAAGCACTGTGTAGCGCTCGACAAGAATCGTCTTCATGCCGAGGTCTGCGGCGCGAAAAGCTGCCGAATATCCGCCCGGTCCCGAACCCAGCACCAGCATGTCGCAGTCGAAATTTCCGGACGGCTGGGCTGGCGCCTTTGCCGGTTGCGATTTTTCCTGTGAAGGCTGGACCTTTTCCGGCGCCGGAGCCGCGGCCGCCGTCGCGCCGCCCTCCATCTTCAGGATGACCGAGCCCTGGGACACCTTGTCGCCGAGCTTGACCACCATCTCCTTCACCACGCCCGCCTCGGGCGAGGGGATCTCCATGGTCGCCTTGTCCGACTCGAGCGAGATCAGCGACTGCTCCTTCGCAACCGAGTCGCCGGGCTTCACCAGGATTTCGATGACCTCGACGTCCTTGAAGTCCCCGATGTCGGGAACTCTGACTTCCAGAAGGTTGGCCATCTAGAGCAGCGTGCGGCGGATGTCGGAGAGGATCTTGGCGAGCTCGGTGGTGAACCGCGCCGCGACCGCGCCATCGATGACACGGTGGTCGTACGACAGCGACAGCGGCAGCATCAGGCGCGGCACGAATTCCTTGCCGTTCCAGACGGGCTTCATCGCCGAGCGCGACACGCCCAGGATCGCGAGCTCGGGCGCATTGATGATCGGAGTGAAGTAGTTTCCGCCAATACCGCCCAGGCTGGAAATGGAGAAGGTGCCGCCCTGCATGTCTCCCGCCTTCAGCTTGCCTTCCTTGGCGACCTTGGAAATCTCCGCCAGCTCCCGCGCGAGGTCGAACACGCCCTTGCGGTCCGCATCGCGCACCACCGGCACCACGAGGCCGCCCGGCGTGTCGACGGCGACGCCGATGTGGTAGTACTTCTTGACGATCAGGTTCTCGCCCGATTTGTCGAGCGAGGCGTTGAATTGCGGGAACTGCCGCAGCGCGGTGACGCAGGCCTTGATCATGAAGGCGAGCATCGTCAGCTTGAACCCCTTCTTCTCGGTCTCGACGGTCTGGCTCTTGCGGAAGGCCTCGAGGTCGGTGATGTCGGCATCGTCGCACTGAGTGACGTGCGGGATCGATATCCAGTTTCGGTGCAGGTAGGGACCCGACAGCTTCTGGATGCGCGACAGGGGCTTCGATTCGATCGGGCCGAATTTCGCGAAGTCGACGTCGGGCCAGGCCGGGAGGTTAAAGGGCAACGCGCCGCCCTTTTCGGCGGCAGGCGCACCCACTGGCTTTCCTGCCAGTGCACCCTTGACGAACGCCTGCACGTCTTCCCTCTGAATCCGGCCTTTCGGGCCGCCGCCCCTCACCAACCGCAGGTCCACTCCAAGCTCGCGCGCGAACTTGCGGATCGACGGGCTCGCGTGCGGCAGCGAGGTCACGGCCTCGCGCGGCTCCGCGGGCACCGGCTCTACGCGCGTCGGAATCTGCGCCGCCACGGGCGCGGGAGTGGGCGCCCCAATTGGGGGTACCGGCTTCGGCGCCTCCTGGGCCTTTGCGGCGGGCGCAGCCGATGCGCCGCCGCCCGGCTCGAGGACCAGGATTGCCGATCCCTCTGACACTTTGTCGCCGAGCTTGACCCGGATCTCCTTGATTACGCCCGCCTCGGGCGACGGGATCTCCATGGTCGCCTTATCCGACTCGAGCGAGATGAGCGACTGCTCCCTGGCCACCGTGTCGCCCGGCTTGACCAGGATCTCGATGACCTCGACGTCCTTGAAGTCGCCGATGTCGGGGACCCGAACCTCCGTCATACGGTCGTCGGATCCGGCTTGTTCGGATCGATGCCGTATTTCTTGATCGCCTCGGAGACCGTCTTCGCCTTCAGCTCGCCGGTTTCCGCGAGCGACTTGAGCGCCGCCACCGCCACGAAATAGCGGTTCACCTCGAAGAAATGCCGCAGCCGGGCGCGCGAGTCCGAGCGGCCGAAGCCGTCGGTGCCCAGCACCTTGAAGACGCGATCCCTGGGCAGGAACGGCCGGATCTGGTCGGCAAAAGCCTTCATGTAGTCACTGGCGGCGACCACCGGTCCGGCGTGCTTCTCCAGGCAGGCTGCGACATAGGGAACACGGGGCTTGTCCTCCGGGTGCAGCAGGTTCCAGCGCTCGGCCGCCAACCCGTTCCGGCGCAGTTCAGTGAAGCTGGTTGCGCTCCAGACGTCCGCGGCAACGCCCCAGTCCTTCTCCAGCAGTGCTGCGGCCGCCTCGACCTCGCGCAGGATGGTGCCGGAGCCAAGGAGTTGAACGCGCAATTTTGTTTTTTCTTTTGATTCTCTCAACAAATACAAACCCTTCAAGATCCCTTGCTCGGCACCCGCGGGCAGCGCCGGATGCTCGTAGTTCTCGTTCATCAGGGTGATGTAGTAGAAAACATCCTCCTGCTCGGTGACCATGCGGCGCAGGCCGTCCTGGACGATCACCGCGAGCTCATAGCCGTAGGTGGGGTCGTAAGAGATGCAGTTCGGGATCACCGACGAGAGCACGTGCGAATGGCCGTCCTCGTGCTGCAGGCCCTCCCCGTTCAGCGTGGTGCGCCCCGCGGTCGCGCCGAGCAGAAAGCCGCGCGCGCGCTGGTCGGCCGCGGCCCAGGCGAGGTCGCCGATGCGCTGCAGGCCGAACATCGAGTAGAAGATGTAGAACGGCACCATCATCTGGTTGGAGTGGCTGTACGAGGTCGCCGCCGCGATCCAGCTGGAGAACGCCCCGGCCTCGTTGATGCCCTCTTCGAGGATCTGGCCGGTCTTGTCCTCGCGGTAATACATCACCTGGTCCTTGTCGACCGGCTCGTACTTCTGGCCCTCCGGGGCGAAGATGCCCAGCTGGCGGAACATGCCTTCCATGCCGAAGGTGCGCGCCTCGTCGGGGACGATCGGCACCACGCGCTTGCCGAGCTCCTTGTCGCGCACCAGCGCAGTCAGCAGGCGCACGAACGCCATCGTCGTCGAGATTTCCCTGCCCTCGCCCGTCGCCTTGAGCACCTGGTCGAAGGCCGAGAGCGACGGCACGGCCGGCACTGCCTCGGCCTTGCGCCTGCGCCGGGGGAACCAGCCGCCGAGCTCGGCACGGCGCTCCTTCAAGTATTTCATTTCCGGAGAATCCGCGGGCGGACTGTAGAACGGCAGCTTCTCGAGCTGGTCGTCCGCGATCGGGACGTTGAAGCGATCGCGCATTTCGCGGATGGTGGCGATGTCGACCTTCTTCAGCTGGTGCGTCGGGTTCTTCGCCTGGCCCTGCTTGCCCAGGCCGTAGCCCTTGATGGTCTTGGCGAGGATCACGGTCGGCTGTCCCTTGTGCTTCACCGCGGCGGCATAGGCGGCGTAGATCTTGTGCGGGTCGTGCCCGCCGCGGTTCAACCGCCAGATGTCCTCGTCGCTCATGCGCGAGACCATCTCCAGCACCCTCGGGTGCTTGCCGAAGAAGTTCTTGCGCACGAAGGCGCCGTCGTTGGCCTTGAAGTTCTGGTACTCGCCGTCGACCGTTTCCTCCATGATGCGCCGGAGCAGGCCCTCCTTGTCGCGCGCGAGCAGCGCGTCCCAGTAGCCGCCCCAGATCAGCTTGATGACGTTCCAGCCGGCGCCGCGGAAATCGCCCTCGAGCTCCTGGATGATCTTGCCGTTGCCGCGCACCGGGCCGTCCAGGCGCTGCAGGTTGCAGTTGACGATGAACACCAGGTTGTCCAGCTTCTCGCGCGCCGCCATGCCGATCGCGCCCAGCGACTCGGGCTCGTCCATCTCGCCGTCGCCGCAGAACACCCAGACCTTGCGGTTCTCGGTATGCGCGTGGCCGCGCGCCTGCAGGTACTTGAGGAACCGCGCCATGTAGATCGCCTGGATCGGCCCCAGTCCCATGGACACGGTGGGAAACTGCCAGTAGTCCGGCATCAGCCAGGGATGCGGGTAGGAGGACACGCCCTTGCCGTCCACCTCGCGCCGGAAGTTGAGCAGCTGCTCCTCGGTGAATCGCCCTTCGAGCAGGCCGCGCGCGTAGATACCCGGCGACGAGTGCCCCTGGAAATAGACGAGGTCGCCGCCGTGACCCTCGTGCGGTGCGTTCCAGAAGTGGTTCTGGCCGATGCCGAAGAGCGTGCCCACCGAAGCGAAGCTGGCGATGTGCCCGCCCAGCTCGTCGTCGTTCTTGTTGGCGCGCGCCACCATCACCATCGCATTCCAGCGGCAATAGGAGCGGATGCGCTCCTCCATCGCGTAGTCGCCGGGCGAGCGCTCCTCCATGTGCGTCGGGATCGTGTTGACGTACGGCGTATACGGACTGTACGGCAGGGTGACGCCGGAATTGCGCGCCTTCTCCGTCAGCTTCTCGATCAGGTAGTGCGCGCGCTCGCCACCCTCGCGCTCAAGCACCGCCTCGAGCGCGTCGAGCCATTCCTGGGTCTCTAGGGTGTCAGGATCGTTCGCCGCTGGCTGCTGCGGAACGGCAGACATGGTTTCCTCCTGGTTGTGGTTTTATAGTATGCCATGCGCGCAAAAGTCCTCGACGGAAAATCGCTCGCTGCCGAGGTGCGCCAGTCGCTGAAAAGCGCGGTTGCGTCGCTTGCTGCCCGAGGCGCGCGGCCGGGGCTCGCGGCGATCCTCGTCGGCGAGGACCCGGCTTCGCGCATCTACGTGCGCAACAAGGCGCGCGCCTGCGAGGACGCCGGCGTGCGCTCGGAAATTCACGAGCTGCCCGAAAGCGCGCCGGAAAGCGCCCTGCTCGAGCGCATCGCATCCCTGAATGCCGACCGCTCGGTGCACGGGATCCTCGTCCAGTTGCCGCTGCCGCGGCAGATCGACGCGCAGCGCGTGCTCGCGGCGGTCAGCCCGGCGAAGGACGTGGACGGTTTCCACGCGCAGAATCTGGGCGCGCTGCTGCAAGGCAGGCCCGGGTTCGTGCCGGGCACGCCGGCCGGCGTGATGCGCCTGCTGGACTGCTCCGGCATCCGCCTTGCCGGCGCGCACGCGGTGATCGTGGGACGCTCCACAATCGTGGGCAAGCCGCTTGCCCTCCTGCTCTTGCAAAGGGACGCCACCGTCACCATCTGCCATTCGAAGACGCGCGATCTGGAATCGGTTACCCGGGGAGCGGATATCCTCGTTGCCGCCGTGGGCAAGCCGAAACTCGTCACGGCCGCGATGGTCAAACGCGGGGCTTGCGTCATCGACGTCGGGATCAACCGGACGCCGGACGGAAAAATCGTCGGCGACGTGGACTTCGGCGGGGTGAGCGAGGTGGCGGGCAGCATTACCCCCGTGCCCGGAGGCGTCGGGCCAATGACCATCGCCATGCTGATTGCGAACACTGTACGGGCTGCGGAATTGCTGAGTGAACAATCCACTGCTTGATTTTTCCGGCTTGCCGCCCTTCGGCGAGATCCTGCCCGAGCATGTCGCGCCGGCGGTGGACACGCTGCTGGCCGAGGCGCGCGCGGTACGCGAGCGCACGGCGGGCGCGCCGGCGACGTGGGACGACTTCGTCGCGCCGCTGGAGAACGCCAACGAGCGCCTCGGCCGCGCCTGGGGCCTGGTCGCGCACCTGCATGCGGTGATGGACGCGCCCGCGCTGCGCGAGGCCTACAACGCAAGCTTGCCGAAGGTCACGCAGTACTGGACCGAGCTCGGCCAGGACACTGCGCGCTTCGAGAGGTACAAGCAACTCGCCGCTTCGCCCGCCTACGCGGCGCTCAGCCCCGCGCGGCGCAGAATCATCGACAACGCGCTGCGCGATTTCCGGCTCGGCGGGGCCGAACTGCCCGCCGAGCTCAAGCCGCGCTACGCGCAGATCCAGGAGGAGCTCGCCTCCCTGGCGGCGAAGTTCTCCGAGAACGTGCTGGACGCGACCAACGCGTATTCGATCGTGATCGAGGACGAGAAGCGGCTGGCGGGCCTGCCGGCCGACGTGGTCGAGACTGCGCGCGCCGCGGCGGCAAAAGAGGGCAAGGCGGGATGGAAATTCACGCTGCACATGCCGTCGTACTGGCCGGTGATGCAGTACGCGGAGGACAGGGCGCTGCGCGAGACGCTGTACCGGGAATCGGCGACACGCGCCTCGGAGTTCGGCAAGCCGGAGTGGGACAACACCGCCATCATCGCGCGCACGCTCGCGCTGCGCGAGGAAGACGCGCGCATGCTGGGCTACGCGAACTTCGCGGAGGTCTCGCTCGTGCCGAAGATGGCGCGCAGCCCGGCGCAGGTGCTCGAGTTCCTGCGCGACCTTGCGCGGCGGGCGCGGCCGTTTGCCGAGCGCGACCTCGCCGAGCTGCGCGCGTTCGCGAAGTCCGAGCTCGGGCTGGACAGGCTGGAATCCTGGGACCTCGCCTATGCCTCGGAGAAGCTGCGCGCCAGCCGCTACGCGTTCTCGGACCACGAGGTGAAGCAGTATTTTCCCGAGCCGCAGGTGATCGCCGGCATGTTCAAGCTGGTCGAGTCTCTCTACGGCGTGCGCGTCGCGCCGGCACAGGCGCCTGTCTGGCACGAGGACGTGCGCTTCTATGAGATTCGCAGCGCGGAGGGAGGGAACGCGGGCGAGCCGATCGGGCAGTTCTACGTGGACCTCTACGCGCGCGAATCCAAGCAGGGCGGCGCCTGGATGGACGGGGCGATCTCGCGGCGGCGCCTCGCCGCGGGCATGCAGTTGCCGGTCGCCTACCTCAACTGCAACTTCTCGCGCCCCGTGTCTGACAGGCCGGCCCTGTTCACGCACGATGAGGTGATTACGCTGTTCCACGAGTTCGGCCACGGGCTGCACCACCTGCTTACGCGCGCCGAGGAGCTCGGCGTCTCCGGCATGTCCGGAGTCGAATGGGACGCGGTCGAGCTGCCGAGCCAGTTCATGGAGAATTTCTGCTGGGAGTGGGAGGTGCTTTCCGGCATGACGCGGCACGTGGGCACGGGCCAGGCCCTGCCGCGCGCGCTGTTCGACAGGATGCGCGCGGCGAAGAATTTCCAGTCCGGGCTTGATATGCTGCGCCAGCTCGAGTTCGCGCTCTTCGACATGCGCCTGCACGCGGATTTCAAGCCGGGCGCTGCGGGCGGAGCGCTCGAGCTGCTGGAGGAAGTTCGCCGCGAGGTTGCGGTGTTCGTGCCGCCCGCCTGGAACCGCTTTCCGAACAGCTTCGGGCACATCTTTTCCGGCGGCTACGCTGCGGGCTACTACAGCTACAAGTGGGCCGAAGTGCTCTCTGCGGACGCCTACGGGCTGTTCGAAGAGCAGGGCGTGCTCAATGCGGGCGCCGGGCGCCGGTTCCGCGACGAGATCCTCGCGGTCGGCGGCAGTCGCCCGGCGGCCGAATCGTTTCGCGCGTTCCGCGGCCGCGAGCCGAGCGTCGATGCCCTGCTGAGGCACAGTGGTATGATTCCCGCATGATTCTGCGGGTCTTTGTTCTCGCCTCGCTCGCGGTCTTCCTCGCGTCCGCGCCCGCGCAAGCGCAGCAGTACCGGTGGATCGACCGCAACGGCAACGTCCAGTTCACCGACACGCCGCCACCGCCGGGAGCGAAGGACGTGCGCAAGGTATCGGGCGCTTCGGCAGCGCCCGCTGCCGCGTCGATGCCATACGAGGTCGCGCGCCTGCAAGCCGATTTTCCGGTCGTGCTGTACACGTCGCCCAGCTGCAAGGCGGGATGCCAGCTGGCGCGCGACGCGCTCAACAAGCGCAGCGTGCCGTTCAAGGAAATCCAGGTCTGGAACGCGGAGACGATCGCCGAGCTGAAGCGAGTATCCGGAGGCGAGGAAGTCCCCGCCTTGCAGGTCGGCCGCGAGGTTCAGCGCGGCTTCGAGCAGGGCGCGTTCGACCTGCTGCTCGACAGCGCGGGATATCCCAGGGCGGGCCTTTTGCCGCCGCTTTCGCAGAAGGCGCCTCCCCCGCCTGAGGGTTATGCGGCGCCCGACCAGCCGAAGCCCGCGGCGACGGCGCCCGCTGCACAGGCTGCCGAGAAGCCCGGGCCCTACGACACGAGCCGCCTGCAAGGCCCACCCCCGAAGACCGGCCCCTACGGCGTTCCCGGCGAAACCAAGTAGCCGGCGGCTCGCGGGATGAAACTCGCGACCTGGAACGTCAATTCGCTGAAGGTCCGTCTCCCGCACCTGCTCGCCTGGCTCGCGCAAGCACGGCCGGACGTGGTCTGCCTGCAGGAGCTCAAGCTCGAGGACACGAAATTTCCGCGCGCCGACCTGGAGCAGGCCGGCTACCGTGCCGCGGTGTACGGGCAGAAGACCTACAACGGCGTCGCGATCCTCGCGCGCGAGGCGTTGGCCGATGTGGTGGCGGGAATCCCGGGCCTGGAGGATGAGCAGAAGCGCATCATCGCCGCCACCGTCTCCGGCGTGCGCGTCATCTGCGTCTACTGTCCGAACGGGCAGGCCGTGAGCTCGGAGAAGTACGCCTACAAGCTGCGCTGGTTTGCGGCGCTGAAGGAGTATCTGGCGCAGGAGCTGAAGCGCCACGACGATCTTGCGGTGGCCGGGGACTTCAACGTGGCGCCGGAGGATCGCGACGTCCACGATCCGAAAGCCTGGGAGGGGCAGGTGCATGTATCCGCGCCCGAGCGGGCCGCGTGGCGGGCGCTTCTCGAGCTCGGCCTGCAGGACAGCTTCCGGCTTTTCGAGCAGCCGGAGCGAACGTATTCCTGGTGGGACTACCGCATGGGAGCTTTCCGCCGCGACGCCGGGTTGCGCATCGACCAGATCCTCGCCTCGGGGCCCCTCGCGCGGCGCTGCGCCGGCTGCACGATCGACAAGGCACCGCGCAGGTTGGAGCGGCCCTCGGATCACGCGCCGGTGATCGCGGAATTTGCCTAGCGCGCCCATGGAACCGGCCGACAGCATCAGGCGCATCGGCTTCAGCCGCTGGTACGAGCGCCGGCTCATCGAGAGCCACGCCTGGTTCGTGAGCGGAGTGCTGTGCCTGGTGGCGATCGCCGCCTGTGTGGAGGAGGTCGGCGAGCGCGGCTCCGCGCTCGGCGCGGTAGCGTACGCGCTGCTCGGGGTCGCCGCGATGGCGATCGGCGTATACGCTATCACCCGCTACGGCCAGATCCTCGCCGAGGCGGAGGCGCTCGGTGAGCGCGCGACCTGCCGCGGTTGCGGCGCCTACGCGCGTTTCCGGCTGGTGTCGCCTTCGCAGGCCCGCTGCCGGCGCTGCGAGAGCGAGTGGCGGCTAATCGATTAGCGCGTACGCGGGCAGGGTCAGGAACTCGACGTAATCGCCCGCAGTGATCTTCTCGAAGAGCTCCGCGCCCTCTTCGTACTTGCCCGCTTTCCAGGCGTCCTCGCCAAGAGTGCTCCGCACTTTCGGCAGCTCTTCCTTCAGGAGCTGGCGGAACAGCTCCACCGTGACCTTGCGTCCGTCATCGAGCACACCCTTGGGCGAGCGGATCCATTGCCAGATCTGCGAGCGCGAGATTTCCGCGGTAGCGGCGTCTTCCATCAGGTTGAACACCGGCACGCAGCCGTTGCCTGCAAGCCATGCGCCCAGGTACTGGATACCTACGGAGATGTTGTTGCGCAGGCCCGCCTCGGTGATCGGCGCCGACGGCCTGAACTCGAGCAGGTCCTTCGCCGACACGTTCACGTCGGGCCTCTGCTTGCCGTACTGGTTCGGCTGCGGCATGTGCTTGTCGAATACCGCCTTCGCGATGGGCACGAGCGCCGGATGCGCCACCCAGGTCCCGTCGCAGCCGTCGGTCACCTCGCGCAGCTTGTCCTGGCGCACTTTCTCCAGCGCCGCGTCGTTTGCCGCGGGATCGTTCTTGATCGGGATCTGCGCCGCCATGCCGCCCATCGCTGGCGCGCCGCGCGCATGGCAGGTCTTAACCAGCAGCAGCGCGTAGCTGCGCATGAAAGGCGCGGTCATCGTCACCTGCGCGCGGTCGGCGAGGCAGAAATCCTTGTTGGCGCGGAACTTCTTGATGCACGAAAAGATGTAATCCCAGCGGCCGATGTTGAGCCCCGCGGAGTGGTCCTTCAGCTCCCAGAGGAACTCGTCCATCTCGAACGCGGCCACGACCGTTTCGATCAGGCACGTGGCCTTGATCGTTCCCTTTGGTATTCCCAGAGAATCCTGGGCGACGACAAAAACGTCATTCCACAGTCTCGCCTCGAGGTGCGACTCCATCTTCGGCAGGTAGAAATACGGGCCGCTGCCGCGCGCGAGCAGCTCCTTCGCGTTGTGGAAGAAGTACAGCCCGAAATCGAAGAGGCCGCCGGCGACGGCGGTGCCGTCCACGGTCATGTGCTTTTCATCCAGGTGCCAGCCGCGCGGCCGCGGCAGCAAGACGGCGGTCTTGTCGTTCAGCCGGTAGCTCTTGCCGCCCGCGTCGAGCGTGATCGTGCGCCGCACCGCGTCGCGCAGGTTGATCTGCCCGTCGACCATGTTGAACCAGGTCGGGCAGTTGGCGTCCTCGAAATCCGCCATGAAGGTCGAAGCGCCGCAGTTGAGCGCATTGATGACCATCTTGCGGTCGGTAGGCCCAGTGATCTCGACCCGGCGGTCGAGCAGGTCCTTCGGCTGCGGCGCGATCTTCCATGCCGACTCGCGGATCGACTTCGTCTCGGGCAGGAAATCGGGCAGCCTGCCGGCGTCGAACTCCTTCTGCCGCGCGGCACGGCGCGCGAGCAGCGCCTGGCGCGGCGATTCGAACTGGCGATGCAGCTTGGCGACGAACGCGAGCGCCTCCGGAGTGAGGATCTGGGCGAATTCAGCGGAAATCGGCGCCGTGATGCGCACGCCATCGGGCAGCAGGGGAAGTTCTCGGTTCACGGCGGAGAACACTCTCTTGAGAGGGGGACAAGAATTCTACGATTCGGGTTGCCGCACCGCAACATGAAATCCTCGCTGCGCCTGCTGCAACGCGTGATTGCGGCATGCGCCAAGCCGGGGTAGTCTCGCCTCCCGTAGTGCGGAGGTAAATTTCACATTATGAAAAATCCTCTGAGCGTGCTCATCTTCGGCGCCTCGTATGGCTCGCTGCTTGCGACCAAAATTGCCCTCGCGGGCCACAGCGCCACGATGGTCTGCACCCCTGCCGAAGCCGAGTTGTTCAACCGCGAAGGAGCGATCGTCCGGCTGCCGGTGAAGGGGCGGCAGGAGCTGGTCGAAGTCCGGTCGCGCGCGCTGCGCGGCAGGATTTCAGCGAGCACCCCGGCAGAGGCGGGTCCGTCCGGCCACGACCTCGCCGTGCTGGGCATGCAGGAACCTCAGTACCGCTCGCCCGGCGTGCGCGAACTGCTCGCGGCCGTCGCGAAAGCCAAGCTGCCTTGCATGTCGATCATGAACATCCCGCCGCTGCCCTACCTAGCGCGCATTCCGGGCCTGCAGACGACTGCGCTACGCGATTGCTACACCGATGCGGCCGTTTGGGACGGCTTCGATCCGAAGCTCATGACCCTGTGCAGCCCCGATCCGCAGGCTTTCCGACCGCCAGAGGAGAAGGTCAACGTATTGCAGGTGCGGCTGCCGACCAACTTCAAATCCGCGCGCTTCGACGCCGATGCGCATACGCAGCTCCTGCGCCGGCTCGAAGCGGACATCGAGGCCGCGCGCTGGGACGCGGGCGGCGAGAAGATCGAGCTTCCGGTCAAGCTCAAGGTGCACGAATCGGTGTACGTACCGCTCGCCAAGTGGGCGATGCTGCTTGCGGGCAACTACCGCTGCATCGAGAAAACAGGCGTTCGGTCGATCCGCGACGCCGTGCACGGCGACCTGGAGACGTCGCGCTCGGTCTACAACTGGGTCGTCCAACTATGCATCGCGCTGGGCGCGGACGCGAAGGACATGGTGCCCTTCGAGAAGTACGCCGCTGCCGCGCAATCGCTGGTCACGCCATCGTCGGCGGCGCGCGCGGTCGCCGGCGGCGCTCCGAACATCGAGCGCACCGACCGGCTGGTCAAGGCGATCGGCGCCCAGAAAGGCATGCGCTCGGCGGCGATCGATGAGGTCGTCGCGGTGGTGGATGCGCGGCTGGAGGCGAACCGCAGTTCCGCCCGGCAATGACTCAAGGCTCGGCGTCGCCGATGCCCAGCTCCTGGATCTTGCGCGTGATGGTGTTGCGGCCCATGCCGAGCAGGTTGGCCGCCTCGATCCTGCGCCCGCCGGTGCGCGCGAGCGCCCTGGAAATCAGCGAGCGCTCGAACTGCCGCGACAACTGATCCAGGACGCCGGTCTCGCCGCGCGCCAGCCGCCGCTCGACTTCCTGTTCCAGCGCGGCGATCCAGTCCGCCGCGGCAGCCGGACGAGAGTCCTCGGGCAGCCCGCGGAATTCCGCCGGCAGGTCGGCCACCCCGATGGCCTGCCCCGGAGCCATGACCGTGAGCCAGTGGCAAAGGTTCTCCAGCTGCCGGACGTTGCCGGGAAAGTCCATCCGGCCAATGTGAGCAAGCACTTCGTCGGAAAGCCGCTTCGGCTCGACCCCCAGCTCCTTGGCGCTGCGGGCGAGAAAGTGCCGCGCCAAGATCGGGATGTCCTCTCGCCGCTCGCGCAGCGACGGGATACGCACGCGAATCACGTTCAGGCGATGGTAGAGGTCCTCGCGGAAGACGCCTTCGCGGACCCGCGTGTCGAGGTCCTGGTGCGTGGCGGCGATCACCCGCACGTTTGCCTTCAGTTGCTGGTGGCCGCCCACGCGATAAAACGTGCCGTCCGAAAGCACGCGCAGCAGCCGCGTCTGCAGCTCTGCCGGCATGTCGCCGATCTCGTCGAGAAACAGCGTGCCGCCCTCGGCCTGCTCGAAGCGCCCGCGCCGCAAGGCCTGTGCTCCGGTGAACGCGCCGCGCTCGTGGCCGAACAGCTCGGACTCGAGCAGGTCCTTGGGCATGGCCGCCGTATTGATGGCGACGAACGGCCTCGCCGCGCGCGCGCTGTGCCGGTGCAGGGCGCGTGCGACCAGTTCCTTGCCGGTGCCAGACTCGCCGGTGATGAGCACGGTGGCGCTCGATTGCGACAACCGGCCGATGGCGCGGAATACCTCCTGCATCGCGGGCGCCTGCCCGAGGATTTCCGGTACTTCGCCTACCGGCTCCAGCGCCGACTGCTCGCGCTGGCTCTCCCCTAGAGCCCTTCGGATCAGCTCGACCGCCTGGTCCACGTCGAAAGGCTTGGGCAGGTACTCGTAAGCGCCACCCTGGAATGCGGCGACGGCCGAATCCAGATCCGAGTAGGCGGTCATCACGATCACGGGGACCGCGGGGTGCTTCTCCTTCACCTCCTGGAGCAGCTCGATGCCGGACTGCCCGGGCATGCGGATGTCCGAGATCAGCACCTGAGGCGCCCCCTCGGGCAGCGCATCCAGCGCCTCCCGTGCGGAAGCGAAAGAGTTGTAGGCGATCCCCTCCCGTGTGAGCGCTTTTTCGAACACCCAGCGGATAGAGCGATCGTCGTCGACGATCCAGACCGGTTTCATGCCAATGGCAGCAGCAGTGTGAATACGGTTCTTCCCGGGCGGCTGTCGAATTCGACTACGCCGCCGTGGTTATGTACGAAGGTCTGCACGAGCGAGAGGCCAATCCCGCTACCGCCCTCCCTACCCGAAACCAGGGGGTTGAAGATGCGGTCGCGAATGTCCTCGGGCACGCCAGGCCCGTCGTCAATCACTTGCAATTCCAATGCCAGCTTGTGGCGCTGGCGGGCGAGGGTCACCTGCCGCAGGGACCGCGTCCGCAGCACGATAGTCCCCCCCCTGCCGCCGTGCGCACCCGAAAGGAGCGCCTGGGCGGCGTTGCGGACGACGTTCAGGACCGCCTGGATGAGCTGCTCGATGTCCCCGACCAATTCGGGGACGCTGGGGTCGTAATTGCGCAGGACCGAGATGCCGCTCGGGAACTCCGCTTCCACCAGGCTGCGCACGCGCTCGAGCACCTCGTGGATGTTGACCGGCGCCAGCCGCGCCGCCCGCCTGGGGGTAAGGAGACGGTCGAGAAGAATCTGCAGGCGGTCCGCCTCCTTGATGATGACCTGCGTGTACTCCTTCAGGTCCGCGCGGTCCAGTTCGCGCTCCAGGAGCTGTGCCGAGCCCCGCAGCCCGCCCAGCGGGTTCTTGATCTCGTGCGCGAGGTTGCGCAGGAGCTCGCGTGTCACCTCCTGCTGGTCGTGCAGGCGTTCCTCCCGCTCCTGACGCAGCTGCTCCTGGATCGGCCGCAACTCGGCGAGCAGCGGGGTGCCCGGCGCGTCGATGGGCGCCACCACGCAGGAAAGCGGCAGCGGCTCGTGCCCCGGCCGTTCGTAGCCGACGGTCTGTGCGCGATAGCTCCAATGCGCGGCAAGGGCCTCTTCCAGCATTCCTTCCACTTTCGGAGCCTCCGCAAACAGCTCGGAGAAGCGCTGCCCGGCCAGTGACCGGACCCCGACGCCAAGAAGGTCTGCCGCAGCCTGATTGGCATAGCGGATCACGTGGCCGGCATCCAGCACCACCACTGCGGTGGCGAGCAGCTCCAGCCCGGAGAATGCGGCGGCCATGGGCTTGGTCGAGGCGACCACGGTCCGTTGCGGCCGCGCCTCAGCGCGAGAGGCTCGCCAGCTCGCGCTTGAGGGCTTCGACGTTTTTCTCGTGGACTTCGACGGTGTCCTTGTACGGCTTGAGGCGCTCGATCACCTTGGCGTAGTTCTTCTCGTCGCCGCCGCGGATCGCCTCCTGTTCGGCGAGCTTCTTCCTCGCGTCGGCGAGCATCGCCTCTTCCTGGTTGAGCTCCTTCTCCAGGGTGTCCCGCTGCTTCGCCTTCGAAGTGGCGCGATCGGCCGTGGATTCGCGCGGGAAGTTGGGCGGCGACTTGACCTTGGCCGCGGGTACCACCGTCACGCGCTCCTCGGAAACGACGCGGCATTCCTTGCCCACGGTGTCGGCCTTCTGGTCGGTCAGGGTGGTCCGGCCAGCCGGGTCCTTGCAGTTCCAGAGGGTTTTGACCTGCTGCTGGGGCTGGGCAAAGGCCAGCCCGGCGGCCGAAACGCCTAGTGCCAGGACGAACCATGCACCGATCCGTGCCATAGAAGTCAGAAAGTCTCTGAGTTGGGCTCGCTAAGTCTATGCCACAAATAGGATTTCTTCAATCGCACCCCAAAATGGAAAGGGCGGGTCAGACCCGCCCCTCCCTAACGCACCAGCCGCGTCCCAAGACTACGAGCTGTAGTACATGTCGAACTCGACCGGGTGGGTGGTCATACGGAAGCGCGTGACCTCCTCCGATTTGAGTGCGATGTAAGACTCCAGGAAGTCCTGGTCGAACACGCCCCCCTTGAGGAGGAACGCGTGGTCCTTCTCCAGGTGCCCGAGCGCTTCGTCCAGCGAGGCGCAGACGTGCGGCACCTTGGCCGCTTCCTCCGGCGGCAGGTGATAGAGGTCCTTGTCGATCGGGTCGCCGGGATGGATCTTGTTCTGCACTCCGTCCA
Organism: Burkholderiales bacterium; assembly: GCA_041904885.1. GTDB lineage: Bacteria > Pseudomonadota > Gammaproteobacteria > Burkholderiales > SG8-39 > RBG-16-66-20. Next base: position 24,743 of record JAYRND010000372.1, read on the forward strand.
GGCCCGCCATGAGCATGGCCGAGAACGCGAGGTAGGCGTTCGCGGTCGGGTCGGGGAAGCGCACTTCCACGCGACGTGCCTTCGGGCTCGACACGAACGGAATGCGGCAGGACGCGGAGCGGTTGCGCGCCGAGTAGGCGAGGTTGATGGGCGCCTCGAATCCCGGCACCAGGCGCTTGTAGGAATTGGTGCCCGGATTGGTGATGGCGTTCAGCGCCTTGGCGTGCTTGATGATGCCGCCGATGTAGAACAGCGCGAACTCCGACAGGCCTGCGTAGAGGTTCCCGGCAAACAGGTTGTTGCCGCCCTTCCACACCGACTGGTGCACGTGCATGCCCGAGCCGTTGTCGCCAACGATCGGCTTCGGCATGAAGGTCGCCGTCTTGCCGTAGGAGGCGGCGACGTTCCACACCGTGTACTTCAGGATCTGCAGCCAGTCCGCGCGCTGCACCAGCGGCGCAAATTTGGTGCCGATCTCGCACTGGCCGGCGGCCGCCACTTCGTGGTGGTGCACCTCGACTTCCACGCCCTGCTGCTCGAGGGCCAGGCACATCGCGTTGCGGATATCCTGCAGCGTGTCCGCCGGCGGCACGGGGAAATAGCCGCCCTTCACCGGCGCACGGTGCGCCATGTTGCCCGCCTCGTAGTCGATGCCCGAGGACCAGGGCGCTTCTTCGGACTTGATCTTGACCGAAGAGCCCGACATGTCGACACTCCAGGTCACGCCGTCGAAGATGAAGAACTCGGGCTCCGGGCCGAAATACGCGACGTCGCCCAGCCCCGAGGACTTCAGATAGGCCTCGGCGCGCTTGGCGATCCCGCGCGGGCAGCGGTTGTAGGGCTTGCCGTCGCCCGGCTCGATGACGTCGCAATTGATGTTGAGCACGGCCTCGTCGGTGAACGGATCCATGCGTGCAGTGGCCGGGTCGGGGAACAGGAGCATGTCGGAGGCCTGAATGCCCTTCCAGCCCGCGATCGACGAGCCGTCGAAGGCGTGCCCGTCGACGAACTTGTCCTTGCCGAACACCTTGGCCGGAACCGATACGTGCTGCTCCTTGCCGCGCGTGTCGGCGAAGCGAAGGTCGACGAACTTCACTTCCTTGTCCTTGATCATCTTCAATACGTCATCGGGCGTCATCGCCATCTCATGTCTCCTGAACGGGTCGTAGATAAGACTGGCTGGACGCGCCAGCCGGATCCGCCTGTATGAGCAGAATCCATGCCAAACGTCCTGGCCACGGCCCTCCCCTCTGTGGGCCGAGTTGGTGCGATTCTACCCGACGAAAATGCACTTTTATAGTGCGTGCCGAGAATGCAGCGACCACTGATGGTGCACGAGGCATCGGATCCTATAATCGCGTCGATGAACGAAATCGAGGCGAAGGCGAAGGAACGCGGCAGCCAAATGGGGCTTCCCTATGCCGGGGCGGTTCTCCCGGAAGAAGCGCACGCCCTCATGCAAAAGGGCGCAAAGCTGATCGACGTGCGCACCCTTGCCGAGCGCCACTTCGTCGGATCGGTGCCCGGCAGCGAAGCAATCGAGTGGAGCAATTTCCCGCAAGGACAGCGCAACCCGACGTTCCTCGAGCAGCTCGAAGAGGTCGCGCGCAAGGACGAGACCGTTTTGTTCCTGTGCCGCTCCGGCGCGCGCTCGCACCACGCTGCGATCATCGCCACCGACGCGGGCTGGCGGGATTGCTACAACGTGCTCGAAGGCTTCGAAGGCGACAAAGACCCCTCCGGACACCGCGGCACCGTCAACGGCTGGCGCAAAGCCGGCCTGCCCTGGATTCAGAGCTAGCCTAGGGCGTCCAGCTGACCCATCCGAAGTGGGCGGTGAGCAGCACCGCGGCGCCGAAGGCGATGCGATACCAGGCGAACGGGCGGAAATCGTGCGTCGCGACGTAGCGGATCAGCCAGCGGATCACGACGAACGCGGAGAGGAAGGACACCGAGAGCCCGACGGCGAACATGCCGATGTCGTCGGCGCTGAAGAGGGCGCGGTTCTTCCACAGGTCGTAGCCGCCCGCGGCCACTAGCGTCGGCACCGCGAGGAAGAACGAAAACTCGGTTGCGGCGCGGCGCGACAGGCCGAACAGCATGCCGCCGATGATTGTCGCGCCCGCGCGCGATGTGCCCGGGATCAGCGCGAAGCACTGCGCGACGCCGACCTTGAGCGCGTCGAGCCAGGTCATCGCCCGCGTGCTGTCCACCCTGGATTTCCTGTCTCCCCGTTCCACGAGAAGGATGATCACGCCGCCGACGATGAAGGCGAGCGCCACGGGCACCGCGTGGAACAGGTAGGACTTGATGTACTTGCCGAACAGGAACCCCATTGCGGCCGCGGGCACGAACGCGACGACCAGATTGCGGTAGAGCGCCGGGTCGATGCGGAAAAAGCGCGCGCGGTACTCCCAGAGCACCGCGAGCATTGCGCCAGTCTGGATGGCGACGAAGAACACGCCCGCACGCTCGTCGGAGAAGCCCAGCAGCGCGCCCGCGAGGATCAGGTGGCCGGTGCTGGAGACTGGCAGAAACTCGGTGACGCCTTCGACCAGGCCGAGCACCAGCGCGTGCAGCAGTTGGGCATCCATCGCCGCTAATCTACCCGCCGCGGGAGAAACTCGCGTATCGCCGGCCAGAACAGGGGATGAGCGTCGGTCGAATTGTGGCCGGCCTCCTGCAGGAGTACGCCCCTCTTCGGCCCGCCCCAGGCCTGCAACAGCCGTTCGGCGTGCGCGGGCGGAATCACCTCGTCGCGCTCGGCGACGAGGCAAAGCAGCGGCTGCCTGAGCCCGGGCGCGAGCGCGATCGAATCGAAGCGGTGCCTCAGCAGCAGATCGACCGGCAGATACCAGTAATGGCGCTTGGCGACCGCCGCGAGGCTGTCGTAGGGCGCGACCAGGATCACGCCGGCGACGGGGCGCCGTGCGGCAAGCGCCACAGCCACGCCGCTGCCGAGGCTGCGGCCGAACACGTAGATGCCCTTTGACGCGACGCCAGGAAGCGTGGCGGCGTAATCGAACCACCGAAGCGCATCCGCGGACAGCGCGGCTTCTCCCGGCGAGCCCTGGCTCAGGCCATAGCCGCGATGGCTGACGATCAGCCAGGAGACGCCGGGCGCATTGTGCATTTCGTCCAGCATCCACGAGCTGTCCTCGGAGTTGCCGCCGAAGTACAGGACAAGCGGAGAAGCGCCGGGCGATTTTGCGTGCCAAGCCTGCAGGCGAACGCCGCCATCGGACACCAGGAATACTTCTTTCACATCGGGAAAGCGCTTGGCGAGTTCGGCGCGTCGCGATTCCGACAGTGGTTGCGGATAAAAGATCAACGAGTCCTGCGTGAAGTAGACGAGCAGCGGCACACCGATCACGACCGCGGTCGCGATCTTGAGAAAGGAAACAACCGTGGCCCACTCCATGAGAGTAATCTTAATGGCCGCGGGGGGCCGCATGCCGAGGAAGAGGATATCCGTCGACGAGTTGCAGTTCGGCATGTACGTCGCCGAGCTCGACCGCCCCTGGACCGATACGCCGTTCCTGTTCCAAGGCTTCGTGCTCACGACGCGCGAGCAGCTGGAGCTGCTGCGCCGTTACTGCGCCAGCGTCGTGGTCGACTCCGAGCGCGCGGAGTCGGCCGAAGCGCGCGGACCTGCCGCGCCAGCGTACGAGTAAAAAGCGACCGTAGAGCAGGAACTGGCTCCGGCGCGCGCCGCGTACGGAGGCAGCCGCGATCTCATGCACGACGTGCTGGCGAGCGTACGGCTCGGGCGCACTCTCGATTCGGAGCAGATTGCGAGCGCGGTCTGCGCCATGGCCGAGAGCGTGCTGCGCAATCCGGATGCCCTGCTGCTTCTCTCGCAGCTGCGCGCGAAGGGCGAGTACAACGAATCGCACGCGCTCGATGTGTCGATCTACATGATCACTTTCGGCCGCTTCCTGCAGCTCGACCCCGCCCAGATCGAATTCCTCGGCTACCTCGGCCTGCTGCAGGACGTGGGCAAGCTGCGCCTGCCCAAGCACCTGCTCGACAGGCGCGGCAAGCTGAGCGCGGAGGAGCTCGCGCTCGCCAAGCGCCATGTGCAGTACTCGGTGGAGATCCTGCAATCGACCCCCGGCATGCCGGCAGGACTGCCGCGCGCGGCCGCCCTGCACCACGAGCGGCACGACGGCAGCGGCTATCCTGCGGGGCTGCGCGGCGGCGAGATCGGCCTGCTCGGCTCCGTCGCGGCGATCGTCGATACCTACGACGCGCTGACCGTCCAGCGCCCGCATGCCGAGGCGGTGTCGCCCTCGGCCGCGATTAGCATGCTTTACAAAGGCCGCGGCACGCTGTTCGACGCCCGCCTGGTCGAGCAGTTCATCCGCTGCATCGGCATTTTCCCGGTGGGCAGCCTGGTCGAGCTGAACAGCGGGGAAATCGGCGTCGTCATTGCCCAGAACCCCGCCAAGCGCCTGAGCCCGCGCGTCATGGTGATCCGCGACGCCGCCGGCAACCCGCTGATCCCGCAGAAGCTGCTCGACCTGTCACGCTCGCCGAAGGCGACCGCCAACGAGACCTACCGCATCCTCGGCACGCTCGAGCGCGGCAGCGTGCCGTTCGACACCGAGACGATGTTCCTGAAGTAGCCCGCGCGCTCAGCTCTTGCGGTAGAGCTCGGCGCCGCCGCTGACGAATTCCACCGATTTCTCCCGCATGCCGTTCTCGACGTAGTCCCGCACGTCCTGGGTAATCCTCATCGAGCAGAAGTGCGGGCCGCACATCGAGCAGAAGTGCGCCACCTTCATGCTCTCCTTGGGCAGGGTCTCGTCGTGGAAGTCCTTGGCGGTATCCGGATCGAGGCCGAGGTTGAACTGGTCGTCCCAGCGGAATTCGAAGCGCGCCTTGGAAATGGCGTTGTCGCGGATCTGCGCGCCCGGGTGGCCCTTGGCGAGGTCCGCGGCGTGCGCTGCGATCTTGTAGGCCATGATCCCGTCCTTCACGTCCTTCTTGTTCGGCAGCCCGAGGTGCTCCTTGGGCGTGACGTAGCACAGCATCGCGGTTCCGTACCAGCCGATCTGCGCCGCGCCGATGGCGCTGGTGATGTGATCGTAGCCGGGCGCGATGTCGGTGGTCAGCGGCCCCAGCGTATAGAAAGGCGCCTCGTGGCACTCCTTCAGCTGGATGTCCATGTTCTCCTTGATCAGCTGCATGGGTACGTGGCCCGGGCCTTCAATCATGACCTGGACGTCGTGCTTCCAGGCGATCTGGGTCAGCTCGCCCAGAGTGCGCAACTCCGACAATTGCGCCTCGTCGTTGGCATCGTAGCCGGAGCCGGGTCGCAGGCCGTCGCCGAGCGAGAAGCTGACGTCGTACGCCTTCATGATCTCGCAGATTTCCTCGAAGTTCGTGTAGAGGAAGCTTTCCTTGTGGTGCGCGAGGCACCACTTGGCCATGATCGAGCCGCCGCGCGAGACGATGCCCGTCATGCGCTTCGCGGTCATGGGCACGTAGCGCAGGAGGACGCCGGCATGGATGGTGAAGTAATCGACGCCCTGCTCCGCCTGCTCGATCAGCGTGTCGCGGTAGATCTCCCAGGTCAGCTCCTCGGCCTTGCCGTCCACCTTCTCCAGCGCCTGATAGATGGGCACGGTGCCAATCGGCACCGGCGAATTGCGGATGATCCACTCGCGCGTCTCGTGGATGTGCTTGCCGGTCGAGAGGTCCATCACCGTATCGCCGCCCCAGCGGATCGCCCAGGTCATTTTCTCGACCTCCTCGGCGATTCCCGAAGACACCGCCGAGTTGCCGATGTTGGCGTTGACCTTCACCAGGAAGTTGCGGCCAATGATCATCGGCTCGGATTCGGGGTGATTGATGTTGGCCGGAATGATTGCGCGACCGCGAGCGACTTCTGACCTTACAAATTCAGAATCTATTTTTTGAGGAATGGAAGCGCCAAACGACTCTCCCTTATGCTGCTTCACCAGCAGCTCCAGCATCTTCTCGCCCGTCTTGCCGCCCGCCTTAAGGCTCTCGATGTACGCCTCGCGCTGCAGGTTCTCGCGCACCGCGATGTATTCCATTTCCGGAGTGACGATGCCGCGCCGCGCGTAATGCATCTGCGTGACGTTGGCTTTGCCCCTTCTCGGCGTTCTCTTCAGATTGAAGCGCAATTCGGCCAGCTTGGGATCGTTCAGCCTTTCCAGCCCGTAGCGGGATGACGGTCCCGGCAGGAGCTCGGTGTCATTTCTTTCGAGAATCCATTTTTCGCGCAAGGCCGGGAGTCCGGAGCGAATGTCGATTCTCGCGTCCGGGTCTGTGTACGGACCGGAGCAGTCGTAGACGTACACGGGCGGGTTCTTCTCGCCCCCGAACATGCTTGGCGTATCGGCCTGGCTGACTTCGCGCATCGGAACCCGGAGCGGTCCGACGTAGACTTTGCGCGAGTTCGGCAACGGCTGGATGGCCGCGCTGTCGACCTGAGCGGTGGCGGCAAGAAACTTCGGATTGGCGTTCATGGCGCTTCCTTCGGCGGCATTACCCGCATCAGGTGTTGAGGGACTCTCTCACCCGACCCCCGACCCTCGGGGGCAGGACCCCTGCGTGATCAATAGTTTGCCGCGCTTGACCTTGTTGCAGTGCGGTAATATATTACTGACTGGTCAGTTATTCCAATATCCACCATGAACGATCGCCTTTCAGCCAAGCGCTGGTCCCGCCGGAAGGAAGCGCGCCCCGAGGAAATCACGGCGGCCGCGCTGGATCTCTTCGTCGAGCGTGGCTTCGCCAATACACGGCTCGAGGACGTCGCTGCCCGGGCGGGAATCTCGAAGGGCACCCTCTACCTCTACTTCGCCAACAAGGAGGAGTTGTTCAAGGCGGTCGTGCGGGAAGTTCTGGTCGCCCGGCTGGTCGAGTTCCGTGGGCAGATCGACAAATTCCAGGGCACGAGCGCCGAGCTCCTGCGCCTGGTTTTCAAGACCTGGTGGGAACGCATCGGCTCGACGCGCATCTCCGGAATTCCGAAGCTGATCCTGTCCGAGGCGCGCAACTTCCCCGAGATCGCGCGCTTCTACGTAGAGGAAGTCGTGCGCCCGGGCCGCGAGACTCTCGCCGCAGTGATCCGGCGCGGCATCGACCGCGGCGAGTTCCGGCCGGTCGATGCGTACGCGACCGCCGACCTGCTCGCCGCGCCGATGCTGATGATCTCGATGTGGCGCAATTCCCTCGAGCCCTGCTGCGACGAACGCATTGATCCGGAAGCGCTGATTGCCGAGCACGTCGAGCTGCTCGCGCGCGGCCTGGCGAGGCACTGAGCCATGAAGCGCACGCTGAAGCTGTTCCTGGTCGGAGCGGTGGTGGTGGCGGCGGCGGCCGGCTATGCCGCAGTTCGCGGCAAGCGCGCCGAGCAGAAGCCCGCCGCCAGCGCGCCGGTCGCCGAATTCCTGCAGAACGACCTGTTCATCGTCGCGCCGGGCGCGCTCGAGCAGGTGCTGCCGCTGACCGGCTCGCTCGCGCCGCTGACCGAGGCGACCGTCAAGGCAAAGGTGGCCGGCGAGCTGGTGGAAGTCACCGTGCGCGAGGGCGAGAGCGTCAGACAGGGCCAGAAGCTGGCGGTGATCGACCTCACCGAGGTGCAGGCGCGGGTTGCTGCGCGCCAGGCGGACCTCGAGGCCGCCAAGGCGCAGCAGATCTGGGCGGAAAAGAACCGCGCGACGCAGAAGGCGCTGCTCGACAAGGCGTTCATTTCGCAGAACGCCTTCGACAACATCCAGAGCAATTACGACGTGGCGGTGGCGAAGGTCCGCGCCGCGCAGGCGGACCTGGTGGTCGCGCAAAAGGCGCTGGGCGACGCCGTGCTGGTGGCGCCGTTCGCCGGCATCGTGTCCCTGCGCCACGCGCAGCCGGGAGAGCGCGTGCCGCTGGACGCCAAGGTCGTGAGCATCGTCGACCTTTCGCGGCTGCAGCTGGAGGCGTCGGTGCCGCCCGCCGCGATCGCCCAGGTCCGGGTGGGACAGCCGATCAGCTTCCGCGTCGAAGGTTTCGGCGACCGCGAATTCGCCGGCCGCATCGAGCGGATCAACCCGGCGGCGACGGCGGGCTCCCGCTCCATCGCTGTCTACGCAACGATCGACAACCGCGAGGGCCTGCTGCGCAGCGGCCTGTTCGCCCAGGGAGCATTGACGCTGTCGCGCATCGAAAGCGCGCTCGCGGTGCCGGCGTCCGCGGTGCGCGAGGAAATCGGCCAGACCTTCGTCTACGCCATCGACAACGGCGTGCTGAAGCGCAGGAACGTCAAGGTCGGCGTGCCCGATGCCGCCGGCCGCGTGCAGGTGCTCGAAGGTCTCGCCGCCGGCGACCGCATCGTGCGCGCCAACCTCGGCTCGTTGCGCGAGGGTGCCACGGCCAGGCTCGCCGGCCCTGAGCCGGTCGAAACGGCGCAGCGCAAGAAGTAGCCGCCATGTGGTTCACCAGGGTAAGCATCGCGAACCCGGTATTCGCGACCATGATGATGGCCGCGCTGCTGGTACTGGGCGCGTTCTCCTACTCGCGGCTGCCGGTCGAGCAGTTCCCGGACGTGACCTTCCCGGTGGTCGTTGTGCAGACCGAATATCCCGGCGCCTCGCCCGAGAACGTCGAGGAGGAAGTGACCCGGCGCGTCGAGGAAGCGGTCAATACCATCAGCGGCATCAAGACCCTGTCCTCGCGCTCGTACGAGGGCCTGTCGGTGGTGATCATCGAGTTCGACCTGTCGATCGATCCCAAGCTCGCGGCCCAGGACGTGCGCGAGAAAATCGCCCTGATCCGCTCGGGCTTCCGCGACGAGATCAAGGAGCCGCGGGTGAGCCGCTTCAACCCGGACGACTTCCCCATCGTCTCGATCGCAGTGCGCTCCACCGGCCGGTCCCTGCGCGAGCTCACCACGCTCGCCGACCAGGTGATCAAGAAGCGCTTCGAGAACGTCGGTGGCGTCGGCCAGGCCACGCTGGTGGGCGGCGTGAAGCGGGAAATCAAGGTGTACCTCAACCTCGAGGCCATGGAGGCGCAACGCATCGGCGCCGACCAGGTGGTGAAGGCGTTGCAGACCGAGAACCAGGAGATCCCCGCCGGCTCGATCCTCACGCCCAGCCAGGAGAAGATCGTCCAGCTGCGCGCGCGCCTCTCCGGCCCGCAGGATTTCCGCAACCTGATCGTCGCTCGCCGCGGCGGCAAGGCGGTCACGCTGGGCTCGATCGCGGAGATCGAGGACGGCCAGCAGGAAGAGGAAAACATGGCGCTGGTGAACGGCCAGCGCGCGATCGCGATCGACATCATCAAGGCGCAGGGCGAGAACACCATCGCGGTGGTGGACGGCGTACGGCGCGTCGCCGCCGAGTTGCGCAGCTTCCTGCCCGCGGACGTGAACATCGAGATCGTCCGCGATGCCTCGATCGGCATCCGCAACTCGGTCGCCGACGTCAAGGCGACGCTGCTCGAGGGCGGCCTGCTGACCATCGCGATCGTGTTCCTGTTCCTCGCGTCCTGGCGCAGCACCGTCATCACCGGGCTCACGCTGCCGATCGCCCTGATCGGCACGTTCCTGTTCCTGTACGCGTTCGGCTTCACGCTCAACGTGCTCACGCTGATGGCGCTGTCGCTGTCGGTGGGCCTGCTGATCGACGACGCCATCGTGGTGCGCGAGAACATCGTGCGGCACGTGGCGCTGGGCGCCAACCACCACGACGCCGCGCTGATCGGCACGAAGGAAATCGGCCTGGCGGTGCTGGCGACCACCTTCTCCATCGTCGCGGTGTTCCTGCCGGTCGGCTTCATGGGCGGGATCATCGGGCGCTTCTTCCACCAGTTCGGCCTGACGGTCGTCTCCGCGGTGCTGATCTCGATGTTCGTCTCCTTCACGCTCGATCCCATGCTGTCCTCGATCTGGCGCGACCCGCAGGCCGAGGGAAAGTTCAGCGCCGGGCCGATGGGGCGGCTGCTCGCGTGGTTCCACGACACGATGGACCGCGTCTCCGCCCGCTACGAGCGCCTCCTCGCCTGGAGCCTCGCCCACCGCAAATCGGTGGTGGCCATCGCGCTCGCCAGCTTCCTCGCCAGCTTCCCGCTGATGAAGATGATCGGCAGCGAGTTCGTGCCCGAGCCCGACCTTTCGGAGCTGCAGGTGCAGTTCAAGACCCCGGTGGGCTCCTCCCTGGAGCTCACTACGCAGAAGGCCAGGCAGGCCGAGGCCGCCCTGCGCGAATTCCCCGAGGTGAAATACACCTACGCAACGGTCAACACCGGCTTCGTGCAGGGCAAGAACCGCGTCAACATCTTCGTTCAGCTGGTGCCGAGGAAGGAGCGCAGGCTTTCGCAGAACGACCTGACCAAGCCGATGCGCGAGCGCCTGTCGCGCATTGCCGGCATCGAGATCCAGCAGATCGGCGCCTACAAGACGGTGTCCAGCGGCAAGCCGCTGCAGGTTTCCATTCTGGGCCAGGAGCGCAAGATGCTGGCGGGCATCGCCGAGCAGGTGATGGCGGCGACGCGCGAGGTTGCGGGCGCGGTCGACATCGAGTCGAGCGACGAGGCGGCCAAGCCGCAACTCTCGGTGGAGCTGAAGCGGGAGCTTGCCAGCGACCTCGGCATCAGCGCGGGCCAGGTGGCGGCGACGCTGCGGCCCCTGCTCGCCGGGCAGGCGGTCGGAAACTGGAAAGGACCCGACGACCAGTACTACGACGTGCAGGTCAGGCTGTCGCGGGCCGACCGTGCGCGCGCGGAGGACCTGCAGCGGGTGCCGCTCGCCTCCAGCCAGCTCGACGCCAATCTCGCGCCGCGGATGGTGAGCCTGCGCGAAATCGCCGCCATCGCCCCGGGCAGCGGGCCCCAGCAGATCAACCGCAAGGAGCAGTTGCGCGAGGTCCTGATCACCGCCAACGTATTCAACCGCGCCGCCGGAGACGCGGCCACCGAACTGCGCGGCAAGCTCGAGCGCATCGCCATGCCGCCGGGCTACCGCTTCACCATGGGCGGGTCGTCCAAGGACATCCAGGAATCGATGTTCTACGCCTCGCAGGCGCTGGCGCTGGCCGTGGTCTTCATCTACCTGATCCTCGCCTCCCAGTTCGGCAGCTTCATCCAGCCGATGGCGATCATGGTCTCGCTGCCCCTGTCGCTGATCGGCGTCGTGCTCGCGCTGATCTTCGCGCGCTCGACGATGAACATCTTCTCGATCATCGGCTTCATCATGCTGATGGGCCTGGTCACCAAGAACGCCATCCTGCTCGTCGACTTCGTCAACCAGGAGCGCGGGGCGGGCCGGCCGCGCCGTGACGCGGTGCTGGCGGCCGGCCGCATCCGCCTGCGGCCGATCCTGATGACCACGCTGGCGATGATCTTCGGCATGATCCCGCTCGCCCTGGGCCTGGGCGAAGGCGGCGAGCAGCGCGCCCCCATGGGCCAAGCGGTGATCGGCGGGGTGATCACTTCCGGACTGCTGACGCTGGTGGTGGTGCCGGTCATCTATACGTACCTGGACGACCTGACGACCTGGGTCAGGGGCTTTGGTAAGATTGCCTCCTCCCCAGGCAGCAGCGCAAACACGAAACCCGAATGAACCTCGAACAGGCCCGGGCCAATATGGTCGAGCAGCAGATCCGCCCCTGGGAGGTGCTCGACCAGGACGTGCTCGATCTGCTGTATGCCGTGCCGCGCGAGGAGTTTGTCCCGGCGTCCTGCCGCAACCTCGCGTTCACCGACATGGAAATCCCGATCGGCGAGGGCGAGAAGATGTGGGCGCCGAAGATCGAGGCTCGCGTCCTGCAGGCGCTCGCGCCCAGGCGCAGCGACCGTGTGCTCGAGATCGGCACCGGCAGCGGCTACCTCACCGCGCTGCTCGCGCACCGCTCTGCGCGCGTCACTTCGGTGGAGATCCGGCCTTCGCTCGCGGCTTTCGGCAAGGCGAACATCGCGCGCCATGGCGTAGATAACGTGACGTTGCTCGTTGGCGACGGCGCCCGCGGCCTGCCGCCGGGCGCGCCCGGCGAGGATCCGTACGACATATTGGTACTCACCGGGTCGGTCCCTGTCCTGCCGCGGGCGCTGCTTGGCGCGCTCGCGCCGGGAGGGCGCGCCTTCGCCGTGATCGGCGAGTCGCCGCTGATGACCGCATGCATCCTCACCCGTTCCGGCGGCGGAGCGGATTCGTTCCGTACGCTCCCCCTGTTCGAGACGGTCATCGCGCCGCTGGTCAACTGCGAGCAACCCTCGCAGTTCGCGTTTTGAAATGCGCCTGAGTCGCCCGACGCATCGGGTGCCATTGCTGCGCGCCGCGCTGGTCGCGCTCGCGTTGTGCACGCCGCCCGCCCTCGCGCAGCAGCGCTCGATGCCCGCATTCGGCCCGGGCGGTCAGACAGTTGCCGGCCCGAACCTGCTGCAGGTCTACGAAGAGGCAAAGGGTTACGACGCCCAGTACGCGGCGGCGCGCAACGCCTTGCAGGCCGGGCTGGAGAAGCTGCCGCAGGGCCGCGCGCTGCTGCTGCCCACCGTCGAACTCAATTCCGCCGGAACCCAATTGACCAAATCGCGCGCCGAGATCGACTTTCGCGACACTCCGGCTCCGAACGCCATTCGCAACGTCCATTCGCAAGGCTTTCAACTGAGGCTTTCCCAGCCGGTCTTCCGCATGCAGAACCTGCTGCAGTTCGATCAGGCCGAGTACCAGGTCAAGCAGGCGGAAGCAACGTTCGCGCAGTCCGCGCAGGACCTCATCCTGCGGGTGGCGCAGGCCTACTTCGACCTGCTGGCGGCGCAGGACAACCTGACGCTGGTCCGCGCCCAGAAGGCCTCGATCGCCGAGCAACTCGCGCAGGCGAAGCGCAACTTCGAGGTCGGCACGGCGACCATCACCGACACGCACGAGGCCCAGGCGCGCTACGACATCGTCAGCGCGCAGGAGATCGTCGCCGATAATGCCGTCGAAACCAAGCAGCGCGAGCTGCAGCAGATCGCGGGCAAGCTCTACCCCACCGTGAAACCGCTGCGGCCCGGCGTAAAGCATGAGCCGCCGCAGCCGGCGCGGATGCAGGACTGGGTCGATCTCGCGGAAAACCAGGGCTTTCCGGTGCTCGCCCAGGACGCGGTCACCGAGATCGCGGGCTTGGAGGCCCGGCGGGCCGCCGCCGCGCATCTGCCGACAGTGGATATTGTCGGCACCTACGGGATCACCTCGTCCTCCGGATCGACTGCAGTGGCCACATTCGGCTCGACGAGAACCACGGCGAACTCGATCGGCCTGCAGCTCGGCCTGCCGATTTATTCGGGCGGATCGCTCAGCTCCAAGGAGCGCGAGGCGGCTGCGCTGTACGAGAAGGCGAAGCAGGACCTGAAGAACGTGCGCCGCAGCCAGGCGCTCGCCGCGCGCCAGAACTACCTGCTGGTCGTCAACGGCATCTCCACCACCGCCGCGCTGGAGCAGGCCCTCATCTCGTCGCGCAGCGCCTACGAGTCGAACAAGCTGGGATACGAAGTGGGCGTGCGCATCAACATCGACGTGCTCAACGCCGAGCAGCAGGTCTACTCGACCAGCCGCGACCTGCTGGTGGCGCGCTACGGCACCATCATGAACCACCTGAAGCTGAAGGCGACCGCCGGAAGCCTGACCGAGGCGGACCTCGAGGTGGTCAATCGCGCGCTGGAGCCCTGAGCAGGTCCCCGCACAGCTCCAGATGCCGCAGCGTGGCGCCGCGATGCGCCGCGCAGAAGTTCCTGCCAGCCTCGCCCATCGCCGCACGCCTGCCGGGATCCGCAAGCAGCGCAACCGCCTGGTCGATCGCGGCAGCCGCATCCGCCGCCTGCAGGGCGGCGCCCGCCGCCAGTGCAAGCCGCGTCGCTTCCGCGAAATTGAAGCTGCTCGGGCCGATCACCACCGGCACGCCGGCCGCGCAGGCCTCGATGAGATTCTGCCCGCCGCGCGGCACGAACGAGCCGCCGACCAGCGCCACGTCGGCGGCAGCGTAGTAGAAGTCCATCTCCCCCATCGAGTCACCGAGATGCACGCGGTCCTCCGGCGAGGGATTCCGCGTCTGGCTGCGACGCGACTGCGCGAGCGGCGCGACTTCGTCGAAGCGCCTCGCATGCCGCGGCACGATGAGCACGAGCAGCTTGCCATCCCAGGCCGGCAGCGCGTCGAGCAGGAGCTTCTCCTCCCCCTCGCGGGTGCTCGCCAGCAGCAGCACGGGCCGCGCGAGGCGCTCGCGCCATTGCCTGCCTTCCGCAAGTTTCGCTTTGTCCGGCGCGGTGTCGAACTTCAGGTTGCCCGCCACTTCGACGCGGGGCGCGCCTAGCGCGCGCAGGCGTGCTGCGTCCTCCTGCGTCTGCGCGCAGGCAAGGCGTAGCGACGCGATGGCGGGCCGCGCGAGGCCCGGCAGCCGCGCGTAGGCGCGCGCGGAGCGTTCCGTCATCCGCCCGCTCGCCAGCACGACGGGCACTCCGGCGGCGCGGCAGGCGGACAGCAGGTTCGGCCAGATCTCGGTCTCGACCAGCAGGCCGCATGTCGGCCGGAAATGCCCGAGAAAACGCCGCACCGCACCCGGCAAGTCGTAAGGCAGCCAGGCAACGGCAATCGACTCGCCGTGCAATTCCTCCAGCGTGGCGCGCCCCGCTGCCGTAGTGCAGGTCACCAGCAGATCGTGCCCGCGATGGCGGTCGGCAAGGCCCCTCACCAGCGCTGCGCTCGCCCGCGCCTCGCCCACGGAAACCGCGTGCACCCAGAGGAGCGGCCGGGTGCGACCGGCCTCCCGGTAGTAGCCGAAGCGCTCGCCGACCCGGCGCCGGTACGCCGGCTCGCGCGCGCCGCGCCACCAGAGCCGCGCGAGCACGAACGGTGCGGAAAGATAGAGCGCAAGCGTGTACAGGGCGCGCCACATCAGGAAGACTCGAGCAGTCCGGCCAGCGCCGTCTGCACATCCTTCAGTTCGGGCGGCATGCCCGCCGCTCCCAGATTGCGCACCCGATCGCTCCCGCGCAATCCGGTGAGCGCAGGACTGGAAGCGCAATACAGCCCGAGGACCGGAATTCCCAACGCCGCCGCAAGGTGCGCGAGCCCGGTATCCACGCCGACTGCAACGCGTGCGCCCCGTGCGAGGCGAGCAAGCTCGGCAAGCGACATGCGCTCGGGCACCAGGGCGCCGGGAATCGCCGCCGCGATTCGCGCGCAACGGCTCCGTTCCTCTTCCGACCCCCAAGGCAACAGGCAGACGATCCCCTGTCCCTTCAACCACCCGCCAAGCCCTCGCCAGCGCTCTTCCGGCCAGAGCTTGTCCCTTCGGCTCGTCATCGTGAGCAGCAGCGCGAAGGCGGGGGAATCCGGCAGGCGCGGGCGGGGCGAAGCGCTCTGCTCGATGCGCAGGCCGTAGTCGCAGCCGGGACCCGGGACGTATCCGAGCGCGGCTGCCGCCAGGCGGCGATTGCGCTCGATCGCGTGCAGCCCGGCCGGCACCGTGTGCGCCACATCATAGAACCGCGCCGCCAAGGACTCGCGCGCGCTCTCCCGATCCAGGCCGTGCCGGCGGCCGCGTGCAAGCGCCGCGACCAGCGCGCTCTTGATCAGGCCCTGGCTGTCAATGATCACGTCGTAGCACTCGCCACGCAGCACTTCGCCGAACGCCCGGGCCTGCGACCAGGTCCCGGGGGCGAGCGGCGCTCCGCGCCAGCGCCGCAGCGCGATCCGGATCACGCGCCGCACCGATGCATGCAGCTCGGCGACCTCGGCAAAGGATTCCTCCACGACCCAGTCGATCTCGGCACCCGGCACGTGGCGAGCCGCGTCGCTGACGGCCGGGCAGTTGTGCACGACATCGCCCAGCGACGAAGTCTTCACGAAGAGGATGCGCGGCAAGGGGAAAGGCCCTCAGGGCGTGGGCTAGAATACCGCCTTGTTTTCACGCGATTTTAACTTGCGATTCTAACCCCCTAGCGCGGCGGGCTTTCCCTTGCCACTGTCCGTCGTCCTGGTCACTCGGAATGCCGCAGCCCAGCTGCCCGACTGCCTGGCGAGCGTCGCGTTCGCCGATGAGGTGGTGGTGGTCGATTCCGACAGCGACGACGGCACTGCGGAAGTCGCCGCGCGGTTCGGCGCGCGCGTCGTACGCAAGGAGTGGCTCGGCTTCGGCCGCCAGAAGCAGTTCGCTGTCGAACAGGCGACGCACGACTGGGTCCTTTGCCTCGACGCCGACGAGCGGGTTTCCCCCGAGCTTGCGGCGAGCCTGGTACGCACACTGATCGCGCCCGCGGAGCCCGTATATCGGATGGCGCGCCGCAACCGCTTTCTAGGCCGCTGGCTGCGCCACGGAGAGGGTTACCCGGACTGGAGCGCGCGGCTGTTCGACCGGCGCAGGGCGCGCTGGAGCGATGACGCGGTGCACGAGAAGGTGATCGGCGAGCCGGTCGGCACGCTGGACGGCGACCTGCTGCACGAATCGGCGGAGGACCTCGGCCGCTATCTCGAGAAGCAGAACCGGTATACCTCGCTCGCCGCGGCCGAGCTCCACCGCCAGGGGCGCAGCGCGGGAATCGCGGATCTGGCGATCTCGCCGCTCGCCCGCTTCGTCAAGTTCTACCTGCTGCGGCGCGGCTTCCTCGACGGCCTGCCCGGCCTGGTGCATATCTCCATCGGCTGCATGAACAGTTTCATGAAGTACGCCAAGCTCATGGAGCTGCGCAGGGAAGCCGGCCGATGATCGGACCGGCGGCCCGCGAGATCGTCGAGTTCCATGACCGCGGAGCCGGCACGACGCATGGGGCCACGCTCTGGCGCGCCATCGAGGAGAACCACCGCTGCAACGGGCTGCTCTGGGACGAAGAGGACCTGGCGCGGCGCAGGAACGTGCCGGACAGCGAAATCGCCGGCAACAAGCGCAGCATCGACCGCCTCAACCAGCAGCGCAACGACGCGATCGAGAAGATCGACGAGCAGCTCCTCGCCCTGCTTGCCGCGATCCAGCCCCGGCCGGATGCGGAGCTCCACAGCGAAACGCCGGGGTCGATCATCGACCGGCTGTCGGTCCTCTCGCTCCGGATCCGCCAGATGAAGCTGCAGTCCGAGCGCACCGACGTCGCGCCCGCGCACGTCGAGGCCTGCCTCGGCAGGCTGACCCGCCTGCACGAGCAAAGAGCGGATCTCGCCGGCTGCCTGGACCGGCTGCTCGCCGACTGCGCCGCCGGCAACCGCCGCTTCAAGGTCTACCGCCAGTTCAAGATGTACAACGACCCCGCGCTGAATCCGGCGATCTATGGCGAGAGCAAGCGCTCCAGTTGAGCGTAGACGCGGTCGTCGGGCAGCTCGCTGACGTTTCGCGGCGCCTCCAGCCACGCCGATCTGGGCCCGCGCGGCGCCCAATGGACCGGCGACGGCGAATTGGCGGCGTCCGCGAACAGGCCGAGAACGCCGCCGGGGCTTGCCGCCGCGAAATGCATCAATCCGGAGTCGGGAAACACGCTGGTGCGCGCGCTCCAGATGAGCCCGAGCGCCTCGCCGATCGGGCCGCGGAACGGATGAAGCTGCGGCGCGAGCCCTCGCGATGCAGCCTCGACGAGGGGTCGCGCGGCGGAGTCATCCCCTGGATAGAGCGGCTCGCGCGCCGCTCCGGGAGTCCACATGAATACCGTATCGAGGCCCCAACGTTGCTTGAAATGCGCGCTCCAGGCGAGCACCTGCTCGCTTGCCGGGCGCTTCTTCGCCCGCCTCGTGCCCAACCCGAGGACGATGTACTGCCGCGGCTCGAGCGCACGCCCGGCAAGCCAACGCGCCGCGAACGCCGCGGATGACGGGGGCAACGCATAGCGCGGAACGCCGGCCGGTCGCGTCGACGAGATGCCGAGCGGAGCAAGCAGGCCCAGCAACCGGTCGACCTCGTGATTGGCGACATCCAGCGCCAGCGGGTCGCTCAAGCCGGGATAGTTCGCCGCATCCGCGCATCGCGCGACGGTTCGGGCGCCGTGCAGGGAGAGCCCGCGCCGGATGGCGCGCGGCGATTCGTCGCCGTTGGCGATGACGACCCAATCGAAGCACTCGCGCCGCAATGCGCCCCGCTGCCGAAGCCAGTCCCAGGCGGCGCCGATGCGCACGCGGCCGCCGTGGCGAACACGGCGGTAGACCCAGATACGGTCGACGTGCGGATTGCCCTCCGCGACCCACGCGTTGTAGTCGTTCGCGAGCAGGTGCGTCTCCGCGCCGGGGAGGGCCTCCTTCAGTCGCGCAAGCAGCGGCGTGGTGAGCAGCAGGTCGCCGATCTTGTCGCGCTTGAGGACGAGGATCTTCATCGCAGAGCAAGCCGGGAGCGGCGATTATAATCGCCGCCTCGCCTCGATGATTCACATCCACCACGTCAACCTGCACCGGTTCGTCGGTGGCGGGGAGATCTACACGCGCGCGCTGACGCGGGCGCTGCTGGATGCCGGCGCGCGCGTGACGCTGTACGCGCATCCGGCGGCGGACCTGTGGGACGCGCTCTCGGGCGAGCGCTTCGACCGCGTCCCGGTCGAAGACGAGCGGCAGCTGCTCGGGCGGCTGCCGGGAAGCGATGCGATCGTCCTCACGCAGAGCCCGCTATCGAGGGACTGCGTCGCACGGGTGGCCGCAAGCCGCCGCCTCACGGGTTTCGCGCACATGCCCGCCTACCGGCGTAGCGTCGAGGAGTTCCGTCCCTACCGCCTCGTATTCACCGTTTCGAACTACTGCATCGGCCTGCTGCGGCAAGCGGGCCTCGCACAGGTCTACCCGGAGCCCATTTACGGCACCGCAGATCTCGCACGCGCGCCCGTCCCGCTGCGGCGGCGCTCGCCCTACGTCGTCGATCGCAGGAAGCTGCGCGACATCCTGCTCGGCCAGTTCCGGACGCTGCTCGGCCGCGAGGAGACGGGCGAGCCCTTTGCGAAGGCGCGAGGCCTCACGCTTGGGCTGGTCTCGCTGATCTCTCCGATCAAGCAGTTCCCGGCGCTGTTCGCGTTGCTCGCCCCGCTGATGGCGCAAAAGCGCGAAGTACGGGTGGAGATCTTCGGCAACGGCGGCTATGCGCAGGTTCGCGACCTTCGGCGTGCTCTCGCCCCGCTCGGGCCGCGCGCGCGCTTCTGGGGCTACCAGCAGGATGTCGGTGCGATCTATCCGCAGCTCGACTTCCTGATGACGGGCCTGCCTGAGAAGGAAGCGCTCGGCCTGAACGCCATCGAAGCGCAGGCTTGCGGAACACCCGTGCTCGCGCCGGATGCGCCTCCCTTCACCGAAACAGTCGTCGAGGGCGCGAGCGGTTTCCGCTACTGCGATCCGCGCAAGGACCAGGGCCGGCATTTCGCGCAGATTCTCGACATGATTCTCGCCGGCCGGCCTCGGCCCGATCCGCGCATCGAGGCGAGAGAACATCTCCAGCAGTTCAGCCATGCGGCGCTGGTCGCCCGCGCGCGCGGGATGATCCAAGCGCTTTCCGACCTAAAATAGACCATGTCGAAAAGCATCGTCCCGGTCATTCTTTGCGGAGGAGCAGGCAGCAGGCTGTGGCCCGTGTCGCGCCAGCTGCTGCCCAAGCAGTTCTTGCCGCTCGTCACCGGACGCACCCTACTGCAGGATACCGCTCTGCGCGCGCTCGAGGCTGCGGGGCCGGCGCAGCCGATCGTGATCTGCAACGAGGCGCATCGCTTCCTCGTGCAGGACCAGCTCGCTGAGGTCGGCGTCGCGGCGCGCATCGTCCTCGAGCCCGCGGGCCGCAGCACCGCGGCCGCAGTCGCGGTCGCCGCGATCGCTTGCGAGAAGGACGACCCGGTGCTTCTCGTGCTCGCATCCGACCACGCCATTCGCGGCGCGCAGGCCTTTGGCGACGCCGTAAAGCGCGCGGCCGCCGTCGCGGCTTCCGGCAAGCTGGTGACGTTCGGCATCCCGCCGGCGAGACCGGACAGCGGATTCGGCTACATCGAGCGCGGCGCCAGCCTGCGCGACGGGTCCGGAGCGTTCGAGGTCGCCCGGTTCGTGGAAAAGCCGGCGGAGGCGAAAGCCCACCGCCTGATCGGCACCGGCCGCGCCTACTGGAACAGCGGCATGTTCGCTTTCGGCGCGAGGCGCGTGCTGGAGGAGCTCGGCCGCTACCGCCCTGACATCCTCGCCGCGGCGCGCCGGGCCGTCGTGGGGGCGAGCAGCGACCTTGACTTCCTTCGGCTGGGCAGGGAAGCCTTTCTCGCCTGCCCCGCCGAAGCCATCGACCGCGCCGTCATGGAGCGCACCGCCGACGCGGCGGTGATTCCGGCCGAATTCGACTGGAGCGACGTCGGTTCCTGGGATGCGCTGTGGGACCTTGCGGACAAGGACGAGAGCGGCAACGCCGTGCGTGGCGACGTGCAGCTGCAGGATACGAGGGATTCGCTCGTGTTCAGCGACCGGAGGCTGGTGGCGACACTGGGCGTGGCGGGCCTGATCATCGTCGACACCGACGACGCGGTGCTGGTGGCCGACCGCTCGCGCAGCCAGGACGTGCGCGAGGTGGTGGAGGACCTGAAGCGCGCCAACCGCTCCGAGCACCTGAGCCACACGCGCGTCTACCGGCCCTGGGGATACTACGAGTCGGTGGACGCGGGAGAGCGCTTCCAGGTCAAGCGGCTGATGGTGAAGCCCGGCGCCGCGCTGTCGCTGCAGCTGCACCGCAAGCGCGCCGA
>JAYRND010000373.1:0-3325 GCA_041904885.1 Burkholderiales bacterium
AGCCAGGCGGCCTTCTTCTTCGCGCCCGCCGGCCGGTAGCGCGTGGGCGCGCCGGGTACAGGCGCGGGCAGCGCGCGCTCGGGCAGGCCCAGCGCGAACATGCAGGCGTCGAGCATCATGACCATGGCGCACAGGCCGACGATCTCCACGTATTCGCCCTCGGAGAGGCCCTGCGCGAGCACCGATTGCGACCATTTCTCCGACAGCCGGCCCGGATCGCCGACGACGCGGTGGATCAGCTCGATTTCCGCCGCGCCAAGGGCGCCGAGGCTTTCGTGCGTGCCGGGCACGCCGTTGGGCGACAGCGCGGCCCTGATGCGCGCGCAATGCGCGCAGGCGCGCGCCTTGCGGATCTCCGCCGCCACCGCGACGCGCCGCACGCCATCGAGCCAGGTGCCCGGCGCGGCAATCGCCGTCCAGGCGCGCTCGTGGGCGTCGATGAGGTCGGAGCGCACGTCAAAATCGCTGCCCGCAAAGGTTTTCGCCGTCATGCCCCCTCCTTTGCGGTGATTCTAACTATTGCAGCAGCTCGAGCGCGTCTCCGTTGCGGCGGACGCGGTAGGCGCGGCCGCCGGCGGTGAAGTAGGCCTCGGTGCCGACGACCTTGCCGCTTACGATCTCGGTGCCTTTCGCCGACTGCAGCGTGCCGTTGAGCATCTGGAAGCGCTGCTCCAGCGCCAGCTCGCCCACCGGCAGGCGCCAGGTGCCGGCGAACTGCGCGGGCACGACCCAGAAGTGCGCAGTGCACCAGCTGGTGCCGCAGCCCTGCTCGCGCGAGACGTTCGAGGTTTCGTCCGGCTCCCAGGCGTCCATGGTGAAGCTGTTGGAGACGACGCGCGTGCCGGGGCGCATGGCGAGGATCTTCGGCCGCAGCTTCACGTTGATCGAGGGCAGCAGGAACATGGTGATCACGGTCGCCTCGGAAAAGTCGGTGGCGAAGAGGTCGGCCTGCTCGAAGCGCGCGCGGTCCGAGACCCCGGCGCGCTCGGCGTTGCGGCGCGAGAGCGCGACCATGTCCGGGTTGTACTCGATGCCCAGCGCCCGCGCGCCGCGCTTCGCGGCGGCGATGACGGTGCGCCCGTCGCCCGAGCCGAGGTCGATCACGGTGTCCTGCGGGGTCACCTTGGCCATGTCGAGCATGCGCTCGACGAGCGCGTCCGGCGTGGGCACCCAGACCACGTCCTTGCCGGCCTGGCCGGATTCGGGCTCGAAGTCGGGCTCGGGCGGGGCGAGGGCGCAGGCGGAGAGGAGGAGGGGGGCGAGCGCGGCGAGCAGCAGCGCGCGCAGGCGGGTCGTGACAAGGTGCACCTGGGTTCTCCCTTTTTTTGTGCCCCGGCTACTCGGCCGGGACGATGACTTTCAGCTCGCGCAGCAGCCCGCCGCCCTCTACGCTGCCGCTCACCGTGCCTTCGCCGCGCATGCGCCGCTCGCAGTAGCTGCGCTCGGTCGGGTCCTTGTGGACTTCGCAGCGCGCAAACCGGTTCTGCTCGAAGTCGGTTCCTTCGGCGAGCGTGCCGCGGCGCGCCTCGTCGCGCACCGCGTAGGCTTCGCGCCGGCAGTCCTTGCGCGCGTCGGCGTCGGCGACCTTCTGGCAGGCGGCGAGGTCGCGCTGGAAGGTTTCGTTGACCGCCGGGTCGCTCTTGCCGGCGGCCTGCAGGGCGGGCGCGGCAAGGAGGGCGAGGAGGGCGAACGCAAACGAAAGGAGCTTGCAAGGTTTCATGGCAGTGTCCTGACGGAGCGGGATGGTACCTGTTGGACCTTGCATCTACCTTAGAATTCCCGCGGGGGAGGAAGCGCCATGGGATGGGTCCGCGAAGGAATGCGCTCGGGTCTGCTCGCCGCTGCGGCGCTCCTTGCCGCCCACGCCCATGCCGTCCCGCCCGGCCAGCCCTCGTCCACGGCGGAAATCGTCTGCGCTTACCGCGCGGTCGCGGCGCAGAATCCCGACCCGAGGTTGCGCAACCCCGACTACCTCGCCGGAAAGCTCTGCTCGCGGCCGCTGTTCCTGCCCGAGAAGTACGTCGACGCGCGCGCCATGATCGACAACAGCGGCGTGCAGCTCGCGGCCTTCTACATGATCAACGTGCGCACGCACTACATCGACGAGGCGCTCAAGCGCGCCGCCGCCGAGGGCGCGACGCAGGTGGTGGTCCTCGGCGCGGGCTACGACAGCCGCGCCTACCGCTTCCGCGAGACGCACCCGCAGCTGCGCTTCTTCGAGGTGGACCTGCCGGCGACGAGCGAGCGCAAGCGCCAGCGGCTGGTCGAGGCCCTGGGCGCGGTGCCCGACTACGTGCGCTACGCGCCGATCGACTTCGACACGCAGAAGCTCGAGGACGTGCTGCCGCCGCTCGGCTACGACCCGAAGCAGCGCACGTTCTTCATCCTGGAAGGGGTGACGATGTACGTGGTTGCGGCAGGCAACGCCGCGACGCTGGACTTCATCCGCAGGAATTCGTCGAGCGGCAGCCGCGTGGTCTACGACTACATCGTGCGGCCGGTGGTCGAGGGCCGCTATCAGGGCTACTGGGCCGCCGACTTCATCACCTTCGCCGTGGCGCAGCGCGGCGAGCCCTACGTCACCGGCTGGACGCCGAGGGAAGCCGCGGCGTTCGTGAAGAAGCACGGCCTCGTCCTCGTGGAGGACGTCGGCGACAAGGAGCTCGGCCCGCGCCACAACACCGGCAGCGACGGCAAGCCCGGCGGAAGGCTGCTCAACTGGCAGCGCTTCCTGCAGGCGCGCGTGCCCTAGGCGGGCGCGGCTAGCGGCGCGGCGCGCCGCCGCGAGGCGGGGGCCCGGAACGAGGGGCCGGCGCAGGGCGGACGTGGTGCACCGGGCGCGGCGCGTGGCTGGCGTAGTTCAGCCTCGCGCGGACCGCGGGACGGTAGTACGCCGGGAAGTACGCCGCACGGTAGGTGTAGGGCGCGTAGTACGCCGGATAGTACGGCGGGGTGTAGCTGTCGCTCGCCGGGGCGGGCGCCGGCTGGGTTGCCTGCTGCATCAGCATCGCCTGCTGGCGGCGCTGCCACTCGAGCTCCTCGGCCTGAGCCTGCGCGGCGAAGCGCCGCTCGGCCGCCGCGCGCACCGCGGGGTCCATGCCCATCACGGAGATCTTCTCCTCCACCGGCTCGGCCTTGCCCGCGGTGTCCGGCGGCGGCACGTTGGTGTAGGTGACCTTGCCCTTCTCGTCCACCCACTTGTAGACCTCCGCCTGCACGGGAAGGGCGGCTGCTGCGATGAGGAGCGCGGCAATGAAGCGCGGGTCCATGAGTCCAGCTTAGTCCCGCCGCGGCGCGGCGGGGAAAGTTTTACATCTGGTAACGG
>JAYRND010000374.1:0-2120 GCA_041904885.1 Burkholderiales bacterium
ATCACCGAGCCGGAGAAAGTCACCGCGCCGATGAGGATGCCCACGTAGATCTCGATCTCGTGGATCGCCTTTTCCGCGCCCGTGAAGGTAATCGAGGTGTCGATGTAGCTCGCGAAGCCTACCAGGCAGGCCGCTAGGCCCACCAGGCTGTGCATCAGCGCCACGAGCTCGGGCATCTGCGTCATCTGCACGACGCGCGCGGCGTAGAGGCCCACGGCCCCGCCCGCGACCATCGCCGCGACGATCCACGGGATGCCGGCCGCCGATACGCGCGGGCCGAAAACCGTGGCGAGCACCGCGATGGTCATGCCGACGATGCCGTAGAGGTTGCCGCGCCGGGAGGTTTCCGGATTGGACAGCCCGCCCAGGCTGAGGATGAAGAGGATGGTCGCGCCCAGGTAGGCGACGGCGGTGAGGCTCGCGGTCATGGCCGTCTCCCTACTTCCGGAACATGGCCAGCATGCGCCGCGTCACCGCGAAGCCGCCGAACATGTTGATGCAGGTGAGGCCGATGCCGACCACCGCGATCCAGCGGATCAGCTCGTCGGGACGGCCGCCCCCCGCAGTTGCAGCAACTACGGGAGGAGCGATCTGCACCAGCGCACCGATGGCGATGATGCTCGAGATGGCGTTGGTCACGCTCATCAGCGGCGTGTGCAGCGACGGCGTGACGTTCCAGATCACCATGTAGCCGACGAAGCATCCCAGCACGAACACCGTGAAGTGGCCGAGGAACGCGGCCGGCGCATAAGCACCAATCACCCAGAACAGCAGCGCGGCCGCGATCGAGATGCCCACGAGCGTGCCGGGCGCCATGGGCTCGCTCGCCCCATGGCCGTGGCCTTTCGCAGCCGCCGGCGCGGCCGCGGGCTTGGCCGCTGCGGGCGCAGGCGCCGGCAGCTTGAGGGGTGGCGGCGGCCAGGTGATGCTGCCGTCCTTGATGACCGTCAGGCCGCGGATGGCGTCATCCTCCATATTGACGTTGATGACCCCGTCCTTGGTCTTGCAAAGCTCCTCGGCGAGGCGGAACAGGTTGGTCGAGTAGAGCGTGGAGGATTGCTTGGCCAGCCGGCTGACAAGGTCGGTGTAGCCGACGATGGTCACGCCGTGCCTGACCACGGCCTTGCCGGGATCAGTGAGCTCGCAATTGCCGCCCTGCTCGGCGGCGAGGTCGACGATGACGCTGCCCGGCTTCATCGACCGCACCATCTCCGCGGTGATCAACTTGGGCGCGGGCTTGCCCGGGATCAGCGCGGTGGTGATGATGATGTCGACCTCCCTCGCCTGCTTGGCGTACATCTCGCGCTGGGCTTTCTGGAAGCCTTCGCTCATCACCTTGGCGTAGCCGCCGCCTCCGGAGCCTTCCTCCTCGTAATCGACCTTGACGAATTCGCCGCCCATCGACACCACCTGGTCGGCGACTTCGGCGCGGGTGTCATTGGCGCGCACGATGGCGCCCAAGCCCACGGCGGTGCCGATCGCCGCGAGTCCCGCGACCCCGGCGCCGGCGATGAAGACCTTGGCCGGCGGGACCTTGCCGGCGGCGGTGATCTGGCCGGTGAGGAAGCGGCCGAAGTGGTGCGCCGCCTCGATCACCGAGCGATAGCCGGCGATGCCGGCCATGGAGGTGAGAGCGTCCATCTTCTGCGCGCGGGAGAGCATCCGCGGCAGCGAATCGATGGCGAGCACCGTGCCCTTGCGAGCCGCAAGCTGCTGCATCAACTCGGGGTTCTGCGCCGGCCAGATGAAACTGACCAGCGTCTGTCCGGCGCGCATCAGTCCGACCTCCTCGGGCGTGGGCCCGCGCACCTTGAAAACGATATCGCTGCCCGCCCACAATGCGGCCGCGTCGGGAGCGATCTCGGCGCCCGCCGCGCGGTAGGTGTCGTCGGCGAAGTTGGCCGCGTCGCCCGCGCCGGACTGCACCTTCACCTTGAAACCGAGCTTGATCAGCTTCTCGACGACCTCGGGAACGGTAGCAACGCGCTTCTCCTCCGCGGCCGTTTCCCGCGGCACCCCAATTACCTGGGACATCCGAATTCCCCTCTTGCGTGTAGGCCTACATGATCGGCGCGCCAGCCTCGCGCCGTTTGATCTAAATCATACTTGAGCGGAAGCGA
>JAYRND010000375.1:0-2340 GCA_041904885.1 Burkholderiales bacterium
CATGGTCTCCCGCACGCGCTCGGCCGCCTGCACCGCCGCGTTGCCCATCATGATGGTGACGAGGCTCGAGTAGGAACCCAGGTCGACAGGCGTGATGCCGGTGTCGCCCGTCACGCAGCGCACGAGGCCTGTGTCGATGCCGAGCACCTCCGCGACGATCGCCGCAAGCACGTCGTCCGAGCCCTGCCCGATCTCGGTCGCCCCGCAATACACCGTGACCTGCCCGCTGCGATCCAGCAGCAGCTGCACGGCCGAGTGCGGCATCTTGTTCCAGTAGATCGACACCCCGGCGCCGCACATGTAGGCGCTGCAGGCGAGCCCGAGGCCGCGCCCGAACGGGAGTTTCCTGTATCGGGTCTTCCAATCGGAGCGGGCGACCACCTGTCGAATGCATTCCGCCAGGCCGGTCGAGCCCACGCGCAGCCAGCTTGCGGTGAGCGAGTCGGGCTTGGTGACCATATTGAGGCGCATCTCGGCGGGATCGAGCTTGAGGCGCTCGGCGATCTTGTCGAGCTGCACTTCCTGGCCGAAGCGCGGCTGCGGCGTGCCGTGGCCGCGCTTGGGGCCGCAGGCCGGCTTGTTGGTGAAGGTGCGGCAGGCCTCGAACTTGAAGCGCGGCAGCTCGTAGGTCACCGGCGTCAGCACGCCGGTATAGAAGGTGCTCGCCGGCCCGTGCGAGCCGTAGCCGCCGCCGTCGAGCAGCGTCTGCAGGTGCATCGCGGTGAGCTTGCCGTCCTTGCTCACGCCGGTGCGCATCTTCATCAGCACCGGATGGCGGCCGCGGTGCTGGTAGAACACCTCCTCTCGCGTCAGGCAGATCTTCACCGGGCGGCCCAGCATCAGCGCCGCCTTCGACACCACCATCTCGTGGTTGGCCGGGTCGCACTTGCCGCCGAAGCCGCCGCCGTTGGGCGTGGCGATCACGCGGATGAGCGCCGCCGGCATCTGCAGCACCCGCGAGAGCTGGCGGTGCAGGTAGTGCGGGTTCTGGGTGCTCGACTGCAGCAGCAGCTTGCCGTCGCCCTCGATCGACGCAAGCGAGGCCTGCTGCTCCATCGGCAGGTGCGTGTTGCCCTCGTAGAAGAACAGGTCCTCGAAAACGTGGTCGGACTTCGAAAGCGCCTCGTCCACGTCGCCGAACTCGTAGGACTGGTTGCGGTGGATGTTGCCCTGCTCGCCGTAGTCGTGGATCCTGGGCTCGGGGTTCTGCAGGGCCTCTTCGGGGTTTGAAATCGTCTTCAGTTTCTTGTACGTCACCTCGATCAGCCCCAGCGCCTCCCCCGCTGCCTGTTCATCAGAGGCGATAACCGCGGCGACCGGGTCGCCGACGTGGCGCACGTGGTCGGTGACCGGGAACTCGTCGACGGCCACCGGCATGATGCCGAAGGGCACCGGGAAGTCCTTCTTCGTGAGCACCAGGTGCACGCCGGGATATGCCGCGGCCTTCGTCACGTCGATCGACTCGACGAGCGCGTGCGGATGCGGCGAGCGCAGCAGCTTGCAGTGGAGCATGCGGGGCAGCGAGAGGTCGTCCGCAAAGCGCAGCTGGCCGAGCGCCTTGGCGCGCCCGTCCACGCGCCGGCGTGATTTGCCGACGACTTCGAGACGCTTCTTCGCCCCGCTCACCGCGCCTCCTCGCGCAGAACCTTGGCCGCGCTCTCGATCGACTCGGTGATCTGCTGGTAGCCGGTGCAGCGGCACAGGTTCCCCGCCGTGGCTTCCCTGATTTCCTCCCTGGTTGCATTCAGGTTCTTGTCCAGGAGGGCTTTCGCGGTCATGATCACCCCGGGCGTGCAGTAGCCGCACTGCGAGCCGCCGTGGTCGGCGAACGCCGCCTGCAGCGGATGCGGCTCGGTGCCGCGCGCGAGGCCCTCGATGGTCCGCACTTCGCGGCCCGCGCACTCCAGCGCGAGCACCAGGCAGGACAGCACCGGCTCGCCGTCGAGCAGCACCGTGCAGGCGCCGCACTCGCCCAGCTCGCAGCCGTGCTTGGTGCCGGTGAGGCCCATGTCCTCGCGCAGCACTTCGAGCAGCGTCTTATAGGGGGCGAAGGAGACCGGCGATTCCTCGCCGTTGACTTTCAGGGTCAGGTGGACTCGTTGCGGCACGGCGTTCATGGCGTCCCCGGCAGATTGTTTGGGCCCCAAACAATCTCTACTGTACACCCAGGCCGGCCCGGCTTGCAGCGCCATTCTTGAGCCAGATCAAGCCGGAGCTCCTTGCGCGGGTCTAGCCTTTCGCGGATGAGGCTAGACGGCAAGACTGCCGTGGTTTCCGGCGCGGCCTCGGGGATCGGCCGCGCCACCGCCGAGACCCTCGCCCGCGCCGGGGCGCACGTGA
>JAYRND010000376.1:0-14095 GCA_041904885.1 Burkholderiales bacterium
GCATGGCGCCGCTGCACCACCACTACGAGCTGGAGGGCTGGAAGGAATCCCAGGTCGTGGTGCGCTTCTGGATCATCACCATGATGCTGGTGCTGTTCGGCCTGTCGACGCTGAAGCTCCGATGATGCGCGACCCGGCCTTCTCGCTGCTGAAGCGGCCCGAGCCGATGGCGCTCGAGGGCAGGCGGGTGCTCGTGCTCGGCCTGGGCGACACGGGCCTCTCGGTCTCGAACTGGGTAATCGGACAGGGCGGCAGCGTGGTCGTTGCGGACAGCAGGGCTTCGCCGCCTCGTTTGAAGAGCCTTTCAAAGGAAAAAGTCGTCACGGGCAAGTTCAGGGCTTCGCTGCTCAAGGACGTCGATCTGGTCTGCATCAGCCCGGGTCTCTCCCTCCAGGAAGAGATCGTCCAGTCCGCGATCGCGAAGCACCTGCCGGTGCTCGGCGATATCGAGCTGTTCGCGTGGAA
Organism: Burkholderiales bacterium; assembly: GCA_041904885.1. Classification (GTDB taxonomy): domain Bacteria; phylum Pseudomonadota; class Gammaproteobacteria; order Burkholderiales; family SG8-39; genus RBG-16-66-20. The sequence goes on from JAYRND010000376.1 coordinate 466, forward strand.
AGCGACGGGAAAGCGGCTCGCGATCACCGGCACCAACGGCAAGAGCACCGTGACGGCGCTTACCGGCCACCTGCTGCGCTCGGCGGGAATCGATTGCGAGGTCGCGGGGAACATCTCGCCGCCCGCGCTCGATGCGCTCCGCAAGCGCAAGACCCCGCCCGCGGCCTGGGTGCTGGAACTTTCCAGCTACCAGCTCGAGACGACCTGGTCGCTCGCGCCCACGGCGGCGGCGATGCTGAACCTCTCGGAAGACCACCTGGACCGCTATGCGGGCCTCGCCGAATACGCATCTGCCAAGGCGCGCGTGTTCCAGGGCGAGGGGCTGCAGGTCCTCAACCGCTGCGATTCGGCCTCGATGGCGATGGCGCTGCCCGGGCGCGCGCAGGCGACCTTCGGCCTGGACGCGCCGCCGATGCCCGAGGACTTCGGCATTGCGCGGGGCTGGCTTTGCCGAGGCGGGGAAAGAATCTTTCCGGAAAAGGAGCTGCATCTTTCGGGGGCGCACAACGTATCGAACGCGCTGGCCGCCTGCGCGCTCGCCGTCGCCGCGGGCGCGCCGCTCGCCGCGCTCGCCAAGGGGCTGCGGAGCTTCCGCGGGCTGCCGCACCGCATGCAGCGGGTCGCCGTGCGCGGCGGCGTGGAGTGGCTGGACGATTCCAAGGGCACCAACGTCGGCGCGACGGTCGCGGCGCTGAAAGGGCTGTCGAAGAAAGCCGTCCTGATCCTCGGCGGCGAAGGCAAGGGGCAGAACTTCGCGCCGCTTGCGCCCGCCGTGAAGGCGCACGCGAGGCATGTGCTTCTCATCGGCAGGGATGCGCCCGTGATTGATCGCGCCCTGACCACGACCGGAATCGTCATTGAAAAGGCAGGAACGCTTCAGGAAGCGGTGAAGCGCGCTTCCGAGGTCGCGCTGCCGGGCGACGCGGTGCTGCTGTCGCCGGCCTGCGCAAGCTTCGACATGTTCCGCGACTACCGGCACCGCGGCGATGCCTTTGCCGCGGCCGTGAAAGCCCTGTGATGGCAAGCCCGACCCTATCCTTCCCGTTCGGCCAGGGCCGCACCGCGGGCACGCCGGCGCCCGAATACGACCGCGCGCTCGCCTGGGCGGCGCTGCTGCTGGTCGCTGCGGGCCTGGTGATGGTGTACTCGGCCTCCATCGCGACCGCCGAGGCGGCCCGCTACTCCGGCCAGAACCCGGCCTACTTCCTCCTGCGCCACGGCGTATTCGTCGCCCTTTCGCTCGCGGCCGCGACGGGGGTGTTCCTCATGCCCGTCGCGTGGTGGCAGAAGGCCGCGCCCTGGCTTTTCGCCGCCTGCTTCGTGCTGCTGGTGCTGGTGCTCATTCCCGGCATCGGCCGCGAGGTGAACGGCGCGCGCCGCTGGCTCAACCTCTACGTCGCGACCGTGCAGCCCTCCGAGCTGATGAAGCTGGCGGTGGTGCTCTACGCCGCCGACTACACGGTGCGCAAGCACGCGGTGCTGAAGAACTTCAAGCGCGGGCTGCTGCCGATGCTGGGCGTGATGCTGGCGGTGGCCTGGCTGCTTCTGCGCGAGCCGGATTTCGGCGCCTTCGTGGTGATCGCGGTGACGGCTTTCGGGATTCTATTCGTGGGGGGCATGAGCGGACGGCAGTTCGCGGTGCTGGTGGGCATGCTCGCCGCCGGTTTCGCGGTCCTGGTGCTGTCCTCGCCCTACCGCATGCAGCGGATCTTCGGTTTCATGGACCCCTGGTCCGACCCGTTCGGCCGCGGCTACCAGCTCTCGCACGCGCTGATCGCCTTCGGCCGCGGCGAGTGGCTGGGCGTGGGCCTGGGCGCGAGCATCGAGAAGCTGCACTACCTGCCCGAGGCCCACACCGACTTCCTGCTCGCGGTGATCGCCGAGGAACTGGGCCTGGCGGGTGTGCTGGTGGTGATCGCGCTCTTTGCCTGGATCGTGCTGCGCGCGTTCGCCATCGGCCGGCAGGCGGCGGCGCGCGAGCGCTACTTCCACGCCCTCGCTGCGCAGGGAATCGGCATCTGGATCGGCTTCCAGGCGCTCATCAACATGGGCGTGAACATGGGGCTGCTGCCCACCAAGGGCCTCACGCTGCCGCTGATGAGCTTCGGCGGCTCGGGCCTGGTCGTGAACTGCGTCGCCATCGCTGTTCTCCTGCGCATCGACTGGGAGAACCGCCAGCTCGCGAGGGGGCTTAACGCGTGAACGCGTTCCTTCGTCGCATGAATGCGTTGGGGCTCAACGCTTGAGCACGATCCTCATCATGGCGGGCGGCACCGGCGGGCACGTGTTCCCGGGCCTGGCCGTCGCCGACGAGATGCGCGGCCGCGGCTGGACGGTGGTCTGGATGGGGGCGAAGGGCGGCCTGGAGGCGCGCCTTGTCCCCGAGCGCGGCTACGCCGTGGAATGGATCCGCGCCGCCGCGCTGCGCGGCAAGGGCCTCATGGCGGCGCTGCTGCTGCCGCTGCACCTGCTGCTCGGGTTCTGGCAGAGCGCGCGCGCGATCTTCCGCGTGCGGCCCGACGTGGTCCTCGGCATGGGCGGCTACGTGGCGTTCCCGGGCGGCATGATGGCCTCGCTGCTCGCACGGCCGCTGGCGGTGCACGAGCAGAACGCGATCGCGGGCCTCGCCAACCGCGTGCTCGCCGGCGTCGCCGACAAGGCGATGGTGGCGTTCCCGGACGCGCTCGCGCGTGCCGAATGGACGGGGAATCCGGTGCGCGCCGGCATCGCGGGGATGGCGGCGCCCGCCGCGCGCTACGGCGGCAGGCAAGGCCCGCTGCGGCTGCTGGTGGTCGGCGGCAGCCTGGGCGCGCAGGCGCTCAATGATGCGGTGCCGAAGGCGCTCGCCCTGATGCCCGAATCGGCACGACCCGAGGTCACGCACCAGGCCGGCGACAGGAATCTCGAGTCCCTGCGGGAGAACTACCGCGCCTGCGGCGTGCGCGCCGAGTTGGTCGCGTTCATCGAGGACATGGCCGGGCGCTACGCCGAGGCCGACCTGGTGATCTGCCGCGCCGGCGCGATGACCGTCTCCGAGCTGGCCGCCGGCGGGATCGCGAGCGTGCTGGTGCCGTACCCGTACGCGGTCGACGACCACCAGACGGCGAACGCGCGTTTCCTCGCCGACAAGGGCGCGGCGATCCTGCTGCCGCAGCCGGAGCTCGAGCCGGAAAAGCTGGCGGCGCTGGTGGGCTCCCTGGACCGCGCGGCGCTGCTGGCGATGGCGGAAAAGGCGCGGACGCTGGGCAAGCCGGACGCGGCGCGCATCGTCGCCGACCGCTGCGCGGAGCTCGTGAAATGAAGCACAAGATCCGCCGCATCCATTTCGTGGGCATCGGCGGCGCCGGCATGAGCGGCATCGCCGAGGTGCTGCGCAACCTGGGGTACGAGGTCTCCGGGTCCGACCTCGCCAGCAATCCGGTGACCCGCAGGCTGGTCTCGCTCGGCTGCACGATTTCTCTCGACCACAGGAAGGAAAACATCGAGGGCGCGGATGCGGTCGTGGTCTCCACCGCGGTGCGGCCCGACAACCCGGAGGTGGTCGCCGCGCGCGCGCGCCGTATCCCGGTGGTGCCGCGCGCGCTCATGCTGGCCGAGCTGATGCGGCTGAAGCAGGGCGTGGCCATCGCCGGGACGCACGGCAAGACGACCACGACGAGCCTCGTCGCGAGCGTGCTCGCCGAGGGCGGGCTCGACCCGACCTTCGTGATCGGCGGGCGCCTCAATGCGGCCGGCTCGAACGCGAAGCTGGGCGCGGGCGAATTCATCGTGGTCGAGGCGGACGAGTCGGACGCGAGCTTCCTGCACCTGCAGCCGGTGATCGCCGTGGTGACCAACATCGACGCCGACCACATGGACACCTACCAGCACGATTTTCCCCGGCTGCAGCAGGCGTTCATCCAGTTCCTGCACAACATGCCCTTCTACGGCAGCGCCGTGCTCTGCGCCGACGACCCGCACGTGCGCGAGATCATGCCGTTCGTCTCGCGCCCGATCGTCACCTACGGCCTGGGCGAGGACGCGATGGTGCGCGCGACCTCCCTCGAGCTGGGCGCGCGCAGCCGCTTCACCGCGCTGCGGGGCGAGCAGGCGGCGCTCGAGATCACGCTCAACCTGCCGGGCCGGCACAACGTGCTGAACGCGCTCGCGGCGATCGCGGTCGCCACCGAGCTGAAGCTGCCGCCCGAGGCGATCCAGCGCGCGCTGGCGGGCTTTCGCGGTGTCGGCCGGCGCTTCCAGCAGTACGGCGACATGGCGCTCGACGGAAAAGCGGGCAGTGAGGCAGGTTCCTTCACGCTGGTCGACGATTACGGTCACCATCCGGCCGAGATCGCCGCGACGCTGGAGGCCGCGCGCCTCGCGTTTCCCGGCCGGCGCTTGGTGCTCGCGTTCCAGCCGCACCGCTACACGCGCACGCGCGACCTGTTCGAGGATTTCGTCAAGGTGCTTGCACGCGCCGACCTGCTGCTGCTGGCCGAGGTCTATCCCGCGGGCGAGGCGCCGATCGCCTCCGCCGATGGTCGCGCACTGGCGGAAGCCGTGCGCGGGGGCGCGCGCAAGGGCGCGCAGGAGACGATCTTCGTCGGCGACGTCGCCGCGCTACCCACGGCGATCCGCCGCGCCGTGCGGCCGGGAGACGTCGTTCTCACGATGGGCGCCGGGTCCATCGGCAACGTGGCCGCGCAGCTGAGCTGAGCATGGGTGACCACATGCGTTTCCAGGGACTGCGCGGCGAGCTCAAGGCGAACGAGCCGATGTCGCTGCATTCGAGCTGGCGGGCGGGCGGGCCGGCGCGGCGCTTCTTCGCGCCGGCCGACCTCGAGGATCTGTCGGCGTTCCTTGCGCAGCTGCCCGAGAGCGAGCCGATCCTGTTCGTCGGCCTGGGCTCGAACCTGCTGGTCCGCGAGGGCGGCTGGCCGGGTACTGTGGTGCTCACCTACGGGCCGCGCCGCGCGCCGCGGATGGACGAGGGGTTGGTCTACGCCGAGGCGGGGGTGGCCTGCCCGAAAGTGGCGCGCTTCGCCGCCGACCAGAACCTGGGCAGCGCCGAGTGGCTCACCGGCATCCCGGGCACGGTGGGCGGGGCGCTGGCGATGAACGCCGGCTGCTATGGCGGCGAGACCTGGGACATCGTCGAACGGGTGGTGACCATCAACCGCCGCGGACAGCTGCGCCGCCGCGGCAAGGAGGAGTTCGAGTTCGGCTACCGCCACTGCGAGCTGAAGGCCGACGCGAGCAGCGACGGCGACGAGTGGTTCGCCTCGGCGCACTTCCGCCTGCCCGATGGCGACCGCGAGGAATCGCGCGAGATCATGAAGGCTCTCCTCTCGAAGCGCCGCCATACCCAGCCGCTGCAGCTGCCCAACGCGGGCAGCGTGTTCCGCAATCCGGAGGAGGGCAGGACCGCGGCGAAACTGATCCAGTCCTGCGGGCTGAAGAAGCTGGAGCGCAACGGCGCGCGCATCTCCGAGAAGCACGCCAACTTCATCGTCAACCCGGGCGGCGCGGCCAGCGCCGCCGACATCGAGTGGCTGATCCTGCACGTGCAGCAGACGGTCGAGCAGGAGACGGGCGTGCGCCTGGTGCCGGAAGTGAAGATCGTGGGGGATCAGCGATGAGCGCGCCCCGCAAATTCGGCAAGGTGGCGGTGCTGATGGGCGGGCGCTCGGCCGAACGCGAGATCTCGCTGATGAGCGGCGGCGGCGTGCTCCAGGCGTTGCGCAAGAAAGGCGTGGACGCGCACGCATTCGACCCGGCCGAGCGCGACGTGTTCGAGCTCAGGCGCGAGGGCTACGAGCGCTGCTTCATCGCGCTGCACGGGCGCGGCGGCGAGGACGGAACGCTGCAGGGCGCGCTGGAGGTGCTCGGCATGCCCTACACCGGCAGCGGCGTGCTCGGCTCGGCCATCGCCATGGACAAGTGGCGCACCAAGATGATCTGGGCTGCGAGCGGGCTGCCGACGCCGCGTTTCCGGGTCCTGAGCGAAACGGACGACTGGGAATCCGTCGCGCGCGAGCTTGGCCTGCCCCTGATCGTCAAGCCTGCCAACGAGGGCTCGACCCTCGGCCTCACCAAGGTCACCGAGGTGGGGCAGCTCGCGGTCGCCTACACGCTTGCCGCGCGCACCTACCACGACACCGCGCTCGCCGAGCAGTTCGTCAACGGGCCCGAGTACACCGCGAGCATCCTGGGAAACGCGGCACTGCCGTTGATACGTATTGAAGCGCCGCAGGGGAACTACGACTACCAGAACAAGTACTTCACCGACGATACCAAGTACCTGTGCCCCTGCGGCCTGCCGGCGCAGAAGGAGGAGGCGCTCAAAGCGCTCGCGCTGCGGGCTTTCCGCCTGCTGGGCTGCACCGGCTGGGGGCGCGTCGACCTGATGCTGGACGCGAAGGGCGATCCCTGGCTGCTGGAGGTGAACACCTCGCCGGGCATGACGGGCCACAGCCTCGTGCCCATGGCGGCACGTGCGGTCGGCATCTCCTACGAGGACCTGTGCCTGAACATTCTCGAGGGCTGCCATGTGGGATAACCCCCGGCTGCTCAACGCGACGGCCAGCGCCCTGACCGGCTTCGCCGTGCTGATCTTCGCCTATTGCGCGCTGCAGCTGCTGCTGCGCTCGCCGCTGTTCCCGCTGCGCGACGTCGTGCTGCTGGCGGAGCCGCAGAACGCCGACCGGGTGGAGATCGCCAATGCGCTCGACGGCGTCGGCGGCAATTTCTTCGCTGCGGACCTTGCAGAGGTGTGCGCGCGCCTCGAGCAGGTGGGCTGGGTGCGCCGCGTGGAGGCGCGCCGGGTCTGGCCGGACCGCATCGAGGTCCGCCTGGAGGAGCACGTCGCGCTCGCGCGCTGGGCGGCCGGCGGCCTGGTGAACCGCCACGGCGAGCCCTTCAGCGCCCCGCTGGACGCGGAGGACGAAGCGCGCCTGCCGCTCCTCGCCGGCCCCGCCGGCACCGAAGGCGAGCTTGCGCGGCGCTACCAGCGCTTTGTCGAGCTGCTCGCGCCGCTCGGCATGGCGCCCGAGCGCGGGAATCTTGCCTCGGTGGTGCTCACGCCGCGGCACGCCTGGCGCCTGCACCTGGCGGGCGGGCTGGACCTGGAACTCGGCCGCGACGGCAGCGAACCGGTCGAGGCGCGCCGTGCGCGCTTCGTTGCCGCGTATCCGGATTCGATCGGCCGCCTGCCGCGCGCGGCGGCGGGCTCGGAGCCGCCGCGGCATGTCGATCTGCGCTACCCGAACGGCTTCGCGCTGCGCGTCGCCGGCTGGAGGGGCTGAGGCGATGGCCAAGGAAAGCCGCAATCTCGTCGTCGGCCTGGATATCGGCACCTCCAAGGTGGCGGCGCTGGTGGGCGAGCTGGCGGCCGACGGCACGCTGGAAGTCCTCGGCATGGGCAGCCACGAGTCCAGGGGCCTCAAGAAGGGCGTGGTGGTCAACATCGAATCCACGGTCGCGGGCATCCAGCGCGCGCTCGAGGAGGCCGAGCTGATGGCCGACTGCAAGATCGCCTCCGCGTTCACCGGCATCGCCGGCAGCCACATCCGCAGCTTCAACTCCACCGGCATGGTCGCGGTGAAGGACCGCGAGGTGAGCGCGGTCGACGTCGAGCGCGCGGTCGAGACCGCCAAGGCGGTCAACATCCCCACCGACCAGCAGATCCTGCACGTGCTGCGCCAGGAATTCATCATCGACGGGCAGGAAGACGTGCGCGAGCCGGTCGGCATGTCGGGCGTGCGCCTGGAAGTGAAAGTGCACATCATCACCGGCGCGGTCTCCGCGGCGCAGAACATCGTCAAGTGCGTTCGCCGCTGCGGCCTGGACGTGAACGACCTGATCCTGCAGCCGCTCGCCTCGGCGCGCGCGGTGCTCTCCGCCGACGAGCGCGACCTGGGGGTCTGCCTGGTCGACATCGGCGGCGGCACCACCGACCTCGCGATCTTCACCCATGGCGCCATCCGCCAGACCGCGGTGATCCCGATCGCCGGCGACCAGATCACCAACGACATCGCCATGGCGCTGCGCACGCCGACCGCCGAGGCCGAGGCGATCAAGGTCCGGCACGGCGTGGCGCTGCGCCAGCTCGCCGACCCGAACGAGATGATCGAGGTGCCGGGCATCGGCGACCGCGGCCCGCGCGTGATGTCGCGCCAGACGCTCGCCGAGGTGATCGAGCCGCGCGTCGAGGAACTGTTCTCGCTCGTGCAGAAGGTGCTGCGCGAATCGGGCTACGAGGAGCTGCTCTCCTCGGGCATCGTGCTCACCGGCGGCAGCGCAATGATGCAGGGCATGACGGAGCTGGGGGAGGAGATCTTCCACATGCCCGTGCGCATCGGCACGCCGCGCTACCAGGGCGGTCTCGCCGACGTCGTGCGCAACCCCCGCTACGCGACCGCCATGGGACTGCTGCAGGAAGGCGCATTGCAGATCCAGCAGGGGCGGGTGTCGCGCCAGAACGGCTCGGTGCGCGCCACGTTCGCGCGCATGCGCGACTGGTTCCAGAGGAATTTTTGAAGTGGGTTCACTACGTTCGTTCGTCAACTGGCAAGGAGAAAAACATGTTCGAAATCGTCAACGATAGTTCGGCAGGGCCGGTGATCAAGGTGATCGGCGTCGGCGGGGCCGGCGGCAACGCGGTCGATCACATGATCGAGCAGGGCGTGGAAGGCGTCGACTTCTTCGCCGTCAACACGGATGCGCAGGTGCTTTCGCGCAGCAAGGCGCGCAACCAGGTGCAGCTGGGCACGTCGGGCCTGGGCGCAGGCGCCAAGCCCGAAGAGGCGCGCAGCGTGGCCCAGGCGGAGCGCGAGCGCATCGAGGAGATCATCGCCGGCTCGCACATGGTGTTCATCACCGCCGGCATGGGCGGCGGCACCGGCACGGGCGCGGCGCCGGTGATCGCCGAGGTGGCGCGAGGGCTCGGCATCCTCACCGTGGCGGTGGTCACCAAGCCGTTCACCTGGGAAGGCTCCAAGCGCATGAAAATCGCGGAGCAGGGCATTGAGGAGCTGGCGCCGCACGTCGATTCGCTGATCGTGATCCTCAACGACAAGCTCGAGGAGGTGCTGGGCGACGACGTCACGCAGGAGGACGCGTTCGAGGCGGCCGATGACGTGCTCAACAGCGCGGTCGCGGGTATCGCGGAAATCATCAACCAGCCGGGCCTGGTGAACGTGGACTTCCAGGACGTGCGCACGGTGATGACCGAGCAGGGCATGGCGATGATGGGCTCGGCGGCCTCGAGCGGCGTGGATCGCGCGCGCATCGCCGCGGAGCAGGCGATCGCCTGCCCGCTGCTCGAAGGCGTGAACCTTGCCGGCGCGCGGGGCGTGCTCGTCAACATCACCGCCTCGCGCTCCAGCCTCAAGCTGCGCGAGACCAAGGAGGTGATGAACACCATCCGCGCCTTCGCGGCCGAGGACGCCACCATCATCTACGGCGGGGTGTACGACGACACGCTCGGCGACGACTTGCGCGTGACGGTGGTCGCGACCGGGCTCGGCCAGCCGATCGGCGCGCGCCAGCAGAAGCCGCAGCTGGTGGTCTCGCACGGCAGCGCGCAGCGCACCGGCACCGACAACCAGCCGCTGCCCGCGATCGCGATGCCGGGCGCCGCGCCCGACTACAACGCGATGTCGGAGACGCCGGCGGTGTTCCGCAAGCGCGACCGCGCCGCGCAGGTAGAGGCGCTCACCAACAGTGGTGTCGACAAGTACGACATCCCTGCGTTCCTGAGAAAACAGGCCGACTGACGCTACGGACTGGAAGGCGGCATTCCCACCCTTGCCAGGGGGATGCCGCTTTTTCCTGTTGATAGAATTTCCTTTCCGATGCTGCGCCAGAGAACCCTGAAGTCATTGGTCAGCGCTACTGGCGTAGGCCTGCACACCGGCCGCAAAGTGCGGCTCACGCTGCGACCCGCGCAGCCCGACACGGGAGTGATATTCCGCCGCCTCGACCTGCCGGGCGCGCCCGAGTTGCCGGCGCGCGCCGACCTGGTCGGCGAGACGCGGCTTTGCTCCGCCCTGGTCCGCGGCGAGGTCAAGGTCTACACCATCGAGCACCTGATGTCGGCGCTCTGCGGCCTGGGCGTGGACAACGCCTATGTGGACCTGGACGGCCCCGAGGTGCCGATCATGGACGGCAGCGCGGCGCCCTTCGTCCTGCTCCTGCAGCAGGCGGGGATCGAGGAGCAGGGCGCGGCGAAGCGCTTCCTGCGGGTCAGGAAGCGCATCGAGGCGAGAGACGGCGACAAGTGGGCGGCGCTCGAGCCCCATGAGGGGTTCAAGCTGTCGTTCTCCATCGCCTACAAGCACCCGGTCATCGTCAAATCCAGCACCGAGATGACTGTCGATTTCGCGACGACCTCCTACCTGAAAGAGGTCGCGCGCGCGCGCACCTACGGATTCGTGCGGGATGTCGAGGACCTGCGGGAGTCGGGCCTGGCGCTGGGGGGCGGCCTGGAGAACGCCGTGGTCCTGGACGAGAGCCGCGTCCTGAACTCCGAGGGCCTGCGCTTCGCGGACGAATTCATCCGCCACAAGATCCTCGACGCCATCGGCGACCTGTACCTGGCGGGAAGGCCCCTGCTGGCCGCCTTCAGCGCCCACAAGTCAGGCCACGATCTGAACAACCGGCTGCTGCGCGATCTGGCCGCCGATGCCTCGGCAACCGAGGGCGTCACTTTCGAGCACGAGGCTCCAGCGGGCGTGGTCGGCCTGATGCGCCTTGCCTCTGGTTAAGTTGATGATCGAGAAGGGTTTTGAGGGCTTGCCGCGCCCGGGACTCGGGCAGCCTGGAATGCAGGTTCTGCAAGGCCTCCAGCGCACCGGGCGATAGCTTCGGAGGCTGTCGGGCAGGGGCGTCTGCAGGCCTCGAGGAGTCGGGTTGCACCCTCACCGAAACTGAATTAACCTCCGCCCCCTGTTGCAGCAAGGTTTGGCGCAGCGTTTCGGCGAGCAGCTTCAGCTTGGCTGCCGCGGCGGACGATGCGGCTACAAGGACCAGCTGCCTGTCCTTCAGGTTGACTGCCCGGACCAGGCGGGCCAGTTCGGGGGGCAGAAAATCGCCGCAAAGCTTGGCAAGCGCGTTGATTTGACGTGCTTTTGCGACAACCGGCTGCAGGCCGGGATCCGACGCAAGCACCCTGCCGACTTTGGACGGTTGCACGAATGAGGAAGAGGGGTGGAGGCGGCGTGCAGATTATCTTGATCTCCAGCAGGCTGGCAAAGGCGCGCTCGGTGACGCTGTCGCTGCGCCATGTGCTGGGGTCGCTGGCGGCCGGCGTCGCGGTGGTCGTCTGCCTCACGGGCGCCCTGTACTGGCTCAGCCTGCGCTTCGCCGCCGACCTCAAGATCCCGCTCCTGCACCAGCTGGTGCTCGCCGTCCAGCAAAGCGAGTCCGAGCGTTCGCGCGAGTTCATGCAGCAGAACCTGAACGCGATGGCGGTCAAGATCGGCGAGATGCAGGCGCAGCTGACGCGGCTCGATGCGCTCGGCGAGCGGCTCTCGGCGATGGCGGGCATCCGCCCGCAGGAGTTCCGCTTCTCCGAGTCTCCTGGCCTGGGCGGTGCGCAATCGAGCACCATGCCGCCGCAGAATCTGACCTTGACGCAGTTCAACGACAGGCTGTCGCTGCTGTCGCGCCAGATGGAGAGCCGCACCGACATGCTCGGCCTGCTCGAGGCGCAGCTGTTCGAGCAGGCGGTGAAGAAGAAGGCGATGCCGACCATGATGCCGGTGAGCGCGCCGTTCAACGCTTCCGGCTTCGGCTACCGAATCGACCCGTTCACCGGCCAGCAGGCGATGCACGAAGGCATCGACTTCATCACCGACACGGGCACTGCGGTGGTCGCCGCGGCGGGCGGCGTGGTCCAGTTCGCCGGCTTCCATCCGCAGTACGGCAATATGATCGACATCGACCACGGCAACGACCTGGTGACGCGCTATGCGCACCTGTCCAAAGTGTTGGTGAAGGAGGGCGAAGTGCTGCAGCGGGGGCGGCGCATCGCCGACAGCGGCAACACTGGCCGCTCGACCGGCCCCCACCTGCATTTCGAGGTGCGCTTCCGCGGCGCGCCGCAGAACCCGGCCAAGTTCCTGCTCGCAGCCAATCCGCAGGTTCCGCTCGCCCGCGCGAAGACCAAGTAGCCGGACGCCGGGCGACCTGCCTCGGCGTGATAAAATCGTAATTTTTTCGGGGGCTTAGCGAGCCCGTGCCCCCGCCTTCATGCTCAAGGTCCTCACCAAAATCTTCGGCAGCCGCAACGAGCGGCTGCTCAAGCAGTACGCGCGCACCGTGGTGCGCATCAACGCGCTCGAGCCCGAGATCGCCAAGCTCTCCGACGGCGCACTGCGCGGCAAGACGGAGGAATTCCGCAAGCGCCTCGCCGAGGGCGCCACGCTGGACGATCTGCTGCCCGAGGCCTTCGCGGTCGTGCGCGAGGCGGGCAAGCGCACGCTGCGCATGCGCCACTTCGACGTGCAGCTGGTCGGCGGGATGGTGCTGCACGACGGCAAGATCGCCGAGATGCGCACAGGCGAGGGCAAGACGCTGGTGGCGACGCTGCCGGCATACCTGAACGCGCTGCCCGGCAACGGCGTGCATATCGTCACGGTGAACGACTACCTTGCCCGGCGCGACGCCGACTGGATGGGGAAGATCTACGGCTTCCTCGGCCTCACGGTCGGCGTCAACATCCCCTACCACGAGCTCGAGTACGACGAGCGCAACCGGGTCAAGCGCGAGGCGTACGCCGCCGACATCACTTACGGGACCAACAACGAGTTCGGCTTCGACTACCTGCGCGACAACATGGCGATGCGCGTGGAGGACCGCTTCCAGAGGAAGCTCGTCTACGGCATCGTCGACGAGGTTGACTCGATCCTGATCGACGAGGCGCGCACGCCGCTGATCATCTCGGGCCAGGCCGAGGACCGCACGGAAATCTACTACCGGATGAACGACGTCGCGCCCCTGCTGACGCCGCAGAAGGAGGAGAAGAAGCAGGACCAGCCCGAGCCTCCCGGCGACTTCTGGGTCGACGAGAAGAACCACCAGGTGCTGCTCTCGGAGGCGGGGCACCAGAAGGCGGAGGAGGTCCTCTCGCGCATCGGCCTGCTGCCGCAGGGCGCGAGCCTGTACGAGCCGGCCTACATCAACCTCGTGCACCACCTGTACGCGGCCCTGCGCGCGCACTACCTCTACCACCGCGACCAGCACTACGTCGTGCAGAACGGCGAGGTGGTGATCGTCGACGAGTTCACGGGGCGCCTGATGACGGGGCGGCGCTGGTCGGACGGCCTGCACCAGGCGGTGGAGGCGAAGGAGAAGGTCGCGATCCAGAACGAGAACCAGACGCTCGCCTCGATCACTTTCCAGAACTACTTCCGCATCTACGCCAAGCTGGCCGGCATGACCGGCACCGCCGACACCGAGGCCTACGAATTCCAGGAGATCTACGGCCTGGAGACGGTGGTGGTGCCCACGCACAAGAAGATGATCCGCGAAGACCGGCTGGACCTGGTCTACCGCACCACCAAGGAGAAATACAAGGCGATCCTCGACGAGATCCGGGACTGCCACAAGCGCGGCCAGCCGGTGCTGGTGGGCACGACCTCGATCGAGA
>JAYRND010000377.1:0-8322 GCA_041904885.1 Burkholderiales bacterium
ACACGCGCGTCTACCGGCCCTGGGGATACTACGAGTCGGTGGACGCGGGAGAGCGCTTCCAGGTCAAGCGGCTGATGGTGAAGCCCGGCGCCGCGCTGTCGCTGCAGCTGCACCGCAAGCGCGCCGAACACTGGGTCGTGGTCTCGGGCCGCGCACGGGTCACGCGCGGGGAGGAGACCTTCGACCTGGAGGAAAACCAGTCGACCTATATCCCGGTCGGCACGCGCCACCGCCTGGAGAACGCCGGCACCGCGCCGCTGATGATCGTCGAGGTGCAGTCCGGCAGCTACCTCGGCGAGGACGACATCGAGCGCTTCGAAGACCGCTACAACCGGCGCTGACTGACGAGCTGGTCGCGCTCGGCCTCGCGCAGATCCGCGCGCGCCATCTCGGCGACCAGCTTCCTGAACGTCACGCGCGGCTTCCAGCCAAGCACGCGCCTCGCCTTGGCTGCGTCGCCCAGCAGCGTGTCGACTTCCGCCGGGCGGTAATAGCGCGGGTCGACGGCGACGACCGCGCGCCCGGATGCGTCGTAGCCCTTTTCGTTCTCGCCCTTGCCGCGCCAAGTGATCCGCATCCCCAACTCCGCCCCGGTGGCTTCCACGAATTCGCGCACGCTGTGCTGCTGGCCGGTGGCGATCACGAAATCCTCGGGCTTCGCCAGCTGCAGCATCCTCCACATCGCCTCGACGAAGTCCTTCGCGTGGCCCCAGTCGCGCCGGGCCGAAAGATTGCCCAGGTACAGGCAGTCCTGCATGCCGAGCTTGATGCGCGCCAGCGCCCGCGTGATCTTGCGCGTGACGAAGGTCTCGCCGCGCACCGGCGACTCATGGTTGAACAGGATCCCGTTGCAGGCGAACATGCCGTAGGCCTCGCGGTAGTTCACCGTGATCCAGTACGCGTACAGCTTCGCCACGCCGTAGGGCGAGCGCGGGTAGAACGGGGTTGATTCCCTTTGCGGCGTCTCGCGAACCAGGCCGTAGAGCTCCGAGGTCGAGGCCTGGTAAAAGCGCGCCTTCTTCTCCAGGCCGAGGATGCGGATCGCTTCCAGCATGCGCAGCGCGCCCAGCGCATCCGAATTCGCCGTGTACTCCGGCTCCTCGAAGGAGACGGCGACATGGCTTTGCGCGGCAAGGTTGTAGATCTCGTCGGGCTGGACCTGCTGGATGATGCGCACCAGGCTGGAGGAATCCGTCATGTCGCCGTAGTGCATGACGAAGCGCAGGTCCTCCTTCTCGTGGGGATCCCGATAGAGATGGTCGATGCGCTGCGTATTGATCAGCGAGGTGCGGCGCTTGATGCCGTGCACCGTGTAGCCCTTGCCGAGCAGCAGCTCGGCAAGGTAGGCGCCGTCCTGCCCGGTGATCCCGGTGACCAGCGCGACCTTCCCGGCTTTTTTCGTCTTCCTCATGCACTCACTCCCGCGTAATGCGCGCGGACCCAGGCGACCAGGCGCGCGACACCCGCCTGCAGCGGCGTTGCCGGCGCGTAGCCGATTGCGGCGCGCAGCCTTTCCGTGGACGCCCAGGTCTCGCGCACGTCGCCCGCCTGCATGGGCGCGAGCTCGATCCTGGCCTTCCTGCCGGCCTCGCGCTCGATCGCGCGGACGAAATCCATCAGGTTCACCATCGATCCCAGCCCGACGTTGAACAGCCTGGCCTTCCCGCCCTCTCCCGAGCCCGGATGCGGCCGCTCGAGGAGCCGGACGACCGCGTCCACGACATCGTCCACGTACGTGAAGTCGCGCCCCATGTTGCCGCCGTTGAACAGGCGGATCGGCGTCTCCTCGAGAATCGCGCGCGCGAAGAGGAACGGCGCCATGTCCGGCCGCCCCCAGGGCCCGTAGACGGTGAAGAAGCGCAGGCCCGTGCAGGGGATGCCGTACAGCCTGCCGTAGCTCTCCGCCATCAGCTCGTTGGCGCGCTTGGTCGCCGCGTACAGGCTGACGGGCGAGTCGACGCGCTGGTCCTCGCGGAACGGCAGCTCGGCATTGGCGCCGTAGACGCTCGAGCTGCTCGCGTAGCACAGGTGGGCGATGCCCGCCTTCCGGCAGCCCTCCAGCACGTTCAGGAAACCCGCCACGTTGCTGGACACGTAGGCCATCGGGTTCTCCAGCGAATAGCGCACCCCGACCTGCGCCGCGAGGTGAAGTACCGCTTCGAAGCGGACGGTCGCGAACAGCGCGGCCATCGCCTTCTCGTCCGCGATGTCCAGCTTGCGGAACTCGAAACGCGGATGGGGCCGCAACTGCTCCAGCCGCGCGCGCTTGAGCGCCGGGTCGTAGTAGGGGTTCAGGTCGTCGATGCCGAGCACATCGTGCCCGGCCTCGAGGAGGCGCTTGCACGAGTGCATGCCGATGAATCCCGCCGCGCCCGTCACCAAGAGCTTCACGCCTGCTTCCAGTTCACCCGGGAAAACGCGCCGATTCTACTCGATGGCCTTCGCCGCGGCCGGCGCGAACGCGCGCAGGGCCGAGGCGACGCGCTGCTGCGCCGGCTCGTCGAGGTCGGCGTGCATCGGCAGGCTGATGACTTCGCTCGCAAGCCGCTCGGCACCGGGAAATGACTGTCCGGCGCAGGCCGCCGCAAACGCGGGCTGCTGGTGCAGCGGGAGCGGATAGTGCACGGCCGTGGGAATCCCGTGCTCGCGCATGTGCTGCGCGAGCGCCGCCCGCCCCGACACGCGCACAGTGTATTGCGCGTACGCGCTGGTGCGGTCGCTTCGAACCCGCAACGGCGACGCGGCCGAGCCGCGGAGCAGCGCGTCGTAGCGCGCGCCGGCCTCGGCGCGTCGCTGCAGTTCCCAGTCGAAGCGCTCAAGCTTGGCGAGCACCACCGCGCACTGGATGGAGTCCATGCGCCCGCTGACGCCGACGCGCACGTGCCGGTAGCGGCCCTCCTGCCCGTGCACGCGGATCTCCCGCATCGCCCGGGCGAGGGCCGCATCGCTGGTAAAGAGCGCGCCGCCGTCGCCATAGCAGCCGAGCGGCTTGGAAGGAAAGAAGCTGGTGCAGCCCACGGCGGAAAGGTTGCAGCTCTGCCTGCCGCGGTACTTGGCGCCGAAGCTCTGCGCCGCGTCCTCGAGGACTGGCACTCCGCGGCGCGACGCGACGGCGTTGATTTCATCCATGTCCGCGGGCTGCCCGTACAGCGCCGCCGGGATGATCGCGCGCGTGCGCGGCGTGATCGCGGCCTCGACGCGCGCGGCCGCGATGTTCGCCGTGTCCTCCTCCACATCGACGAATACCGGCCGAGCGCCGATCAGCGCGGCCATCTCGGCGGCGGCGGCGAAGCTGAACACCGTGGTGATCACTTCGTCGCCCGGTTTCACTTCCAGCGCGAGCAGCGCGATCAGCAGCGCCTCGGTGCCGGAGGAGACGGTGAGGCAGTGCGCCGCGCCCGCCCGCTCCGCGAGTCTCGCTTCCAGCTCCGCGACCTCCGGCCCCATGACGTACTGTCCGTGATCGAGCACCCGCTGGATCCGGGCGCCGATGCTTTCGCGCAGCGCCGCATACTGCGACTTCAGGTCTACGAATTCCACCGCTCGCGCCCGCTCAGTCGAAAGTCTCGGCGCCGGCCAGCGGAACCCCGCGCCGGTCCTTCTCCGTCATGACCGGCTCGCCCGCGAGCGGCCAGGGAATGCCGAGCACGGGATCGCTCCAGAGCAACGTGCGCTCATGCTCCGGCGCGAAGAAATCTGTCGTCTTGTACACGACGTCGGCCATCGCCGAAAGCACGCAAAAGCCATGCGCGAATCCGGGCGGTATCCACAGCATGCGGCGGGAATCCGCCTCCAGGCGGGTCGCGGTCCAGCGGCCAAAGCTGGGCGAAGCGCGCCGCAGGTCGACCGCCACGTCCCAGACCTCCCCGGCGACCACGCGCACGAGCTTTCCCTGCGGGCGGCGCACCTGGTAGTGCAGCCCGCGGAGCACGTTGCGCGCCGAGCGAGAGTGGTTGTCCTGCACGAACTCGACGTCCACGCCGGTGGCCGCGGCGAAATCTCGCCGGTTGTAGCTCTCGTAGAAGAAGCCGCGCGCATCGCCGAGCACCTTGGGCTCGAGCAAAAGAACATCGGGGATCGATGTGCGCTCAACTTTCACTTGAGAGGCTTCTCGGCGAGCAACCGCAGCAGGTACGCGCCGTAGGTGCTCTTCGCAAGCTTCGTGGCAAGGCGCCCGAGCTGCGCTTTACTGATGAAACCTTCTTCCCAGGCGATTTCTTCCGGGCACGCGATCTTCCAACCCTGGCGTCGCTCGATCGTCTCCACGAAGTGCGAGGCTTCCAGCAGGGACTCGTGGGTGCCGGCGTCCAGCCAGGCGGTGCCGCGCCCGAGGGGCTCGACGTTCAGCTCGCCCCATTCGAGGTACTTCCGGTTGACGTCCGTGATCTCGAGCTCGCCGCGCTTCGACGGCCGCAAGCCCTCGGCGATGCCGACCACGCGGTTGTCGTAGAAGTAGAGGCCGGCCACCGCGTAGCGCGACGCGGGACTCCTGGGCTTTTCCTCGAGCCTCACCGCGCGGTTCCGAGAATCGAAGCTGACGACGCCGTAGCGCTCCGGGTCCTTTACCGCGTAAGCAAAGATGGTCGCGCCTGACTTTCGCGCCGCGGCCTTCTTCGTCAGCTCGCTGAAGCCGGTGCCGTAGAAGATGTTGTCTCCCAGCACCAGCGCGACCGTGTCCCTGCCGATGAACTTCCGGCCGATCAGGAACGCCTGCGCGATGCCGTCCGGGGAAGCCTGCACCGCGTACGAGAGTCGGATGCCCCAACGCCGGCCATTGCCGAGCAGGGCTTCGAACTTCGGCGTGTCCTGCGGCGTGGAGATCACGAGGATGTCGCGGATTCCCGCCAGCATCAGCGTCGACAGCGGGTAGTAGACCATCGGCTTGTCGTACACCGGCAGCAGCTGCTTGGACACGGCGAGCGTGGCCGGATAAAGGCGCGTGCCCGAGCCGCCGGCGAGGATGATTCCCTTCATGACCGTTTCTCCCGAAGGTACCAGTCCACCGTCTTGCGCATGCCGGATTCGAAGCTCTCGCGCGGCCTCCAGCCCAGCTCACGCTCGATCCGGGAAGCATCGATCGCATAGCGCCGGTCGTGCCCCGGCCGGTCCTTCACCATGGTGATCAGGTCCGCGTAGCGCCCGGATTTGCGCGGCCGGGCCTCGTCCAGCAGGCCGCACAGCATGCGCACCACCTCAAGATTGTTCTTCTCGTTCCCGCCGCCGATGTTGTAGGTGGCGCCGGGCCGGCCCTTGTCGAGGACCAGGCGTAGCGCCTCGCAGTGGTCGAGCACATAGATCCAGTCGCGCACGTTGAGACCGTCGCCGTAGACCGGCAGCGGCTTGCCCTCGAGAGCATGGGCGATCATCAGGGGGATGAGCTTTTCCGGAAACTGGCGCGGGCCGTAGTTATTGGAGCAGTTGGTGGTCAGCACGGGACGGCCGTAAGTATGGTGGTATGCGCGCACCAGGTGGTCCGACCCCGCCTTGGAAGCCGCGTAGGGACTGTTCGGAGCGTAGGGGTGCTGCTCCGTGAAAGCGGAATCTTCGGGACCGAGCGAGCCGTAGACCTCATCGGTCGAGACGTGCAGAAAGCGGAAATCCGGATGTTTCTCCCAATACGCTCTTCCTTCTTCCAGCAGCGAAAAGGTGCCCACTACATTGGTCTGCACGAATTCGGCCGGACCCTCGATCGAGCGGTCGACGTGGCTCTCCGCGGCGAAATGCACGATCGCGCGTGGCCGGTGCTGCGCGAGCAGGCGGCGCACGAGCGCCCGGTCGCAGATGTCGCCATGGACGAATGTATGGCGGCCGTCGCCCGCCAGCGCGTCGAGATTCTCGCGCCGGCCCGCGTACGTGAGCCTGTCGAGGTTGACGATGGCTTCGCCGCTGGCGGCGATGGTCGAGAGTACGTAATTCGCGCCGACGAAGCCGGCCCCACCTGTCACCAGGAGCATGCGCGGATTATCGCACCGGGCGAAGCTCACTCCAGAGATGCGACCGCCTCCAGGACCGGCTCGAGCGCAAGGTCCGCAAGATCACGAGACTCAGGGAGCAGGACGCGGTGCGGCACACCCCAGGGCCGCCATCGTTCGACCGCCGAATCGCCGAACAGCGCCACCACCGGCTTGGCGAGTGCGGCGGCGATGTGCATCGCTCCGCCGTCGGGGCACACGACCCGCTCGGCCAGTGACAGCGCGGCGATCAGCGTCCGCAGATCCGGAGTCGCCACCGGAATCACGGCGGGATTGCGCGCCATGCGCAGCACTTCGGCGGCCGCAGCGTCGTCGCCGGGATGACGCGGATCCGTGGCGGCGCCTGGGGCCCAGAGCAGGAGCACGCGCGACTCTTTCGCCAGCTGCGCGGCAAGAGCGGCATAGCGCTCCAGCGGCCAGCGCTGCGCCGGCCGGCGCGCGCTGATATGGATCGCGAGGAACGGCCCGGGGCCGAGCCTCTCCCGCAGCTCGGCTCGCTTGCCGGCATCGGCATGCAGCTGCAGGGGCCCGGGCGCGCCCCGCAACCCGAGCGAGCGCGCCGTCTCGAAGGTGCGCTCCACTTCGTGCAGGCGCGCTGGCGCCTGCGCCGGCGCGGCGATGACGCGGCCGGCGCGCAGGCTGCGCGCCATCCTGAGCGCGCGCGGCGAAGGCGCCGGCACCAGCACGCAGTCGATCCCGCGCTCGCGCACGCGGGACAGCTCGCGCCGGCGCGTGCGAAGGTGCGACAGGAGGCCGCCCGCGCGGTGCTTCAGCTTCTCGTAGACGAACACTTCGTCCAGCGCCGGGTTGCCGTGCAGCACCTCGGCGTTGTAGCTCGTCACCAGCGCGCCCAGCCAGGCGCCGGGCAGCTGGGCCCGCAGCGCGGCGAGCAGCGGCGTGGTGCAGACCAGGTCGCCGATGTTGTCGCGGCGCAGGACCAGGATGCTCGCCGGCGCCTCCGCGGCGCGGCACATGCCGCCGTTATCGGCCATGGCGTGCGCTGTCCAGCAACGCGGCGGCGCGATTGCGGTAGCCGTGATCGCGGGCGACGCGCGCGCGCGCGCGCTCGGCGATGGCGCGCGCCTGGTCGAAATGCCCGAGATAGTGGCGGATCCGCCGCACGCAGTCCTCGAGGTCCTCGTACTCGGCGCGCTCGTCCTCGGCGAAATCCTCGGCCGCGTGGCGCCGACGGTCCTGCAGCAGGAAACCGCCCGCGGCGGGCACGCCGTAGCAGCGCTCGGGCAGGCCCCAGCTCGCCTCGCCGCCGGCGTCGCAGCCCGCCATCGCCGACAAATTGATCCGGCTGGCCTGGATGATGCCGACTTGCTCCTCCGCGCTCACGCCCGCGCTGTCCCGGAAAAACGTGCGCAGGCCGAGCGGCTCCAGCCGGGCCGCGAGCGCCCGCAGGAACTCCACCCGGCGCGCATGCTCGCGGTAGCGGCCGGCATCGAGATTGCCGAGAAACGAGACGTCCCACCGGTAGCGCCCAGGGTCGCGCAGCGATGCGAGCCCCGCGTCCGAGATCCGGTAGACGGATTCGCGCGCCGCATTCGGGCAGTACAGCGTCCGGGCGGCATAGCGGCCGGCGCCCTGCATCGAATGAGTGGCGTAGACGTCGAACGGCGCGAGCCAGCGCAGGCAGGTGAGCCGGGCCTCGCGCACTCCCCGATGGAACGGCGCATCGCGATCCAGGGCGACCAAGGGCACGCGCGCGCGGCTGAGGCGGCGGCGCAGCGCCGAGGCGCGCCTGAGGTCGCGCGCGCAGTCGACGAAATCTGCGACGCAGAGCGCGACGCCCGCGAGCGCCGCCTCCCCGGGCTGCCACTGGTCTTCGACGATGCCGCAGCCGAGCGCCACGTAGCCTTCGCGCAGCCCGGCGAAACCGCCGCGAAAGTTGAGCAGCACCCGGGTCATGGCAGCAGCGCGGCCGCCACGCGCGCGACATCCTCCACGCCGATTGCCGCCATGCAGCGCGGCTCGCCGCATTCCGCGATCGAGCGCTGGCAGCGACGGATCCAGGAGATTTCGCGCTTGAACAGGCGGTTCTGGTCGCGGCAGGGAAAATCCGTCACGGTGACCGCGCGGCAGGGCATCGCGCGCCAGAACTCGCCCGGGCCGAACAAGGTCGCCGAGCTCGGTCCGAACAGCGTCACGGTGGGAGTGCCGGTGAGCCTGCCGATGTGCATGACGCTGGTATCGGGGCAGACCAGCAGCGCAGCGCCGGCGATCAAACCCCACAGCTGCGCGAGATCGAGCGATTGACCTAGCGCGGAATACCGTTGTGCCGCGTCAATGCGTCGCAACATCGGCGCGCCTGCGGGCCCCGCACTCCAGACCGGCTGGATGCCCC
>JAYRND010000378.1:0-3401 GCA_041904885.1 Burkholderiales bacterium
CGACCAGGAATATCTGCCTCAGGAACAGCTCCAGTTCAACGAACTGGTGGACATCATTCGCCGCACCTTTGAGCGCTACGGCTTCCTGCCGCTCGAGACCCCGTCCGCCGAGCGCAAGGAGGTGCTGACCTCCAAGGGCGGGGTGGAGAAGGAGATCTACGCGCTGTCCCGCCTCGCCGCCGACAGCGAGGACGAGGCGGCGACGAGCGGCGCGCTGCGCTTCGACCTCACCGTGCCGCTCGCGCGCTACGTGGCGATGCGCGAGCGCGAGCTGGCGTTCCCGTTCCGCCGCTACCAGATCCAGCGGGTCTGGCGCGGCGAGAGCCCGCAGGCGCGCAAGGGCCGGTTCCGCGAGTTCTACCAGTGCGACATCGACATCATCGGCCGCGAGAAGCTCGGTTACCTCGCCGAGGCCGAGATCCCAAGCGTCATCCACAGCGTGTTCGGGGAAATGGGGATCGGCAGGTTCCGCATCCGCATCAACAACCGGAAGGTCCTCAAGGGCCTGCTCGCCAGCTTCGGCGTGCCGGAAGAGCGCGCGGCGGCGGTGCTGCGCGCGCTCGACAAGATCGAGAAGGAAGAGGAATCGAAGGTCCTCGGCGACCTGGTGCGCGAGGGCATTCCGCGCGCTTCGGCGCAGGAGCTGTACGGCCTGGTATCGGCGGAGCGCAGCACGCAGGAAACGCTCGAGTTGCTTGCAGGGTTCCCGGAATGCGAGCAGGGTCGCGCCGAGCTCAAGACCGTCGTCGAGGCGATACGGCAGTTTGGCGTGCCGGACACCGCATTCGGCGTGGACCTCGGCATCGTGCGCGGCCTGGACTACTACACCGGCACCATCTACGAGACGACGCTCGTGGACTACCCCGAACTTGGCAGCATCTGCTCGGGCGGGCGCTACGACGACCTGGCGAGCTATTTCACCGACACGCGGCTGCCCGGGGTCGGCATCTCGATCGGCCTGACCCGGCTGTTCTCCCGCCTGAAGGAAGCGGGCCTGCTGCGCAGGCCGGCGCGCACGCCCGCGGAAGTCCTGGTCACGACCATGGAGGGGCAGGACCTGGGCGGCTACCTGAAAATGGCGCGCCTGCTGCGCGAGGCCGGCATCAACACCGAGGTCTACCTCGAGACGGCGCGGCTGAAGCACCAGCTCGCCTACGCCGAGAAGAAGGGCTTCCGCGTGGCGCTGATCGCCGGCGAAAGCGAGGCCGCGAAAGGCGTCGTGCAGGTCAAGGACCTCGCCGCCCGGTCGGCGGCGGATTGCCCCGCCGGGGAACTGGTCGGGGCGGTCAGGAATCTATTGCAGCAGTCTACGGAGCACGGGAAAAGCTGATGGCATACGACCTCGAGGAACAGGAACAGATCGCCGCCCTGAAGGGCTGGTGGAAGGACAACGGCACGGCGGTGCTGGCCGTGGTCGCCGCGGTGGCGCTCGCCCTGGCCGGCTGGCAGGGCTGGCGCATCTGGCAGGCGGACCAGTCGCAGCAGGCGGCGGCGCTGTACGACTCGCTGGTGAAAGGGCTCCAGGCGGACGACGCGAAGGCGGTGCGCGACGCCGGCGGCAGCCTGGTGGAGAAGTTCCCGCGCACGTTGTACGCGAGCATGGGCGCGCTCGCCTCCGCGCGATTCTATTTCGAGCGCGGCGACCTGAAGAGCGCCCGCGCGCAGCTGCAGTGGGCCGTGGACCGTTCCTCGTCCGAGGAGCTCCGCGACATCGCACGCCTGCGCCTGGCCGGCGTCATGCTGGACGAGAAGGCCTACGGCGAGGCGCTCGCGCAGCTGGAGGCGAAGCATGCGCCGGCGATGGCGGCGCAGTACGCGGCGCTGAAGGGCGACGTGCTGCTCGCGCAGGGCAAGGCCGACGAAGCCAGGGCAGCCTACCGGCTCGCGCTGGAAAAATCCGACCCGCGCGGCGGCGCGTTCCGCGCCGGCGTGCAGCTGCGCCTGGACGCGCTCGGGAGCTGAGCGTGCGCCTGCCGCGCTTGCGCCGCGTGGCGATTTTCGCCGCCGTGGTTCTCGTGCCGATCCTTCTGCCCGCCTGCTCCAGCGGGCCCAGCCTGAACCCGGTGGACTGGTTCAGCACGCCGTCCGGGCCGAAGCCGTCGGAACTGCCGGCCCTGAGCAACCCGCAGCCGGTGAAAGTGCTCTGGACTTCCAGCATCGGCGCGGCGGAATCCTATGTGTTCTCCCCGGCGGTCTTCGGCGACAGCGTCTATGTCGCCTCACGTGCGGGGAACGTCGCGCGCCTGGACGCAGCGTCGGGCCAGCCCAAGTGGCGCGTCGCCCTGGGCAGCCGGCTCTCGGCCGGCGTAGGCAGCGACGGCGCGCAGGTCGTGGTCGCCACCGAAGAAGGCGAAGTGATCGTACTGGACGCGATCGACGGCACGCTGCGCTGGCGCGCGCGCGTTTCGAGCGAAGTGCTGGCGGCGCCCAAGCTGGGCGAGGGCCTGGTGCTCGTGCGCAGCGCCGACAGCCGCATCTTTGCCTTCGGTGCGGAGGACGGCAAGCGGCGCTGGGTCTACCAGCGGCCCGCCGCCTCGCTGGTCGTGCGCTCCCCGGTGGGCATGACGATGTCCCAGGGCTTCGCCTACGCCGGGTTCTCGGGCGGCAAGCTGGTCGCGATCGCGCTGCGCAACGGCCTCACGCGCTGGGAATCGACGGTGGCGCTGCCCAAGGGCTCGACCGAGCTCGAGCGGGTCACCGACATCGTCGGCGATCCGGTCGCGCAGGGGCGGGAAGTTTGCACCGCGGCCTACCAGGGGCGCGTCGCCTGCTACGACCAGCAGACCGGCAACCAGCTCTGGGCGCGCGACATGTCGACCCTGACCGGGGTTTCCTTCGACGCGCGCTACGCGTTCATCAGCGACGACAAGGGCGCCGTCCATGCGCTGGACCGCACCAATGGTCGCAGCATCTGGAAGCAGGACCGGCTTGCGTACCGCCAGCTATCGCTGCCGCTGCCGCTTGGCACCGAGGTGGCGGCGGGCGACCTGCAGGGATTCGTCCACCTTTTCGCGCGGGAGTCCGGCGCCTTCATCGGCCGCGCCGCGACCGACGGCAGCGCGGTGCGCGCCGCGCCGCAGCGGCTGGCGGAAGGGTTCCTCGTGCAGACCCAGAACGGCGGACTCTACGCGCTGCAGGCGCAGTAGGCTGTCGGCATGAAGCCCGTAATAGCGCTGGTAGGGCGGCCCAACGTCGGCAAGAGCACGCTGTTCAACCGGCTGACGCACCGGCGCGACGCCATCGTCGTCGACGTGCCCGGCGTCACGCGCGACCGGCACTACGGCGAGGCGTCGCTCGGCAAGCGCTCGTGCATCGTCATCGACACCGGTGGCCTCGAGCCCGGCACGGGCGACCCGATCTACGCCGAGATGGCGCGCCAGACCGAGCAGGCGATCGTCGAG
>JAYRND010000379.1:0-5102 GCA_041904885.1 Burkholderiales bacterium
GCCGACCCGATCCTGAGCCTGCTGCTCACTTTCGCGCTGGCGCTGGTCGCCGAGCAGGCGATCCGCATGATCTGGGGCGCGGCGCCCCTGCCCGCCTCGCTGCCCGCGGCGCTGAAGGGCCAGGTGCTGCTCGGCGACTTCATGTTCTCGCGCTACCGGCTGCTGCTGCTCGCGATCGTGGCCGCCGTGCTGGCCGGCATCTGGCTGCTGCTCAACAAGACCTCCTTCGGGCGCGTCGTGCGCGCGGGCATCCAGCGCCCGGACATGGTGGCCGCCCTCGGCATCCGGCTCGAGCCCTACATGGCCGTGATCGTGATGCTGGGCGTGGGCATGGCGGCGCTGGGCGGCGCGCTGTTCGCGCCGATCACCAACGTGCACCCGGCGATGGGCGCGGAGATCATCACCGTGGCATTCGTGGTGGTGGTCATCGGCGGGCTGGGCAGCTTCTGGGGCGTGGTGCTCGCCGCGCTGCTGGTCGGGGTCGTTCGCGGCATCACCATCTACTTCGTGCCGGCGGCGGGCGAGGCGTCGATGTACGTGCTGATGTTCCTCGTGCTGCTGTTCCGGCCGCGCGGTCTTCTCGGCGAGCGGATCGAGAAGTTCGAATGAAGAACCGTCCCCTCTGGATCGGCGCGATCGCGCTCGCCGTGCTGCCGGCCGTGATGCCGCTGCTCGGCCTGACGGTCAACTCGGCCTCGGTGGTGGTGATCCTCGCGATGGCCGCGATGGGGCTGAACCTGCTGGTCGGCTTCACGGGCCTCACCTCCTTCGGCCACGCGGCGTGGTTCGGGATCGGCGCCTACGCGGCGGGCCTGGCGCAGAAGCACTGGTTCGCCAACCAGATCGCCGTGCCGATCCTGCTATCCATGGCGCTCATCGCCGCGCTCTCGGCGCTGGTGGGCATCCTCATCCTGCGCCGGCGCGGCGTGTACTTCTCGCTGCTGACGCTCGCGCTTGCGGCGCTCACCTACACGGTCGCCTTCCGCTGGACCGCGGTGACCGGCGGCGAGGACGGCCTGGGCGGCCTGAAGCGCGGCAGCCTTGGCCCGGTCAACCTCGACAACGCCCTCGCCTACTATGCCCTCGTCGCGCTGATCGGCCTCGCCGTGCTGTACCTGCTGCTGCGCGTGGTGCGCTCGCCGTTCGGCCACGTCCTGGTGGCCATCCGCGAGAACCAGCTGCGCGCGACCTTCCAGGGCTATCCCGTCGATCGCTACCGGCTCGGCGCGTTCGTGCTCTCGGCGGTGGTGACGGGGCTCGCCGGCGCCCTGCTCGGCTTCCAGCACTACCTCGTCTCGGCGGAAGCGGTCTCGGTGCCGTTTTCGGGCGAGCTGCTGGCGATGGTGGTGATCGGCGGCATGCACAGCATCCTCGGCCCGGCGCTGGGCGTGCTCTTCTACACGCTCTTCCGCGAGCTGTTCTCGATGTGGACCGGGAACTGGCTGCTCTGGTTCGGGCTGGTGTTCGCAGGCTTCGTGCTCTATTCGCCGGAAGGCCTGGTCGGCATCTGGACCCGCCTCCGGCGGCGCTGGCGCCCGGCGCCAGAGGAAGCCGCGGCGATGAGCGGGCGCAGGATCCACGAGGGGCTGCCGCTCCCGGAATTTCTTGTTCTGAAGGAAAATGAAAAAGAGATCCTGCAGATCGAATCCGTAGACAAGCACTTTGGCGGCATTCACGCCGTGCGCGGCGCCAGCCTGGAAGTCCGGGCCGGCGAGATCCACGCCCTGATCGGGCCCAACGGCGCGGGCAAGACCACGCTCTTCAACCTCGTCTCGGGCCTGTATTCGCCGGACGCGGGCCGCGTGCGCATGTGCGGCGCGCCGATCGAGGGCCTGCCGGTGCACAGGATCAGCGAGCGCGGCGTGGCGCGCTCGTTCCAGATCACCAACCTCTTCAAGGGCCTCAGCATCCACGAGAACCTGCGGCTTTCGGTGCAGGCCCGGCACGCCGCGCGCTTCAACGCCTGGCGCGACATCGACCGGTACGCCGACATCGAGGCCGAGACCCGCGAGCTGGTCCGGTTCCTCGGGCTGGAGGGCATCGAGGAAATCCCCGGCGGCGACCTTTCCTACGGCGGCCAGCGGCTGCTCGACCTCGGCATCGCGCTCGCCTGCAAGCCGCAGCTGCTGCTGCTCGACGAGCCGCTGGCGGGCCTCGCCGCCGCGGAGCGCGAGCGCGTGTCGGGCCTCATCCGCCGCGTCGCCGCCAGCATTCCGGTGCTCATCGTCGAGCACGACATCGACCGGGTGCTTGCGTTCTCGCATCGCGTCACGGTCATGAACCAGGGCGAGGTGCTGATGGCCGGCACGCCCGAGGAAGTCCGCGCCGACCGCCGCGTGCAGGAGGTCTACACCGGCAAGGGCAGTCCTGCCGCTTCCCGAAGGAAAGAAATTCCTTCCAGTGAAAAACCCCTCTTGTCCTTCCGGAACATCAACGCGTACTACGGCAAGAGCCACATCCTGAACGACGCCTCTCTCGACGTTCGCGACGGCGAGATCGTGGCGCTGCTCGGGCGCAACGGCGCCGGCAAGTCGACGCTGCTGAAGACGCTCGCGGGCCTCCTGCCGCCCGCCTCGGGCGCGATCGAGTTCGAGGGGCGCGATCTCGCCGGCCTGCCGGCGCCCGACATCGCGCGCCTCGGCATCGGCTACGTGCCCCAGGGGCGCGGCCTGTTCGCCGGCATGACGGTGGCCGAGAACCTCGCGCTGGGGCGCCTTGCCCGACGTACGGATAACTGCGCCGACGGCGCGAAGGGCGTGGTTTGGGGCGAGCAGAAGATCTTCGAGGTCTTTCCCCGGCTGAAGGAGCGCATGCACGTCGCCGCGGATTACCTTTCCGGCGGCGAGCAGCAGATGGCCGCGGTGGCGCGCGCGCTGTCGGGCAACGTGCGCCTTCTCCTTCTGGACGAGCCCTTCGAGGGGCTCGCGCCGGCCGTCGTGCAGGAACTATTCGGCGTCTTCGACCGGCTGCGCGGCCAGGCCTCGATCATCATCGTCGAGCACAACCTCGATCTCGTGCTCGCGCTCGCAGACCGCGTGTTCGCTCTCGAGCGCGGCGCGGTTTTCCACCAGGGGCCCGCGGCGCCGCTGCTCACCGACCTCGACTACCGGAAGAAAATCCTGTGGCTATGAACCGGAGGCAAAGCATGATCCGAACTTTTCTCGCCGTGCTCGCCGCGGTCCTTTGCGGCGCCGCGCAGGCGCAGTCCTATCCTTCGAAACCGATCAAGGTCCTGGTCGGATTCGCGCCGGGCGGCGCCATGGACATCGTCGCGCGCACGGTCGGACAGAAGGTGTCGGAGAGCGTGGGCCAGCCCGTGATCGTCGACAACAAGCCCGGCGCGGGCAGCAACATCGCGATTCGTGCGCTCATCGAGAGCGCGCCCGATGGCTACACGGTGATGCTCGTGGCGAACGGCCTGGCGGCGAACCCGGCGCTGTACCAGCCCGAGCCGTTCGACCCGGAGCGCGACGTCGTGCCTGTCGCCCTCGTGGCGCGGCTGCCGGTGGTGATCGCGGGGAACGCGAAGGGCGAGATCTCCACCATCGCCAGGCTCGTCGAGGCGGCGAAGGCGCGCCCGGGTACCGTGCTCTACGCGTCGCCGGGGAACGGCTCGACTCCGCACCTCGCGGTGGAGCTTTTCGCGCGCGCCGCGGGGATCACTCTGCAGCACGTGCCGTACAAGGGCGGGGCGCCGGCGATCAATGACGTGCTCGGCGGCCAGCTCCCCCTGGTTGCGGTGAACGCGATCGAGGTGCTGCCGCACGTCAAGGCCGGCCGGCTCCGCGTGCTGGCCGCGTTGAGCACCGATCGCGTCTCTACGCTGCCGGACACGCCCACGATCGCCGAGTCGGGGTACCGGGGCTTCGAGGCATCGGTATGGCACGCCTTCATCGCGCCGCGGGGCACGCCGGCCGCTGTCGTCGAAAGGCTGAGCATGGAGGTCCGCAAGGCGCTCGCCGCGCCCGACGTGAAGGAGAGGCTGGCCGCGCTCGGCGCCGAAGTGTCGCCCGCCGGGCCGAGCGAGCTCGGCGCGCTGGTCCGCATGGAACGCGACCGCTACGGCAAGCTGATCCGCGAGGCGGGAATCAAGGCGAACTGATCATAGGAGCTATCCGGACATGAACAAGCCCGCAGAAATTAAGTTCGACGCCGCGAACCGCGTCCTGGTCGACGGCGAATGGATCGCGGGCGCCGGCCCGCAGCTCGAGGTGCTGGACAAGTACCGCCTGCAGCCGGCCGCGCGCTTCGGCACCGCGGACCGCGTGCAGGTCGAGCGCGCCATTGAAAGCGCGCACGCGGCGTTCCGCGCCGGCGCGCCCACGCCCTACGAGCGCGGCGCGATCCTGCAGCGCGCCGCAGGCATGATCGAGGGGCGCGCCGATGCCTTCGTGCGCACGATGCAGCTGGAAGCGGGCTTCACCGCGTCGGACGCCGCGGGCGAAGTGCGGCGTTGCGCGGAGACGCTCCGTCTCTGCGCGGAAGAGGCTCGCCGCCTCGCGGGCGAGGTCATTCCGCTCGCAGGCGCGCCGCAGCAGTCCGGGCGCATGGGCTTCACGCTGCGCGTGCCGCTGGGCGTGGTCGCGGCGATCACGCCCTTCAACTCCCCGCTCAACACGGTGGCGCACAAGATCGGGCCCGCGTTCGCCGCGGGCAACTCGGTTCTCCTGAAGCCCGCCTCGGCCACGCCGCTGACGGCCTGCGTGCTCGCCGAGGTGCTGCTCGCGGCCGGGCTGCCGAAGGGGTTCCTTTCGCTGCTGCCCGGCGGCACGCAGGTCGCCGAATGGATCATCGCCGACCCGCGCGTGCGCTTCTTCGCCTTCACCGGCAGCACCGAGGTCGGCCGCAGCATCCAGAGCCGCGCCGGCCTGCGGCGCACGCAGATGGAGCTGGGCTCGATCGCCTGCTGCATCCTCTGCGACGACGCGAAGCTCGATGTCGCGCTGCCGAAGGTCGTCAACGCCGGCTACCGCAAGGCAGGGCAGGTTTGCACCTCGATCCAGCTGCTTTTGGTTCAAAAAGCAATTCTTCGGAAAGTCGAGGCCGATCTCGCGGCACTCGTGTCCGCCCTGCCCTACGGCGATCCTGGCGATCCGAAAACC
>JAYRND010000048.1:0-3149 GCA_041904885.1 Burkholderiales bacterium
CTGGACGCCATGCACGAGGAGCTGGTCGATCGCTTCGGCCTGCCGCCGGAGCCCGCGCAGGTGCTGCTGGATTCGCACCGCCTGCGGCTGCTCGCCGCGCCCCTCGGCGTTGCTCGCGTGGAGGCCACGCACGAGGCGCTGCAGTTGCAGTTCGCGAAGGACGCGACGGTGGACCGCGCGCGCGTCGTCGCGCTCATGCAGAAGCGCAAGAACCTGCGGCTTGCAGGCCCGGACCGGCTGCGGCTGGAGGCGAAGATGGCGGAATGGCCGCTGCGCGTGCAGGCGGCGAAAGACCTGCTGGGAGCGCTGGCCGCATGAAGACCTGGATTCTGGTTTTCACGCTTTTCTTGGCGATGAATGCCGGCGCCCAGCAGGACCAGGAAAGGGACAGGGATCCCTACCAGAACCTCCGGCCGGCGCTCGGGGCGCTCGACCGCGGCGATTTCAAGCAGGCGATCGACACTCTCAGACCGCTCGCCGCCGACGGCACCATCGAGGCGCAGTACGTGCTTGGCGGCATCCTGGAAAACGCTCCCGCGCCCTGGAAGGACATCGAGGCCGCGATCGGCTGGTACCGGCGCGCGGCCGAAGCCGGGCATCCGGGCGCACAGAACAATCTTGGCGCGCTCTACTACGACGGGCGAGGCGTGCTGAAAAATCCGATCGAGGCGGCCAAGTGGTACAAGCTTGCCGCCGACCAGGGATTCCCTCGCGCCCTGACCAACCTTGCGCTGCTGTATGGAATGGGCGTCGGCGTGCCTCAGGACACCGCGCGGATGGCTGATTTGATGAAGAAGGCGGCCGAAGCGGGCGAGCCGCGCGCACAGGCGCAGCTGGGGCGCATGTACCTCGACGGCGAGGGCGTGCGCCAGGACGCGGCGGAAGCCGTCAAATGGTTCCGCAACGCCGCCGCGCAGGACAACGAGGGCGCGCAGTTCCTGCTCGCCATCCTCCTGCAGCGCGGCATCGGGGGGCCGCGCGACCTCGAAGGGGCGGTAGCCTGGTTCCGCCGCGCCGCCAACCAGGGCAACCGGCTCGCCATGCTCGAGCTCGCCAAGGCCTACGAGCTGGGCCTGGGCATCCCCGCCAACCCCGCGCAGGCCAAGACCTGGCGCGAACAGGCACAGAAGAAGCCCGATCCCGAAGCGCAGAAGAAAAGCGATGCCGCCGCCAGCCAGCGCGCCGATCCTGGTCGTCCAAGGCCCTGAGGCCACGCCCCTCAGGGCGGCGGCACTCGCGGAGCTGTGCGGCGCGGACCAGGCCGTGGCCCTGGGCGAGCGCGCCTGGCGGCTGCTTGGGGCGCGAAAGCGCGACGGCGTCGCCGCCTGGTGCGAGTCGCACCGCCTGGACCACGCGTGGGTGCCCGAAGGACGGCGCTTTGCCGATCTCAAGCTGCTCGCGATGGACATGGACTCGACGCTGATCACCATCGAGTGCATCGACGAGCTCGGCGCCTATGCCGACAAGAAGGAGGAAATTTCCGCGATCACCCGCCAGGCCATGCGCGGCGAGATCGACTACCCGGAAAGCCTGCGCCGGCGCGTCGCCCTGCTCGCCGGCCTGCCCGAGGACGCGCTGCAGGACGTCTACGACGAAAAACTGCGCCTCTCGCCAGGCGCCGAGCCGCTCGTCGCCGCGTGCAAGCGCCACGGGATCAAGCTCCTCCTCGTCTCGGGAGGCTTCACCTTCTTCACGCAACGCCTGAAGGAACGCCTCGGCCTCGACGAAACGATCTCCAATGTCCTCGAGATCGACGGAGGCAAGCTGACCGGCCGCGTTCTCGGCGGCATCGTCGACGCGGACGCGAAAGCCGCGAAGTTCCGCCAGGTCGCGCAGCGCCTCGGCGCCGCACGCGAGCAGACCGTCGCCATCGGCGACGGCGCCAACGACCTCAGGATGATGGCCGAGGCCGGCATCTCCATCGCCTACCGCGCCAAGCCCGTCGTCCGAGCGCAGGCCACCCACGCGCTCGATTACAGCGGCCTCGATGGCGTCCTGAACCTGTTCGAGTAGTCAGTCATGCACGAACCCGATCCTGCGCCGCTTCGCGGGCTCCGGAGGTGTCGTGAGCTGCCGAAGGGTCTGGAGAATCTGGCGGATTGCCGTGTCGTGCGTGCCGACCATGCGCTCGAGCTGATCCAGCCGCCGGCCGACCTCTCCCTGATGAGCCAGCGCATCGCGCATCGCCACGAAGGCGCGCACGACGTAGACGGATACCTCGACCGCGCGAACCGAGTTCAGCACTGCGGCCGCCATGATCGCGCCGTGTTCCGTGAAGACCAGCGGTCGCTTTCGCGTGCCGCCCCGGCCTCGCTTTGAAGTCGCAATTTGCGACATCAAAGAGGCAAGCTCCTGATTTGTCATGCGAAACATGAACTCGGGCGGAAACCTGTCCAGGTTGCGCCGGACCTGCTCGTTCAGCCGTCGGGTTTCGACGGCGTAGAGAAGCGCGAGATCCGAATCCAGGATCACGCGGAGTCCGCGCAAGACCAGAATTCGATCTGAAATGCGCTCAAAGGTGGCCATACGCGGTCCCCGGCTGTTCCATTCTGTCGAGCGGGCTCGCGACCGCCTTGCCGCCCCTGTTCAACACGTGCGTGTACACCATCGTCGTCGACACATCCGAGTGGCCGAGCAGCTCCTGCACCGTGCGGATGTCGTAGCCGCTTTCGAGCAGGTGCGTGGCGAATGAGTGCCGCAGCGTATGGCAGCTCACCGGCTTGACGATGCGTGCCGCCCTCGCCGCCGCCTTTACTGCGCGGCCCAGCGTGTCCGGGAAGACGTGGTGCCGCCGGGTGACGCCGGATTCAGGGTCGGCGGAAAGCACGCCGGAGGGAAACACGAATTGCCAGGCCCACTCGCGGCCCGCGCGTGGATACTTGCGCGCGAGCGCATAGGGCAGGCTCACTTCGCCATGCCCCGCGGCGAGGTCGCGCTGGTGCAGCGCCCGCACCCGCCCCAGGTGCGCCTGCAGCGGCTGCACGGCCTGCTCGGGCAGCATGGTGACACGGTCCTTCGCCCCCTTCGCGTCCCGCACCAGGATCTGCCGATAGGAAAAGTCCACGTCCTTGACGCGCAGCTGCAGGCACTCGATCTGCCGCAGCCCCGCGCCGTAGAGCAGGCTCGCCATCAGCCACTTCGTCCCCTCC
>JAYRND010000380.1:0-24279 GCA_041904885.1 Burkholderiales bacterium
GCGCTCGGCTTCGCCGAGCTTCACCTTGGCGGTCGCGAGCGACGCCTGGATGCGCTCGCGCGCGGCGGCGATCTTCTCGCCCGCCTGGCCGGCGCTGGCGCGCAGCAGCTCCTCGCTGTCCGAGATCAGGGTTTTCAGGTCGGCAACGAGCTTGTCCTTGGCAGCGGAATCCATAGTCATGGTCTCTATTTGTCTGGTAGTTGCGATTGAGCGAAGCGGAACCTCCAAAGGTACCCGGATTACTGCACCGCCGCAACGCCCGCCGGGGGCCGGATAGAATGGCCGCGCCCATGCCGCTTTCGGCGTATGCCGCTGTCTTCCGCAGCAGGAAAATCCTGGTCCTACTGCTGCTTGGCTTCTCCTCGGGACTGCCGCTCGCCCTGACCGCTGGCACGCTGCAGGCCTGGCTCGCGGCGGAAAACGTCGACATCGTCGCCATCGGCTGGTTCGCGCTGGTCGGCCAGCCCTACACCTACAAGTTCCTCTGGGCGCCGCTGATGGACCGCTACACGCCGCCGTTTCTCGGCCGCCGGCGCGGCTGGCTGCTCGTCACGCAGCTGCTGCTCGCCGCGTCCATCGCCTTCATGGGCACGCTTACGCCGCGCGACGCGACCTGGCTGCTCGGCGCGGTCGCCTTTGCCGTCGCCTTCTTCTCCGCCTCGCAGGACATCGTGTTCGACGCGCTGCGCGCCGATTGGCTCGAGCGCGAAGAGCGCGGCGCTGGCGCGGCGGTGTCGGTGCTCGGCTACCGGATCGCGATGCTGGTCTCCGGGGCGGGCGCGCTGATCCTCGCCGACCAGTGGCTCGGATGGACCGTGACCTACTGGCTGATGGCCGCCCTTATGGCCGTGGGCATGCTGGCCACCTGGTTCGTGATCGAGCCGGGCCTGAAGGACGCGGCGCCAAAGTCGCTCGACGAGGCGGTGGTGCAGCCCTTCGGCGAATTCTTCTCGCGTAAGGGAGCGCTCGCGCTGCTCGCGCTGGTGGTGCTCTACAAGCTCGGCGACGCGTTCGCGGGCAACCTCACCACCGCGTTCCTGCTGCGCGGGCCGGGCTTCTCGCTTACGGAGATCGGCGCGATCAACAAGGGCTTCGGCTTGGCGGCGACTATCGTCGGCGCGCTCGCGGGCGGCGCGCTGATGGCGAAGATGCGCCTGTACCGCGCGCTGCTGCTGTTCGGCGTGCTGCAGGCGGTCACCAACCTCGGGTTCCTGCTGCTGTCCACGGCGGGGAAGAGCTACCCGCTGATGGTGGCGGTGATCGGCCTGGAGAACCTCTGCGGCGGCATGGGCACCGCCGCCTACGTCGCGCTGCTCATGGCCCTGTGCGACCGCCGCTTCTCCGCGACGCAGTATGCGCTGCTCTCGGCGCTGTCGGCGGTCGGCCGGGTCTACGTGGGCCCCGTCGCCGGGTATCTAGTAAACGCGGTGGGCTGGACGACCTTCTTTGGCTTCACCTTCGTGATCGCGCTGCCCGGCCTCGCGCTGCTCGCCTGGCTGCGCGCGAGGATCGAGGCGCTGGACCAGGCTACGAGCTAGCAGCCAGGGCGTCAGTCACCGCGAGCCAGTCGCCAACGACCTGATTGAACCGCTCGGGCTGCTGCAGCATCACCCAGTGCCCGGTGTCGAATGCGGCTACCTGGCAGCCCGCCCGCTTTGCGAGCTCATCGATCCACTGCTGGGCGTGGAACATGAAGAGCTTCCGCTTCCCGTAGATGAACAGCATGGGGCAGGCGGGATCGAAGCGCCGCACCTGCCTGCCGAAGGACTGCGCGCCGCCGAACCAGGCAAGGTAGTAGGGGTAGTTCATGCGCGAGCCGATGAAGCGCGCATCCGACCTTGCCCGCACCCACCCGGCCATCTTGCGCGTCATCCAGTCGCCGAGCCGCCCGCCGATCTTCCATGCGAGAGCGAGCCAGACCTGGTAGGCGAGGATGTAGAACTTCGCGCGCGCGCCGAGCGCGCGCCGCAACGACCGCGCCTCGCCGATGTCCACACCGACGATGCGCCTAACCATCTGCGGGTTGCGCATGGTGAACTCGTAGCCGTAGACGCAGCCCCAGTCGTGGACCATGAGCGTCACCTTGCGGTCGGGGCTCAGGCGCCGGACGACCTCGGCAATGAGCCCCGTGACTTCGTCTACGGTATAGATCCGGCGCTCCCGCGCTTCGTCGAATCCCGGCAGCGTGAATCGGATGCAGCGGTACTTCGCCTTCAGGTACTCGACCTGCGCGTCCCAAAGCCGGCAGGTATCCGGCCAGCCGTGCACCATTAGGATCGTCTCAGGGCCCTCGCCCTCGACCCACACCTCGGTGCCGGCGATGTCGACGTTCATGCGAGCTTCGCGCCGCGGTCCTTCAGCAGCTTGCGCAGGATCGAGCGGTGGCAGCGAGCCTCGTCGGCGCAGTAGCAGCCGACAGAGAAATCTGCGTCCTGCGACAGGGCGGCGAGCAGGTCGAGCAGCCGGCCCGGACCCGCGGTAGCCATCTCCGTTTCGTAGCGCTTCGCGAACGCGCGCCACTGCGCATCGGTCTCCGCCTTCTGGCCGAGCTTCACCGTCGCTTCCGAGGGCGCGAGCTCCGGCAGCCAGACGTCATACCAGTTTTCGGAGGCGAATTTCGCCTTCGGTACCCCGCGCGGCGGCCGGCGCACGGTGCCGATGCGCAGGCCTTCGCCGCGCGAGCGTGGCGAACCCAGACGAACCACGCAAACAGTCATCGAAGCTCCTCTTGGCGGCGCGCGCCCCGCCTCAACCGTAGTTCTCGCGCAGTGCCCTCTCGACAAGCGCCTTCAGCTCATCGTAGCCGAAGTTGGGCAGCGGCCGGCCGTTGACGAAAAACTCCGGCGTCTGGCTTACGCCGAGAGTCTTCGCATCCTGCAATTCCTGCCGCAGCAGCTGGTCGAGCTCGGGCGCGCGCATGTCCTGCCGCAGCCGCTCCATGTCCAGGCCAAGGCGCGCGACCACGGGCAAGGCGAGCTCGGGCCGGGCCACATGCTGGATCGTCCACTGGTCTTGCGCGGCGAGCAGTGCTTCGAGCGCCGGCCAGAATTTGCCCTGCTTGCGCGCCGCCTCGAGGAGCCTGACCACCTCGTCCGCGCCCTTGTGAAAGGGCGCGTAACGCAGGGTCAGGCGGATCCTGCCCGGGTGCGCCTCCATCAGGCGCTTCACGAAGGGATAGAAATCGCGGCAGGCGCCGCAGGCGGGGTCGAAGAATTCGACGATGTGGACGCGGGCGGCCGGATCGCCGGCGGTAGGCGAATGGAACCGCGCCAGCGCGGTGGCGTCGATCGCCGGCGCCGCCGCCGGAGCCGCCGGGCCCGACCGGTTGCTCCTGTCCACGAGCACGCCGGCGGCGAACGCCCCGACGAGCATGGCCACTGCACCGGCGATCAGCGCCCTACGTGCTGACACGGTAGATCACGAGCGCGCCGAAGAGATTCGGCAGCAGCGAGACGGGCTCGCCGTCGGTGAGGACGACGCGCTCGAGCACGCGGAAGCCGAGCTTGGCGCACAGCGCCTCGAAGTCGACCAGCGTGCAGTGGTGCACGTTGGGGGTGTCGTACCACTGGTAGGGCAGCTCCTTGGACACCGGCATGTGGCCGGCCAGCGCGATCTGGATGCGCGCGCGCCAGTAGCCGAAGTTGGGGAAGGAAACGATCGCCTCGCGCCCGACGCGCAGCATGTCCTTCAGCAGCGGCTCCTGCCGGTGGATCGCCTGCAGCGTTTCCGAGAGGATCACGGTATCGAAGGAGCTGTCGGCGAAGGCGGCGAGGCCGTCCTCGAGGTCCATCTGCAGGACATTGACGTCGTTGGTGAGGCAGGCGATTACTTTCGTGTCATCGATCTCGACCCCGTAGCCGGGCGCCTGGCGCATCTGCCACAGGTGCTTGAGCAGCCTGCCGTCGCCGCAGCCCAGGTCCAGCACCCGGGCCCCCGGCGCGACCCAGCGCGCGATGATCTCGAGCTCAGTCATGACTGCGGGTCATAGCGCGATGTTGCCGAAGTAGGCGCGCAGCGCCGCGTGGTAGCGCGCATCGTCGAGCAGGAAGGCGTCGTGGCCCTGCGGCGCGTCGATCTCGAGGTACGACAGAACGCGCCGGTTGTCGAGCAGCGCGCGCACGATCTCGCGCGAGCGCTGCGACGAGAAGCGCCAGTCGGAGGTGAACGAGATCACCAGGAAATCCGCCTGCGCGCGCGCGAAGGCTTTCGACAGGTCGCCGTCGAAGTCGGCCGCCGGGTCGTAGTAATCGAGCGCCTTGGTGATGCGCAGGTAGGTATTGGCGTCGAAGTACTCGGCGAACTTGTCGCCCTGGTAGCGCAGGTAGGACTCGATCTCGAAGTCGACGTCGAAGTCGAAGCCCGGCGCGGCGCGCCGCAGCGCGCGTCCAAACTTCTCCATCATGGCGTCGTCCGACAGGTAGGTGATGTGGCCGATCATGCGCGCGATGCGCAGCCCTCGTCGCGGCAGCACGCCCTTGTCGTAGTAATGGCCGCCGTGGAAGTCCGGATCGGTCATGATCGCCTGGCGCGCGACCTCGTTGAAGGCGATGTTCTGCGCCGATAGGCGCGGCGTGGCGGCGATGACGATCGCGTTGCGCACGCGCTCGGGGTACGAGAGCGACCATTGCAACGCCTGCATGGCGCCCAGGCTGCCGCCCATCACGGCGGCAAAGCGGGCGATGCCCAGATGGTCCGCAAGCCGCGCCTGCGCGGCGACCCAGTCCTCGACCGTGACCACCGGGAAATCCGCGCCCCACTGCCGGCCGGTGGCCGGGTTGGCGGAAGTCGGCCCGGTCGAGCCGAAACAGGAGCCGATGTAGTTGTTGCCGATCACGAAAAAGCGGTCAGTGTCGAGCGGCTTGCCGGGACCGACCATGTTGTCCCACCAGCCGACGTTCCTCGGGTCGCCCGCGTACGTGCCTGCGACGTGATGCGAGGCGTTGAGCGCATGGCAGACGAGAACCGCGTTCGAGCGCGCCGCGTTCAGCGTCCCGTAGGTCTCGTAGGCGATCTCGAACTCGGGCAGCACCGCGCCGCTCTTCAGCCTGAGCGGCTCGGTAAAGCGTGCCTTCTGCGGCGCAACGATCACGGCGGTCCTGAAACGAAAAAATCCGTTCAGCTTTCGCGAGAACGGATTTCCGGTCTCTTTAGCGGCATTTGTAGAGCGCCCGCAAGCTGAACTTCAAATCGGCGCTGTGCGGCTAGTGTAGCACGCCGGCAGGCGCCGCCCGGGATCCTCGCCGCGCTCGCCTCGCGCCGGCTAGCGTTCGACGACGAGCGTGGCGATTGCCGCGCCGACCGCCAGATCCTCGTCGGTGCCGAAGCTATGCCGTCGCAGCTGTCCGCGCCGGTCGATGAGCACGAGGCTCGGCGTGCCGCGCATGCCGTATGCGGCCATCGTCTGCGGCAGCGGTCCGTCCGAGCCAGGGGCGTCCACGCCGACCGGGAAGGCGATCCGGTACTCGTGCAGAAACGCGCGGAGGGCAACGGGCGTCATCGCCTCGTGGTGCTCGAACACCGTGTGCAGCCCGATCACGGCGACCTCGGCCGGATCGAAATGAGAGTGGATGCGCTGCGCCTGCGGCAGACCGTGCTGCACGCAGCCCGGGCAAAGCATCTGGAACGCGTGCAGCACGACGACGCGGCCGCGCAGCACGTCCAGCGACAGCGGTACCTCGCTGTTCAGCCACTCGGTGACCTGCCAGGCGGGCGCCGGCTGCGAGTGCGCGGGATTCGAGAGGCCGGGCATGCGTTGCGAGTCGCTACCGCCCGCCGGCCGCGGACAGGAGTTTCACCATCGCAACGTAATCCCGGCGCCGTGCGTGCGCGAGGGGTGTGATGCCGTCGCGGTCGGCGATGTTCGGGTTCGCGCCCCGGGCGAGAAGCATACGGACGATTTCCGTGTGCACGGTACCGCCGTCGCCGAGGATCACCGCCTCCAGCAGCGCGGTCCAGCCCAGCCGGTTCACGTGATCGACGTCGATCGCGGTGGCGAGCAGCACTTTCACCGTTTCCAGGTGGCCGTAGTGGCAGGCCGGGATCAGCGCCGTGCCGCCGAAACGGTTGGTGCTCTTCAGGTCCGCGCCCGCGGCGAGTGTGAGCCGCAGCACTTCGGTGTGGCCGCGGGCTCCGGCCACGAGGTACGCGCTGTCCTGTTTCTCGTCCTGCCAGTTGACGTCCGCCCCGGCGGCGATGAGGCGGCCGACCTCGGCGGCGTCGCCGCGCTCTGCGGCGAGCACTAGGCGGCGATTCATGTCGGTCCGGCCCTCGCTCTGGGCGAAAGCCACGCCGCCGCAGGCGCACAGCCAGAACGCGACGGCAAGCGCTGCGAGCGGGGGTCGCGCGGGAGACATTTGCCGGATCAACGCGCGGCTTCGCGAGCGGTTCCCGACGCGAGGAGGCGCTCGATCTCGGCATCGGCCAGGCCCGCCTCGCGCAGGACTTCGCGCGTGTGCTCGCCCAGGCGCGGCGCGTGGCGCCGGTATTCAGGCGTGGACTCGGACCACTCCGTGGGCACCGCCATCGAGCGCAGGCGCCCCTCGGTGGGGTGCTCGACCTCGCGGAAGTAGCCGATCGCCGCGAGGTGCGGGTCGGCGAGGATGTCGGCGAGGCTGTTCATGCGCTGTACCGGGATGTCGGCTGCCTCGAGCGCCGCGAGCCACTCGGCGGTCGTTCGCTTCTTCATCTCCTGCGCGACCAGGGCATAGGCGCCCTCGAAGTCGCGGCTGCGCGCTTCCTGCGTCGCGAAGTCCGGATCCCGCAGCAGCTCCGGGCGGCCGATCAGCTCGAAGAATGTGCGCCACTGCTTGTCGTTGTAGACGAGTACGCAGATGTAGCCATCCTTCGTCTCGTAGGGC
This sequence comes from Burkholderiales bacterium, assembly GCA_041904885.1. Taxonomy (GTDB): domain Bacteria; phylum Pseudomonadota; class Gammaproteobacteria; order Burkholderiales; family SG8-39; genus RBG-16-66-20. The sequence goes on from JAYRND010000380.1 coordinate 6,858, forward strand.
CGGCGCCCCTTGGCGAGCATGCGCGCATGGCCGAGCCCGCCGCCCTCGGCCGGCACGTAGGTTTCGCCTGCGAGGTGCTCGCCCAGCACGAGCTGCAGCAGGCTCTCGAACATGGGCACGTCGATCCTCTGGCCGCGGCCGCTTTTTTCCCGCCGGTAGAGCCCGGCGCACACCGCGTTTGCAACCTGAAGGCCGGTTGACCGGTCCGCGACGATCGCCGGCAGGTAACGCGGTTCGTCGCCGCCTGCCTCGCGGAACAGCCACGGCAGGCCCACCGCGCCCTGGATAAGGTCGTCGTAGGCCGCCTTCGCCGCGTACGGCCCGCGCTGCGAGTAGCCGAAGGCGCCGACGTAGAGGATGCGCGGGTTGGCCGCGCGCACCTCGTCGTAGGAGAGCTTCAGGCGCGCCATCGCCTGCGGCCGGATGTTGTAGATGAGAACGTCGGCGGTCTCCGCGAGCGCGAGGCAGGCCGCGCGCCCTGCCTCGGCCTTCAGGTCGAGCACTACCGAGCGCTTGTTGCGGTTGGCGTTGAGGAAGATGTGGCCCATGCCGCTCGAGCGCATCGGCGTGTTATGGCGCATGACGTCGCCCTCGGGTGGTTCGACCTTCACCACGTCCGCGCCCAGGTCCGCGAGGATCTGGGTCGCGTACGGGCCCATCACGACCGTGGTCAGGTCGAGGACGCGAACCCCGTCGAGCGGTCCCGCCATTCCGTCTACTCGGGCTGGATGCCGGCCAGCCTGACGAGCTTCGCCCAGTTCGCGATTTCAGCCTGGATGAAGGCGCCGAGGTCCGCGGGCCCCAGCGGCGCGACGTCGGTGCCGATGTTGCCGAAGCGCTCGACGACCTCCTTCTTCTGCAATGACTTGAGCGACGCGTCGGCGAGCGCGAGCACGGCGTCCTTCGGCGTGCCGGCGGGCGCCACCAGCGCGAACCACGCGATCAGCTCATAGCCCTTCAATTCCTCTGCGATCGCCGGCACGTCGGGCGCGAGCTGCGTGCGGCGCGCCGAGGTGACGCCGTACCCCTTCAGCTTGCCGCCCTTCATCTGCGGCAGCGCGTTCGAAAGGTCCACGAAGGTGAATGCAAGCGAACCGCCGAGAACGTCGGTCACGGTCTGCGGGATGCCCTTGTAGGGGACTTCGACCACATCCAGCCTGCCCATCGATTTCAGCATCGCAAGCGATACCTGCGAACCCGCCGATCCGTAGCCCGCGGAGAACTTGCCCGGCTGCGTGCGCACGTGAGCGAGGAACTCCTTCAACGTCTTGGCCGGGAAATCCGGCTTGGCCATCAGCATGAACGAGGTCGTCGCCAGCAGCGCGACCGGCGCAAAATCCTTCACCGGATCGTAGGGCAGCTTCCGGAAAAGGCTCACGTTGGCCGCCTGCGGGGTGTTGGTCGTCACCATCAATGTGTAGCCGTCGGGCGCGCTCTTGGCGACGAACTCGGCGGCAATGGAGCCCTGCGCGCCGGGCTTGTTCTCGACGACGAAGGGCTGCTTCAGCGCTTCCTGCAGTTGCTGGCCGATGATGCGCGCGACCTGGTCGGTCGCGCTGCCGGCGGGGAAGGGGACGACGAGCTTTACGGGTTTCGAGGGGTAACTTTGAGAACTTACCGTCCCGGAAAAAGCGAAACAAAGCAAAAACACCGCTATTCGCACGAGTTTCTCCTATGAATTCAGTTTTTCGAGCAGTTCCCGCGTCTTCGCCGGATCCGACTGCCTGAGCACGCGCTGCGCAAGCGGCTGCGCCTGGGCGAGGTTGGTGCGCAGCACGCGCTCCTTGATCGCGAGCAGCTGCTGTGCGTGCATCGAGAAGTTGCGCAGGCCGAAGCCGAGCAGCAGGCGCGTAAGGCGCGCGTCTCCCGCCATCTCGCCGCATACCGCGATCGGCGTGCCGCCGCGGTTGGCCGCCTGGATGGTGTGCGCGACGAGGTGCAGCACCGCCGGGTGCAGGGGGTCGTACAGGTGCGCGACGGTATCGTCGGTGCGATCGATCGCGAGCGTGTACTGGATCAGGTCGTTGGTGCCGATCGAGAGGAAATCGAGCTTTCGCATGAACATCGGCAGCGCAAGCGCCGCCGCCGGGACCTCGATCATGCCGCCGACCTCAATTTCCTGGTCGTAGCGGATGCCCCTCTCCTCGAGCTGCTGGCGCGCCTGGCGCACCATGGCGAGCGACTGCTCGATCTCGTGCGCGTGCGCGAGCATGGGCAGGAGGATCCGGATCTTGCCGTGCTTCGAGGCGCGGAGGATCGCGCGCAGCTGCGCGAGGAAGAGCTGCGGCTCGGCGAGGCAGTAGCGGATTGCGCGCAGGCCGAGCGCGGGGTTCGGCATCTCCACCGCCATTTCCCGGTCGATGGCCTTGTCGGCCCCGAGATCTAGCGTGCGGATGACCACCGGCCGCCCGTCCATCGACTTCGCGACCTCGCGGTAGGCCTCGAATTGCTCGTCCTCGGAGGGCAGGGCCTTGCGGTTCATGAACAGGAACTCGGTGCGGAACAGGCCCACGCCCTGCGCGCCGGACTCCTGCACCTCGCCGATGTCCTCCGGCAATTCGATGTTGGCGAAGAGCTCGACCGGGGTGCCGTCGAGCGTGGCCGAGGGCGTGGTCTTCAGGCGCTTGAGCTTCTGCCTCTCCAGCACGTGCTGCGACTGGCGCAGCCGGTATTCGCCCAGCACCACCGGGTCGGGGTCCACCACCAGCACGCCCTGCAGGCCGTCGACGATCAGCAGGTCGGTTTCGCGGATCATGTCGCGCGCGTGGTGCAGTCCCACCAGCGCCGGGATGTTGAGGCTGCGCGCGACGATCGCGGTGTGCGAGGTCACCCCGCCCACGTCGGTGACGAAGGCGCCGAACTTGTGCCGCTTGAAGAGGATCATGTCCGCCGGCGACAGGTCGTGCGCGACGACGATCATGTCCTGCTCGGCCGAGGGCAGCGGCTCATGGCCGGCCTGAGCGCCCCCGGGCCCGTGGGCCCCCTGCAACGCCTTCAGCACGCGCTCGACCACCTGCTCGATGTCCTGGCGCCGCTCGCGCAGGTACGGGTCCTCCATCTCCTCGAACTGCGCGACCAGCGTTTCCATCTGCTGCACGAGCGCCCACTCGGCGTTGGTGCGCCGCTCGCGGATGAGCTCGCGCGGCGCCTGCGACAGCGACGAGTCCTCGAGGATCATGCGGTGCAGGTTGATGAAGGCGGCAAACTCCGCCGGCGCGTCGGCCGGGATCTGCCCGGTGAGCGCCGCCAGTTCCTGCTTCGCGCGCGCGATGGCCGCGTCGAAGCGGAAGATCTCGGCCTGGACCGCGGTTGCGGGAATCTCGTAGTGCGCGGCCTCGAGCCGCGCGCTGGTGACGAGGTGGGCGCGCCCGATGGTGATGCCGGCAGACACGGCGGTGCCGTGCAGCACGAAATTCACCTTACTCCCCCTCTTCGAACTTGTCTGCGATCAGCTTCTGCAATGCGGCGAGCGCCGCCTCGGCGCCCTCGCCCTCGGCGATGATGGCGACGGTGGCGCCCTTGCCCGCCGCCAGCATCATCACTCCCATGATGCTCTTTGCGTTCACCCGGCGGCCGTTGCGCTCGAGCCAGACCTCGCAGGCATAGCTGCTCGCCAGCTGGGTGAGCTTGGCCGAGGCACGCGCGTGCAGGCCGAGCTTGTTGACGATCTCGACCTCAGCTCTTGCCATTGCAGCAATCCTGGGTCATGTGCACGACGCCTTCAGTGCCGCCCGAGAGCGCCTTCTCCACCGCCGAGGCGAGGCCCTGGTCGCGGTAGGTGAGCGCGCGGATCAGCATCGGCAGGTTGACTCCGGCGATGCCTTCCACGGCGCCGGGCCTGATCAGGCGCAACGCGATGTTGCCCGGCGTCGCGCCGTAGATGTCGGTGAGCACCAGCACGCCGTCGCCGTCGTCCAGCTGCCGCACGAGGTCCTGCGCCTGCGGCAGGATCGCCTCCGGGTCGTCGTGCACGGTGACCCCGACCTGCCGCACGCGCAGCGGCCGCTTGCCGAGCACGTGGCTTGCGGAGTGGATCAGCGCCTCGCCGAAGGCGCCGTGCGCAACGATCAGTATGCCAATCATCGTTTCGTGTCTTTTACTTTCTGCTCCAAGGCGTTCAGGAACATCCCGGAAACATCGAACCCGGTCTGGTCCTGGATCTCGCGGAAGCAGGTCGGGCTGGTGACGTTGACCTCCGTCAGGTAGTCGCCGATCACGTCGAGGCCCACCAGCAGCAGGCCACGCTTCGCCAAAACGGGTCCAAGCGCGCCCGCGATCTCCTGATCGCGCCTTGACAACGGCTGCGCCACACCCTGGCCGCCGGCGGCGAGGTTGGCCCGCGTCTCGCCGGGCTTCGCCATCCTCGCGAGCGAGTGCGGCACCGGTTTGCCGTCGATCAGAAGTACGCGCTTGTCGCCGTCCTTGATGCCGGGGATGTAGCGCTGCGCCATGGTGCTGCGGGCGCCCTGCTGGGTCATGGTCTCCACGATCACGTTGCGGTTCGGGTCGTCCGCCTTGACGCGGAAGATGCTCTCCCCGCCCATGCCGTCCAGGCGCTTCAGGATCACGTCGCGCTGCTCGTCGACGAAGGCGTGCACCGCGGCCGGGTCGCGCGTCACCAGCGTCGGCGCGATGAACTGCGGGAACTCGAGGATGCCCAGCTTCTCGTTGTGGTCGCGCACCGATTGCGGGTTGTTGAAGACTCGCGCGCCCTCGCGTTCGGCCTGCGAGAGCAGCCAGACGCTGGTCAGGTACTCCATGTCGAAAGGTGGGTCCTTGCGCATCAGCACCGCATCCAGCGACGCGAGTGCGACGCGCTCGGGCGCGTGCGCGCGCACCCAGTCCTCGTCGTTGTCGGCGAGCGACAGCCGGCGGACATCGGCGACCACGCGGTCCTTCGCGTGCAGGTCGCGCTGCTCGCAGGCAAGCACCTGGTGGCCGCGCGCCTGCGCGGCGCGCATCATCGCCACGCTCGTGTCCTTGTAGGCCTTGAGCTCGTCGAGGGGGTCGAGGACGAACAGCAGCTTCAAGCAGGTCCCATGCGCGAACTCATGCCGGCGCGCCGCGCTCCAGCTCCAGCCCGGCGGCGGCGAGCGCGAGGCGCGCCACCACGCCGTAGGCGTAGAAGCGGTTGGGCGGCGCGTCGCAGGCGGCGTGCGGATCGGGCGTGGTGCAGGACTGCTCGAAGGCGAGCGGCACGAAGTGCATGCCGGGCGCGTTCAGGTTCTCGTCGGCCGCGCGCGCGCCGTGCACCCGGTAGAAGCCGCCGATGACGAACTGGTCGAGCATGTAGACCACCGGCTCGGCGGTCTTGTCCTCGACGCGCTCCACGGTGTGCACGCCCTCCTGGAGGATCACGTCGGTCACGGCAAGGCCCTCTTTCACCACCGCCATCTTGTTGCGCTGCTTGCGGTTGAGGTCCCGCACCTCGGCGGCGTCGCGCACCATCATCACGCCCATGCCGTAGGTGCCTGCGTCGGCCTTGACGGCGACGTAGGGCGTGTCCTTGATGCCGTACTCCAGGTATTTGGCGCGGATCTTCTCCAGCAGCATCGAGACGTTCGAGGCGAGGCACTCCTCGCCCGCGCGCGCCTGGAAGTCGATCTTCCCGCAGTGCGCGTGGTGCGGGTTGAGCAGCCAGGGGTCGATGCGCAGCATCGCCGCGAATTCGCCGGCCACCTCGTCGTAGGCGGCGAAGTGCGCGGATTTGCGCCGCAGCGCCCAGCCCGCGTGCAGCGGCGGCAGCAGCACCTGCTCCGCGAGCCCCTTGAGGATCTCCGGGATGCCCGCCGAGAGGTCGTTGTTGACGAGGATCGCGCAGGGGTCGAAGCCTTCCACGCCCAGGCGCGCGCCCTCGCGCTTGAGGGGCTCCACAAGGAGCTTCTTTCCCGTCGCCGTTTCCAGCTCGGTCTTCTCCGCGAGGCTCAATCCGCCGATGCGCACCTCCAGCCCCGTCTGCCGCAGGATCGCCGCGAGCGTGGCGACGTTCTCCAGGTACCACTTGTTGCGCGTGTGGTTCTCGGGAACGAGCAGCAGGTTGCGCGCGTCGGGGCAGATCTTGGCGATCGCCGCGGTCGCCGCCTGGACGGCGAGCGGCAGGAACGCCGGCCCCAGGTTGTTGAAGCCGCCGGGATAGAGGTTCGTGTCCACCGGCGCCAGCTTGAAGCCCGCGTTGCGCAGGTCCACCGAGCAGTAGAAGGGCGGCTCGTGCGCCTGCCAGCGCAGCCGGAACCAGCGCTCGATGGCGGTGCTCGCCTCGAGGATCCGCTGCTCCAGCTCGAGCAGCGGGCCGTTCAGCGCGGTGACGAGATGCGGAACCAGAAAAGCTACTTTTTCGCCGGCTCTTTCAGGCTGCCGCCGGCCTGGTTGGCCATCAGCACCACGGCGCGCGCGAGCTCGTCGTCGCTCAGGCTGGTGCCGGCCCGTGGCGGCATCGCGCCCTTGCCGTTCAACACCGACTTGAGCAGGCCGTCGAGCCCGCCTTTCAGGCGCGGCGCCCAGGCCGCCTTGTCGCCGAACTTCGGCGCGTTGGCCACGCCGGCGGTGTGGCAGGCGGCGCAGACTTCCTTGACGATCTCGTCCGGGCTCTTCGCCGCCGCGGCGCCCGCCGCGCCGAACTCGACCTTGCCGACCGGCTGCAGGCGCGCGCTGACTGCCTCAGGCGTCATCGCCGACGGGTCGGCCTTGGGACGGTCGACCACCAGCTGCACGAGCAGCACGATGCTGAGGATCGGCACCACGAACGCGAGCACGACAACGGTGATCAGCTGCTGCGGGGTCTTGATGAAAGACGAATGCTCGTCGTGCTCGGCCATGCGGGCGCCTCTCGTGGGATCTGGATTGGTGCTGGTAAAATGCTGATTTTAGCGCGAAACTCTCGCTCCTAAAACGCGCCCGTAGCTCAGCTGGATAGAGTACTGCCCTCCGAAGGCAGGGGTCGGACGTTCGAATCGTCTCGGGCGCGCCAAACATTCCGCAGTAGCGCTTCAGTCTCCCAGGACTTCCCGCGTGTGCTCGCCGAGATGCGGCGCGCGCCGGCTGATCGGCGGGCGCTTGCCGTCAAGCATGACCGGCAGACCCATCAGGCGCAGGTTCATGCCAGGCACCGGCTGCAGCATGCCCACGGCTTCCGTCTGCGGCTCGGCCAGCATCTCGGGCAGCGTGTTGACCGGCGCGCAGGGCACGCCCGCCGCTTCCAGGATGTCGATCCATTCGCCTTTGGTGCGCGATGCCACGATGCGCGCCACTTCTGCGAGGATTTCCTCGCGGTGCTCGTAGCGCCCGGCGTTGGTCGCGAAGCGCGCATCGCCCGCCCAGTCGGCCCGGCCGAGCGCAACGGCGAGCTTGGCGAACAGTCGGTCGTTGGCGGCGGCGATCACGAGCGGGCCGTTGCGCGACTCGAAGCCCTGGAACACGATCAGTTTCGGGCTGCCGGTCGCGTGGCGCACCGGCACTTCGCCGGAAATCGCGTAGCTCGCGTAGAAGATGGTCCACCAGCCGAGCGCGGTCTCGAACAGCGAAGTGTCGACGACGCCGCCCTTGCCGGTGGCGGAGCGGCGAAAGAGCGCCGCCAGTACGCCGATCGCCGCCCACATGCCGGTGCCGTGGTCGAGCACCTGTGTGCCGATGCGGATCGGCGGGCCGTCGGGCTGGCCGCTCATCAACATCATGCCGGCGAAGGCCTGCACCATCGGCTCGAAGCCGGGCCGGTCCTTGAGCGGCCCGACGCTGCCGAGCGCGCGCAACGAGCAATAGACGAGGCGCGGGTTCCTGGCGATGAGCGCAGGCGCATCCAGGCCGAGCGCCTCCACGGAGCCGGGGCGCAGGTTCTGCACGACGACGTCCGCGCCGTCGATCAGCTCGCGCAGGCGCTTCACCGCGGCGGCGTCCTTCAGGTCGACGGCGATCGAGCGCTTGCCGAGGTTCACTGCATGGAACGAAGTGCCGGCGCCCTCCAGGAACGGTGGGCCCCAGCCGCGCGTGTCGTCCCCGCCCTCGGGCCGCTCGACCTTGATCACATCGGCGCCAAGGTGCGCGAGGATCTCGGCGCAATAGGGCCCGGCGAGGTTCTGCGCGATCTCGATGACGCGGACGCCTTGGAGCGGCAGCATTCCGTGAGAATATTCCATTTCCATGAGCGAGACGCGGGATCTCCTGCGCGAAGCGGCCGAGCGCCTCTTCGAGAAGCACTGCGGCGCGCAAACCATGCGCGTCGCCGACGGCGGCGAGCTTCCGCCGGCGCTGTGGCGCGCGCTCGCCGAGGCGGGCTACCCCGCCGCGCTGGTCCCCGAAAGCGCGGGCGGTCCCGGACTGGAAACGGCCGATGCGCTGTCGCTGCTGGTCAGCGCGGGCCGGCACGCGGTGCCCGCGCCGCTCGCCGAGACCATGCTTGCGGGCTGGCTGCTGTCAGCGGCGGGGATTGCCCTGCCGGGCGCGGGTCCGCTCGCTATCGCGCCCGTGCGCGAGGGCGATGCGCTCGTCGCGAGCCGCGACGGCGCCGGCTGGCGGCTGCGGGGCAGGGCGGCGCGCGTGCCCTGGGCTTCGCAGGCCGAGGCAATTGTCGTACTTGCGAAATGCGACGGCCGCAACCTGGTGGCGCTCTCCGCACCCCGCGATTGCCGCATCGAGCGCGGCGCCAACGTCGCAGGCGAGCCGCGCGACGATGTCGACTTAGAGGGCGTGCGTTGCACGCAGGGGGCGTTCGTCGCCCACGACGCGGCAGCCCTGCAGGCAATGGGCGCGGTGATGCGCAGCGCGCAGATCGCCGGCGCCATGCAGCGCGTCCTGGAAGTGAGCGTGCAGTACGCGGGGGAGCGCGTGCAGTTCGGCCGCCCGATCGGCCGCTTCCAGGCGATCCAGCAGAACCTCGCTGTGCTCGCCGGCCAGGCGGCCGCTGCGACCGCGGCGGCCGAGGCAGGCATCGAAGCGGCGGCGCGCGACCTCGACTCTCCTGCGGTGGCGGCGGCCAAGATCCGCACCGGCGAGGCCGCCGGCATCGGCGCGGCGATCGCCCACCAGGTGCACGGCGCGATCGGCTTCACGCAGGAGCACCGCCTGCACTACTGGACGCGTCGGCTCTGGTCCTGGCGCGACGAATTCGGCAACGAGGCGCGCTGGGCGGGCCGGCTGGGCGCACGGATTGCCGCGGCCGGCGCCGACAACCTCTGGCAGGGCATCACCGCGACGGGATGAGCGGCATGGCGGGCATGGACAACCTGCACTTCGAGGCGCCGCCTCCCTTCCCCGAGGGCGAACGGCTGCGCGCCGAGGTGCGCGCGTTCCTCGCCGAGCACCTGCCCAAGCGCGCGATCACCGAAGGCGTCGGCTCCTGGGGCGGCTACGACCGCGAGTTCAGCCGCAAGATGGCGGCGCGCGGCTGGATCGGCATGACCTGGCCCAAGCGCTACGGCGGCCATGAGAGGAGCGCGCTTGAGCGCTACGTGGTGCTGGAAGAAATGCTCGCCTCCGGCGCGCCGGTGAGCGGCCACTGGGTCGCCGACCGGCAGAGCGGGCCGCTGATCCTGCGCGTAGGTACCGAGGAACAGAAGCAGCGGTATGTGCCGCGAATCGCCGCGGGCGAACTGTCGTTCTGCATCGGCATGAGCGAGCCGGACTCGGGCTCCGACCTCGCCTCGGTGCGCACGCGCGCCGCCGCGGTCGCAGAGGGCTTTCGCGTCAACGGCACCAAGCTGTGGACGTCGAACGCGCACCGCGCCGATTGCATGATCCTGCTCGCGCGCACGGGCGAGGCGGGCGAGCAGCGCCACGGCGGGCTGACGCAATTCCTCGTCGACCTGAAGACGACGCCGGGGATCTCCATCCGGCCAGTGCACAATCTTGCCGGCGAGCACCACTTCAACGAGGTCGTGTTCCAGGACGTGCTGCTGCCCGCGTCGAGCGTGCTGGGCGAGGTGGGCGACGGGTGGAAGCAGGTGACGGGCGAGCTCGCGTTCGAGCGCTCCGGGCCCGAGCGCTTCCTGTCCTCGTTCACGCTGCTGGTCGAGCTGACGCGCGCTCTCGGCAGCGATCCGTCCGAGCGCGCGCGCATCGCGCTCGGCCGCATCGTCGCGCATATCGTCACGCTGCGCCGGCTGTCGCGCTCGGTCGCCGGCATGCTGCAGACCGGCGCCAACCCCGCGCAACAGGCGGCGCTGGTCAAGGACCTGGGCACCACGCTCGAGCAGGAGATTCCCGAGATCGCGCGCCAACTCGTCGACGAGGAGCCCGACCGCGCCTCCACACGCGACTTCGTCAAGGTGCTCGCGCACACAATGATGAACGCGCCGTCCTTCACCCTGCGCGGCGGCACGCGCGAGATCCTGCGCGGGATGATCGCGCGCGGCCTCGGCCTGCGTTGACCTGAACGCTACCTTGAGGACATCGATGCAAGCACCACTCGACTATTCGCAGGATGGCGCCATCGTCACGCTGACGCTGAACGCGCCCGAGATCCGCAACGCCGTTTCCGGCGCCGACATGATCGACGCGCTCGAGCAGGCCTGCGCGCGGATGAACGCCGACATGAGCGTGCGCGCCGCGATCCTCACCGGCGCCGGCAGCGCCTTTTCCTCCGGCGGCAACGTCAAGAAGATGGCCAGCGGCGGCGGGCTCGCGAGCGGCCTGCCCGCGCAGACGCGGCGCAACTACAAGCTCGGCATCCAGCGCATCCCGCTCGCCTTCGACAAGCTCGAGGTGCCGGTCATCGCCGCGGTCAACGGCCCGGCGATCGGCGCCGGCTGCGACCTCGCCTGCATGTGCGACGTGCGCATCGCGGCGCCCGAGGCGCGCTTCGCCGAGAGCTTTGTCAAGCTGGGCATCGTCCCGGGCGATGGCGGCGCCTGGCTGCTGCCGCGGGTGGTCGGTTACTCGAAAGCCTGCGAGATGGCCTTCACGGGGGACATGTTGAGCGCGGAGGAGGCCCTCGCCTGCGGGCTCGTCTCCCGGATCGCGCCCGCGGGCGAGCTGATGATGGAAGCGCGCAAGCTGGCCGAGCGCATTGCTGCCAACCCGCCGCATGCGGTGCGCATGACCAAGCGCCTGATCCGCGAAGGGCAGAACGTGCAGCTCGCGACGCTGCTCGAGCTCTCGGCGGGGATGCAGGCCCTCGCGCACGCGACCGCCGACCACAAGGAGGCGGCGGCGGCGTTCGTGGAGAAGCGCAAACCCCGGTTCGAAGGGGGCTAGGCGGTTTGACGAGGATCAAGCCGGACCGTCATCCGTACGGCGGATAATGCGTTTTACGCCTATCTAAAAGGAGGATTTGTCATGTCGAAACGCACACTTCCCGCCCTCGCGGCGCTGGCCCTCGCGGCCGCGGCGCTGCTGCCGGGCGCGGGCCACGCGCAGTACCCGAACCGGCCGGTCACCATGATCGTGCCGTACGCCGCCGGCGGCCCGACCGACACGGTCGCGCGCGTCACCGCGCAGGCGATGAGCAAGCCGCTCGGCCAGACGATCGTGGTCGAGAACCGCCCCAGCGCGGGCGGCATCCTCGGGCCCGAAGTGGTGAAGAACGCGAAGCCCGACGGCTACACCATCCTCATCCACCACATCGGCATGGCGACCACGCCGGCGCTCTACCGCCAGCTCCGGTTCAACCCGCTCACGGACTACGAGTACATCGGCCTGATCAACGACGTACCGATGACGCTGATCGCGCGGCAGAACTTCCCGGCAAAGGACTTCAAGGAGTTCCTCGCCTACATCAAGGCCAACAAGGACAAGGTCAGCTACGCCAACGCGGGCATCGGCGCAGCGTCGCACCTTTGCGGCATGCTGTTCATGAGCGCGATCGAGACCGACCTTCTCACCGTGCCGTACAAGGGCACCGCGCCGGCGATGAACGACCTGCTGGGCGGCACGGTGGATTTCATGTGCGACCAGACCACCAACACCACCACGCAGATCAAGAGCGGCAAGGTGAAGGTATACGCGGTGACGTCGCCCAAGCGCGTTCCGTCGCTGCCGGACGTCCCCACACTGCAGGAGCTGGGGCTGAAAGGCTTCGAGGTGGGCATCTGGCACGGCCTGTACGCGCCCAAGGGCACGCCCAAGGAGGCGATCGACAAGCTCGTCGCCGCGCTGCAGGTGGCGGTCAAGGACGCGGACGTGAACAAGCGCTTCGCCGACTTGGGCGCCACTGCCTACCCGGCCGACAAGGCCACGCCCGCGGCACTGCAGGCGCACGTCAAATCCGAGATCGACAAGTGGGCGCCGATCATCAAGAAAGCGGGCGTGTACGCGGACTAGAGGCTTCTGAAATAAGAAAGGGCGCCCCCGGGCGCCCTTTTTCTTTTTGCGCGGCCGTTCTTACTTGAACGCGGCCTGGAAGAACTTCGCGGCCTCCGCCTTTGCCTGCTTGTCGACGTCCGCGTTGTAGGCGAGCGGCAGGTTGAACTGCTTGCCCTTCGCGGTTGCCTCGGGGTTGGTGAACGCGTGTACCGCGCCCGGATAATTGATGAACTGATAGCTCACCTTGGCGGCGTCCATCTCCTTCTTGAACGCCTCGATCGAGTCGGGCTTGACGAACGGATCGTCCGCGCCGTTCAGCACGATGATCTTCGCCTTCACGCTACCCGCGACAGCGGGCGTTTGCGTTGCTGGATTGGCGTGAAATGCCGCTACGCCCCTCAGGTCGGCGCCAGCACGCGCCATGTTGAGCACCACCGCTCCGCCCATGCAGTAGCCCGAAGCGCCGATCTTCTTCGCGTCCACGGTCGCGTGCTTGGAGAGCTCGGCCAGCGCGGCGTTGAATCGCGCCTGCATCCCGGCGGGATTGCCCATCAGGCCTTTCGAGAGGCCGCCCGCGTCCGTCGGGTTATCCGCGGTCTTGCCGGCGAACATGTCGGCGACAAAAGCGGTGTAGCCCTGCTCCGCGAACTTGCGTGCCTCGTCGCGTGTATGCTTGGTGATGCCCCACCACTCGTGGACGACTACGATGCCCGGTCGCCTGCCCTTCTTCGCGTCGTCGTAGACGATGAATCCGTGCAGCACGGTATCGCCGTCCTTGTAGGTGACGGCTTCTTCCTTGATGGCAGCGGACGCGGACGCGGCGACGAACAGCGACAGGGCCGCGGCATATAGCAGTTTGCGCATGCGTGATCTCCTCGATTAGGTGGGCCAGTAGAATACAGCGTCCGCGGCCCTCTTATTCCACCTCCCGATCATGAATGCGAAACCCGTGAGCCGGTTTCCGGTTCCAGAGCTCAAGGACCTGCCCGCGGATATTCGCGAGCGCATCGAAGCGGTGCAGCAAAAGGCAGGCTTCGTGCCCAACGTCTTCCTCGCGCTGGCGTACCGGCCGGCCGAATGGCGCGCCTTTGTCGCTTACCACGACGCGCTCATGGAAAAGGAGCCGGGCGGGGCGGTGACGCTCAGCAAGGCCGAGCGCGAGATGATCGTGGTCGCCACCTCGGGGGCGAACCAATGCCAGTACTGCGTGGTCGCGCACGGCGCGATCCTGCGCGTGCGAGCGAAGAATCCGCTCGTCGCCGACCAGGTGGCGATCAACTACCGCAAGGCCGACATCACCCCGCGCCAGCGCGCGATGCTCGAGTTCGCGATGCAGGTGGCGCTGGAGTCGCAGACCGTGGCGGACGCGGACCTGGAGCGGCTGCGCGCCCAGGGGTTCTCCGACGAGGACGTCTGGGACATCGCCGCGATCGCGGCGTTCTTCGCGATGTCGAACCGCCTGGCCAACTTCACCAGCATGCGGCCGAACGACGAGTTCTACCTGATGGGGCGCGCCCCTAAGGCAAAGTAGGGCGGCGCTTCCAGGCCTGGGTTTCCTGCTCGAAGGCGTGCGCGAGCTGCAGCACGCCGAAGTCGTCTCGGTAGCGCCCGATGATCTGCAGCCCGACCGGCAGGGGTTTGAGGTCGTCGGTAAATCCTGCCGGTACCGAGATGGCCGGGTGGCTGGTGATGGTGATGTAGTAGCAGCTCTTCATCCAGTCCAGGTAGTTGCCCATCAGCTCGCCGGCGATCATGGTCGGGTACTCCTCGGAGGCCGGGAACGGCGGCAGCTGGTTGACGGGCGCGAGCAGGAACTCGTATTTCTCGAGGAACCGCCGCATGCGCTGGAAGAGTTCCGTGCGCAGCCCTTCTGCGCGGCCGACGCGCGCGCCATCGAGCGCGAGGCCCTGCTCGATGTTCCAGACCACCGTGTCCTTGAGCTGCTTGCGGTGGGTTTTGAGGAGCGGGGCGAGGCGCTGCGAGAAGGAAACCGCGCGCAGCGTCTCGAAGGCTTCCTTTGCGCCGCTGAAGTCCGGGCAGGCCTCCTCGACGATGCAGCCGAGATCCCGCAACACCTTCTTCTGCTTCTCCAGCACCTGCACGACCCTCGGGTCCATGGGCAGGCCGCCGAAGTCGCGCGTCCAGGCGATTCTTGTTTTCCTGAAGTTCCGCGAAAGGGAAGAAGCAAAAACCTTTCCGGGCTCCATGATCGAAACAGGCGCACGGGGATCGGGGCCCGCCATGGCGGAAAGGAGGAACGCCGCGTCCTCGACCGTGCGCGCGATGGGACCCAGCACCGGCTGGGTGTCCCAGGCGTTGGCCGCCGGATAGGCGGGCACGCGGCCGGGGGACGGACGGAAGCCCACCACGTTGCAGAAGTTGCCCGGGTTGCGCAGGCTGGCCGCGAGGTCGGAGCCGTCCGCGAAGGGCAGCATGCCGCTCGCCACCGCGGCCGCCGCGCCCCCGGAGGAGCCGCCCGAGGTCTTGCTGAGGTCGTAGGGATTCAGCGTCGCACCGAAGACCAGGTTGAAGGTCTGGCTGCCGGCGCCGAACTCGGGCGTGTTGGTCTTGCCGATGGTGATCGCGCCCGCCGCGTTCAGGCGCTCGACCAGAAGCGCATCCTCGGCGGGCACCTGGTCCTTGTAGACCAGCGAGCCCATCGTGGTGCGGATGCCGCGCGTGGCGACGAGGTCCTTGAAGGCGATCGGCAGGCCGGCGAGCAGGGGCTTTGCCTTTTTCCTGTCCAGTTCCCTTGCCTTTTTCAAGGCCTGTTCGGGCAGGAACGTGACGATCGCGTTTACCGAAGGATTCACGCGCTCGATCTGGGCGATGAAGGCCTTCATGACCTCGGTTACGGACAGCTTGCGCGATCGGATCAGCTGCGCGAGTTTTCTTGCGGACGTGTAGCAGATGTCTTTCATAGAAGGACGATGTCGTATTGTTCCTGGGGGTAGCCGGATTCGACCTGGATGGAGACGGGCTTGCCGATGAAGTCCGAGAGCATGGCGAGCGCGCCGGACTCCTCTTCCTGGAAGAGGTCGTAGACCGGCGGCGAGACGAGCACGCGGAATTCCTTGGCGTGGAAGGCGCGCGCTTCGCGCAGCACTTCGCGCAGCACCTCGTAGCAGACCGTGCGCGCGGTCTTCACCTCGCCCCTGCCGCCGCAGGCGGCGCAGGGCTCGCACAGCACGTGCGCCAGCGACTCGCGCGTGCGCTTGCGCGTCAGCTCCACCAGGCCGAGGGCGGTGAAGCCGCTGACCGTCACGCGCGTCCGGTCGCGCGCGAGCGCGCGTCTGAACTCCTCCAGCACCGCGGCGCGGTGCTCGGCGGAATCCATGTCGATGAAGTCGACGACGATGATGCCGCCGAGGTTGCGCAGCCGCAGCTGGCGGGCGATCGCCTGCGCGGCCTCCAGGTTGGTCTTGAACACGGTGTCGTCGAAGTTGCGCTGGCCTACGAAGCCGCCGGTGTTCACGTCGATGGTGGTCATGGCCTCGGTCTGGTCGATGACCAGCGTGCCGCCTGACTTGAGGTCCACGCGCCGCGCCAGCGCCTTCTCGATCTCCGTCTCCACGTTGTACAGGTCGAAAAGCGGGCGCTCGCCCGTGTAGTGCTCCAGGCGCGGGCGCAGCGCGGGCATGTAGGCCGCGGCGAAGGCGTCCAGCTTCTGGTAGTTCTCGCGCGAGTCGATGCGCACCGCTGCGGTGTCGGCGGACACCATGTCACGCAGCACGCGCTGCGCGAGCGAGAGGTCCTGGTAGAGCAGCCGCGGCGGCTGCGCTCCGAGCGAGCGTTCGCCAATGTCGCGCCACAGGTGGCGCAGGTAGTCGATGTCGCCCCGCAGCTCGGCCTCGCCCGCCCCTTCCGCGAGCGTGCGCATGATGAAGCCGCCTTTTTCCTCCACCGGCAGCAGTTCCTTCAGCCGCTCGCGCAGCGCGGCGCGGCCGGCCTCGTCCTCGATGCGCTGCGAGACGCCGATGTGCGGGTCCTGCGGCAGATAGACGAGCAGCCGGCCGGCGAGAGAGAGCTGCATGGACAGGCGCGCACCCTTGCTGCCGATCGGATCCTTCAGGACCTGCACCATTGCCGGCTGGCCTTCGGCGAGCAGCTTCTCGATGGGTTTCGCGGACTCGCCGTTGCGCTTGTGCCCCAATACATCAGCGACGTGCAGGAAGGCCGCGCGCTCCAGGCCGATGTCGACGAACGCCGACTGCATGCCGGGCAGCACGCGCGCCACCTTGCCCATGTAGATGTTGCCCACCAGGCCGCGGCTGGCCGCGCGCTCGACGATCAGCTCCTGCGCCTGTCCGGACACGAGCACCGCCACGCGCGTCTCCTGCGGCGTGACGTTGACCAGGATCTCCTCGCTCATCTGCGCCGGTCGCGCGGCGCGCTCATGCGCTCGAGCAGCTGCGCGGTCTCGTACAGCGGCAGGCCCATCACGCCGGAGAAGCTGCCCTGCAGCCCGGCGACGAACTGCGCGGCGCGGCCCTGGATCGCGTAGCCGCCGGCCTTGTCGTCGCATTCGCCGGTGGCGACGTACTGGCGGATGTCCTCGGCCGACAGCGGCCGGAATTCGACCTCGGAAACCGACAGCGCGCATTCCACGCGCGCCTCGTCCTTGAGCGCGACCGCGGTGAGCACCTCGTGCCGGCGGCCCGAGAGCTCGGCGAGCATGGCGGCGGCCTCGCGCCGGTCGGCCGGCTTGCCGAGGATGCGGTCGCCCAGCGCGACCGTGGTGTCGGCCGAGAGCACCGCCGAGCGCGGCAGGCTGCGCTGCTCCAGGCGCTTCCAGCCGGCCTGCGCCTTGGCGCGCGCGAGGCGCTCGACATAGGCGCGCGGCGCCTCGCCGGAAAGCGGGGTCTCGTCCATCTCCGCATCCGCATCGGGCCGGTCGCGGAACATCAGCACCTGGAAGCGCACGCCGATCTGCGAGAGCAGCTCGCGGCGGCGTGGGCTGCGCGAGGCAAGATAGATGCTGCGATCGAGCTGGGTGATCACGGGACCGCGAAGTGTAAATCTAATCGCGGTGGTAAGGATGCCCGGTGAGCAGCGTCGCGGCGCGGTAGATCTGCTCGCACAGTACCACCTGCGCGAGCGCGTGCGGCAGCGTCAGGGCGGACAACCGGAGCAGCAGCGAAGCTTTCTTCCTGAGGGCCGGATCCAGCCCGTCGGCGCCGCCGATGACGAA
>JAYRND010000381.1:0-2374 GCA_041904885.1 Burkholderiales bacterium
CGCTTCCTGCTCGGACTCGGCGACGAGCGGCTCCAGCGTCACCATCGCGGTGTTGCAGTACTTCGCGAATTCGCCGCGCTCATCGAGCACGTAGGCGATGCCGCCGGACATGCCGGCCGCGAAATTGCGCCCGGTCGCGCCCAGCACCACGACCGTACCGCCGGTCATGTACTCGCAAGCGTGGTCGCCCACGCCTTCGACCACCGCCTCGGCGCCCGAATTGCGCACCGCAAAGCGCTCGCCCGCAACGCCGCGGAAAAACGCCTCGCCCTCGATCGCCCCATACAGGGCAACGTTGCCGGTGATGATGTTCTCCATTGGCTCGCCGCGGAACTTGGGCGAGGGCTGCACCGAGATGCGCCCGCCCGACAGGCCCTTGCCGCAGTAGTCGTTGGTGTCGCCGATGAGGTCCAGCCACACGCCGCGCGCGAGGAAGGCGCCGAAGCTCTGGCCCGCCGAGCCCGCCAAGCGCACGTGCACGGTCTCGTCCGGCAGGCCCTCGTGGCCGTAGCGCTTGGCGATCTCGCCCGAAAGCATGGTGCCCACGGTGCGGTTGATGTTGCGGATCGGCGTTTCGATGGTGACCTTTTCGCGCCGCTCGAGCGCCGGGCGCGCGAGCTCGATGAGCCGGTTGTCGAGCGCCTTGTCGAGGCCGTGGTCCTGCGCCTCGCAGTGGTGGCGGGCGACTTCCGCCGGCAGCTGCGGCTGGTGGAAAATCCGGGCGAAATCCAGGCCCTTGGCCTTCCAGTGCGCAATGCTCTTGCGCATGTCGAGCAGGTCGCTGCGCCCGATTAGCTCGTTCATCGTGCGCACGCCGAGCCTGGACATGAGCTCGCGCGCCTCTTCGGCGACGAAGAAGAGGTAATTGACCACGTGCTCGGGCTTGCCCTCGAACTTGCGCCGCAGCACCGGGTCCTGCGTCGCCACGCCCACGGGGCAGGTGTTGAGATGGCACTTGCGCATCATGATGCAGCCCTCGACGACCAAGGGGGCCGTGGCAAAACCGAATTCATCCGCGCCCAATATCGCGCCGATGACGACGTCGCGCCCGGTCTTCATCTGGCCGTCCACCTGCACCGCGATGCGCCCGCGCAGGCGGTTGAGTACCAGCGTCTGCTGCGTTTCCGCCAGCCCCAGCTCCCAGGGCGTGCCCGCGTGCATGATCGAGGACCAGGGCGAGGCGCCGGTGCCGCCATCGTGCCCGGAGATCGTGACGTGGTCGGATTTCGCCTTCGACACGCCCGCAGCGACGGTGCCGACGCCGACCTCCGATACGAGCTTCACGCTCACCGCGGCCGCCGGATTGGCATTCTTCAGGTCGTGGATCAGCTGCGCGATGTCCTCGATCGAGTAGATGTCGTGGTGCGGCGGCGGCGAGATCAGCTCGACTCCGGGCGTCGAATAGCGCAGCTCGGCGATGTACTCGGAGACTTTGCGGCCGGGCAGCTGTCCGCCCTCGCCGGGCTTGGCGCCCTGCGCGATCTTGATCTGCAGCATTTCGGCCGACGCCAGATACTCGGCGGTCACGCCGAAGCGGCCCGAGGCCACCTGCTTGATCTTGGATTTGAGCGAGTCCCCCTCTCTCAACGGGATGTCGACCTCGACGCGCTCCCTGCCGAGCCGCGACATGAGGCTTTCACCCGCCTTGACCGGCGCGTAGCGCCGGCGGTCCTCGCCGCCCTCGCCCGTGTTGGAGCGCCCGCCGACGCGGTTCATCGCGATCGCAAGCACCGTGTGCGCCTCGGTCGAAATCGAGCCGAGCGACATCGCCCCGGTGGAAAAACGCTTCACGATTTCGGCGGCAGGCTCCACCTGCTCGATCGGCACCGGCTGGCACTGGTCGAACTTGAACTCGAACAGGCCGCGCAGCGTCAGTAGCCGCCGCGACTGGTCGTTGATCAGCGCCGCGTATTCCTTGTAAGTCTGGTACGAGTTCCCGCGCGCCGCGTGCTGCAGCTTGGCGATCGCATCGGGGGTCCACGCATGCTCCTCGCCGCGCACGCGCCACGCGTAATCGCCTCCTGCGTCGAGGGCGCCGGCGAGCACTGGATCCTTCTCGCCGAAGGCCGCGCGATGGATGCGGATCGCCTCCTCGGCGAGTTCCAGGATGCCGATGCCGCTCACGTTTGACGCGGTGCCGTTGAAATAGCGTTCGACGAGCGTGCGCGACAGGCCCACCGCCTCGAAAATCTGCGCACCGGTGTATGACATGTACGTGGAGATGCCCATCTTGGACATCACCTTTTTCAGGCCCTTGCCGATCGCCTTGACGTAATTCTTGATCGCCTTGGAGCCGGCCTCCCCGCTCATCGCAAGCAGGGTCTCGAGCGCGAGATAGGGATGCACGGCCTCGGCGCCGTATCCGCCCAGCAGA
>JAYRND010000382.1:0-3858 GCA_041904885.1 Burkholderiales bacterium
ACGAAGGTATCGGTGGGCGCCTGGAACTCGGTGGGCCATTGCGTGTCGGCGCTGAACTGACGGCTGGTGATGATCGAGTTGTAGCCGGCGGTGTCCACGTACCGGCGCATGCGCGGCAGCACGTTCACGTGCCCGACGATGCGCGGGGCCGCCCAGTTGCGTTCGCGGGCCTCGGCGAGGAACGGCGGCAGGCCGTAGGCGTGATCCACGTGGCCATGCGTGTACACGGCGGTGTGCAGGCGCTCGCGGCTCCAGCCGCGCAGCGAATCGAAGCTGCGCTTGTGCGCGACCGGGTGGTAGGAGCCGGTGTCGACGAGCACCAGGCCCTCGCCCGTTCGCAGCCCGGTGATGTTGACGAATCCCTTGTAGAAGGCGACGCCGGGCGCCAGCTCTTCCAGCACGCGCAGCGGCGCGAAAGGGTGGAAGGCGGAGTCGGCGGTGCTCGCCCGCCCATTCCACAGGAGGTCGGTCTGCTTGAGCAGCTCGGACATGCGGCGCCCTATTTCGCTTCCAGCCCGGCCTTGCGCGCGACCTCGCCCCAGCGCGCGTACTCGTCGGCGAACATGCGCGTGGTCTGCTGCGGCGTCCAGCCCGCCGCCACGGTGCCGCCGACCTTCTCGATCCGCGCGATCGTGGTTTCTTCGGAAAGTAACGCGTTGATCTCCCGGTTCAGGCGGTCGATGACGGCGGCGGGCGTCTTTTTCGGCACGGCGATCGCGTACCAGGAGTTCACCTGCGAGCTGGCGTAGCCCTGCTCGGCCAGCGTCGGCAGGTTGGGGAACTCCTTGTGCCGCACCGGCGAGGCAATGCCGATCGCCTGCGCCTTGCCCGAGCGCACGTGCGGCGCGATGGTTGCAAAGGGAAAGAAACCGAACGGCACGGTGCCCGCCAGAAAATCCGGAATCGCCGGCGGGATGCCTTTGTAGTTGACCGAAGTCAGCTTGATGCCGTTGATCTGCTGGAGCAGCTCCGAGCTCACGTGCGGCGAGGAGCCGTTGCCGGCGTTGACGTAGTTGATTTCGCCCGGCTTCGCGCGGGCGAGCGCGATGAATGCGTTCATGTCCTTCACGCCCAGCGAAGGCGTGACCGCGGCGATGTTGGCCACGACGCCGACATGCGCCACGCCCTCGAAGTCGTTCACGGGGTGCCAGGGCACCTTGCTCAGGTTGGCGTTGACGGCGAGCGCGAGCGTCGCCATCAGCAGCGTGTAGCCGTCCGGCTCGGACCGGGCCACCGCCTCCGTGCCGATGCTGGCGTCCGCGCCGGGCCTGGACTCCACGATCACCGGCTGGCCGAGCCGCGCCGGCAGCCCCTCCGTCAGCGCCCGCGCCATCAAGTCGACGATGCCGCCGGCCGGATACGGGACGATGACGCGCACCGGCCGCGACGGGTAGCCCTGAGCGAGCGCGAGGCACGGAAGCGACAGAAGCACGACGAGAGTTTTTTTCATCCTGGCTTTCTCCATTAGAACTTTCCGGTGACGAGATACATGGCGATGCCGGGCTGCCAGACCACGATGGTGAGGCAGATCAGCATCAGGAAGATGAACGGCACCGCCGCCCGGCACAGCAAGCCGAAGGGCTGCTTGAAGGCGCTCATGGCGACGATCAGGTTCAGCCCGACGGGCGGAGTCAGGAAGCCGATCTCGAGGTTGAGGATCATGATGATGCCGAACACCACCTTGTCGTAGCCGTAGGCCGCGGCGAGCGGCGCGAGCAGGGGACCCAGCACCAGGATCGCCTCGCCGGTGGTCATTAGGCAGCCAACGACGAGAAGCAAAATGTTCACCAGCAGCATAAACATCACCGGGCTGGTGATGTAGCTCTGCATCGTCGCCACCAGCGCCTGCGGCACGCGGTGTTCGGTGAGGATGATGTTAAGGCTGAGCGCGACCGCGAGCAGCGGGAAGAGCGAACCGCCCAGCTTGGAGGTCTCCAGCACGACGTTGTAGAAGTCGCGCGCCTCCAGCTCCTTGTGCACGAAGATCTCGACCAGCAGCGCGTACGCGAGTGCCACCGCCGCCGCCTCGGTGGCGGTGAAGTGTCCGGAATAGATGCCGCCCAGCAGGATGACCGGCATCATCAGCGCCCAGATGCCGCGCCGGAAAACTGCCTTGAAGGCGGCCCACTCGAAGCGCTGCGTGGGCACGCGCCGGTTGAACCACACCGCGTAGGCCGACAGCACGATGGTGATCAGGAACCCCGGCCCGAAACCGGCGGCGAAGAGGTCCGTCACCGAGGTTTCGGTGACCAGGCCGTAGATGATCATCGGGATCGAGGGCGGGATGATGATGCCGAGCGTGCCGCCCGACATGATCGCGCCCAGCGAAAACCGGTTGTCGTAGCCCGCCTTGCGCAGCGCCGGGTACATCACCGTGCCGATCGCGAGCATGGTGACGATGGACGATCCTGAGATCGCGCCGAAGACCGCGCAGGAGACGATCGTGGCCACCGCGAGGCCGCCCGGCAGCTGCCGCGTGAGCGCGGCGACGATGCCGATCAGGCGCTCGGCGATGGAGCCGCGCGTCATCACGTTGCCGCAGAGGATGAACAGCGGGATCGACAGGATCACCTCCTTGTCGAGGCCGACCCACATGTCCTCGACGATGTCCTCGAGGTTGCCCCGCCCCCAGAACAGGTGCATGCACGCGGTGGCGCCCAGCAGGACCACCAGCAGCGGCTGGCGCAACGCCAGCGAGCCCAGCACGAAGCCGAGCATGCCGAGCGACTTCATTCCTGGAATTCCGGGGGCTTGGGCTTGAGGGCGGGCGCCGCGGCGTAGAAGAAATAGCGGCCCGCCGCAGAGAGGAAGCCGAGGGGGATCGCGAGCTGGAACGGCCACACGCTCCAGTCGAGCACCGGGGCGCGCAGGTCCGTTCCCTTGGACGAGAGCACGAACTTGAATCCGTACCAGGCGACGCCGACGAGGAAGGTCCCCGTCAGCAAGTCCGCAATCCGATCGAGCGCGGGGCCCCAGGATTGCGGGAAGAGGCCGTACCCCACGCGCGGAACGAGGTGGCTGCCGGTGGCGGTGGCGATGCCGATCCCGGCAAAGGAGCCGATCACCAGCGCGAACACCGACAGCTTCTGCGAGGCGAAGATCCCGGTCGCGCCCGGCTCAAAGCCCGCGAGGCGCAGCAGCGGGCCGACGAACTCGCGGCCGATCACGTCGGCGAGCAGGATGCCGGCGATGAAGCTGAAGCAGACGACCGCGACGAGGCACTCGAGGCGGTGCCAGCCGTCGAGAAATCGCCGGGCCGCGCTCATGGGCCGCGGAAGCTGCGCAGACGCCCGGAGCTCAGGCCGCCGCGCGCCTCAGGCGCCGCAGGCCTGGATGCCGGCCCGGATCGCCTTCCAGTAGGCGCCGGACTCCCCGCCGATCGCCTCCACAGCCTTCGGCCAGCTCGCTTCCATGCCCTTGCGCCAGACAGCGCGCTGCGCCGCGTCGAGCTCCACCGTGGTGCCGCCCTCGGCCTTGAACTTGGCGTCCAGCTTCTCCTCGAAGCCGCGCACTTCGGCGCGCAGTTGCGACGCCGGGATCTTGTCGTTGACCGCGTTGAGCGCCTTTTTCAAGTCATCGGGCAGGCCATCGTAGACCGCCTTGTTGACGACCACCACGCCGCCCTGGTCGAGGTGGGCGGTGCGCGTCATCACAGGCGCGACCTTGGCGAGGCCGGAGAACAGATAGAACGTGAGCGGCGCGTCGGCGACGTCGACGAGCCCGGTCTGGTGAGCGGAGTTCCACTCGGTAACGGGCAGCGGATTCGGATTCGCACCGAATGCCGTCCACAGGTAGCCGCCGATCTTGGTCGGCTGCGCGCGCGCCTTGAGGCCCTTCAGCTCCTCGGGCTTAACGAAC
>JAYRND010000383.1:0-3573 GCA_041904885.1 Burkholderiales bacterium
TCTCAGGCGCTGCGCCGCTCTACGGGACGCTGGTGCCATTCGCCGTTCAGCATGGCACAGAACTGATCTGCCGCGGGCAGCCGCTCGCAGAGCATCAGGCTGCGGCCGAAGATCTCGGACTCCTCGGCAAGCCAGGCCGAGTACGGCGCGGCGAGCGGCTTGGCGAGGCCGCGAAGGCCGGCCTCGCCCTGGAACTCGGGCCCGAGCGGGATCCAGAGCGCGCGCTGGCTGCGCGAGCGCGGCGGTATGGTCTCCTCGGTCTCCTCCAGCGTCGCCACCAGGCCTTCCGGGAAGCGCCGGTTGGCAAGCTGGGCGTCGAAGGTGCCGATTTCGGCGTCCGGCGAGAGCGCGACGCTCACCACCGGCTCGACTTCGGCATACCAGTTGTGCGCGCGTACGAGCGTCGCCACCGGGTCGATGCCGACCGGCGCGAGGCCGCTCGCGACCGTGAGAGGGAAATAGCGGCCCACGGAGTCCACGCTGGGCACGATCAGCCCCGCCCAACCCTGCAGCCCGATGACGCCCGGCGCAAGCACGAACCGCCACGCCGGCGCGGACAGGAAGGTCTCCCGCCAGGCGGCGCCGAGCCGCTCGCGGCTGCCCAGGATCATCGCGTTCAGCCAGGCATCCCAGGGCTCGATGAAGGACGCCGGCAGGCGGCGGGTCACGAAATCCCCGCTGCAGGGCAGCTTGCCGTACCAGCCGGTCTCGAATGAATCGATCATGTGGTTTTTCCCAGCCTCTGGCGGGCCTCCCGGATTATGGCCTCGTCTTGGGGATGGCGCATCTCGGGCGCGCCTTCCTCAAAGCTTGCCTTCAGGTGGGCGAGCAGCGCGGCGCCTTCTGCGTCAGGCAAGCGCCAGATTCGCTGCACGGCGGCCTGCATTCGCACGGCATCGGGCTTTCCGCCTGCGTACAGCCCCAGGTAGGCCTCCAGCGCCTCGCGCACGCCCGCTGGCGCAGGCGAGCGCAGTGCCTGGCGAATCTCCTCTTCCAGCGCCAGCGCGAGGCGCGGAAGCAGGGCCTCGGCCAGGGCGTTTCGGTACGCGCGCTGCGCCTGGGCGCCGATTTTCCCCGCCTGGGAAAGGCCGGAGCCGGACGGTACCGCTCCTGCAGCCTGGTCCGAATAGCCTCCCGGCAGAGAACGCAGGGTGTCGAGTGCCCGCAGCAACTGTGGCGCGTCTCCCGGCTTGGGCGGCCCGAGCGCAGCGAGTTCCTGCTTCGCCTTCGCCGAGCCGGCCTCGGCAGCGGCGACGAAATCCCGGCTCGCGAAATAGCTCACCGTCCACAGCGCGCCCATCCCGGCTGTGAAAGCCGCGATCGCGGCGTACGCCAGCGCCCGCAGCATGCGCGCGCGGCGCTCGAGGCGCTCGTCGGAGCCTGCCAGGCCCGATTCCGCGAAGATCACCTCGCGCAGGAGCCGCGTCAGGAAGAAGCTCTTGCCGCTGCCCGGCGCCACCGCGGCGCCGGCCTTGCGCTCGAGCCGGAAGCTGCGCGCGAGCGCGCCCAGCACGCGGTCGATCGGGCTGCCCTCCTGCGTGCCGCTGGTGAAGTACACGCCGCGCAGCATCGCCTCGGGTGAGCCTGGGACGCCGATGAACGCGGCGTCGAGGAACTGCTCGAGCAGCGGGCCGAGGCCGTGGAACTGCTGCGGAAAGCGGTACGCGGCCGCGCGTCGCTGCAGGTCGGGCTCTTCCTGCAGGCGCTCGAGCAGCTCGCCGTTGAGCCGCTCCTCGAGCGCGCGGAACTCCTCGACGAAGCGCTGCCCCGGGCTGCCCAGGACGAAACCGTCGTTCGAATGGACGAAGGTGGCGCCCCACACCCGCGCGCGCGCCTGCGCGTCCAGCTCGCCGAAGAATTCCAAAAAGCCGGCCAGCAGGTCCGTCTTGGTCACCAGCACGTAGACCGGGAAGCGCGCGCCGAGCCGGTCATAAAGCTCGGCGACGCGGGAGCGGACGTGCCAGGCGTACTGCCTGCGCTCCTCCTCGCTCCACAGCATCAGGTCGGACACGCTGATCGTCACCAGCGCGCCGTTGAGGGGCCGGCGCGGCCGGAAGCGCTTGATGAGCCCGAGGAAGCCGAGCCATGCCGCCGCGTCGGCCTCGGCGTCGCTTGCCTGCGTCGTGTACCGGCCCGCTGTGTCGAGGAGCACCGCGTCCTCGGTGAACCACCAGTCGCAGTTACGTGTGCCGCCCACGCCCGCCAGCGACAGCTCCTCGCCCGCCTTGCGCAGCGGGAAGCGCAGCCCCGAGTTCACCAGCGCCGTGGTCTTGCCGGAGCCCGGAGCGCCGATGAACACGTACCACGGTAGCTCGCTCACGTACCGGTTCTCGCCGTCGGGACCACGAAAGAGCGCGGACTTGAGCGTTGCCGCGGCCTCCTCGAAGCGCTGGCGCAGCAGGGCGACCTCCCTCGCGGCGCGCGCCGCGCTGTCGGCGGCAGCGCCCTCTCCCCCGGCGGCGAGCGCCTCCAGCAGCCGGCCGTTCTCGCGCCGCGCCCGCGCGCCCCGCCACAGCTCCCAGCCGATCCAGGCGAAAGCAGCGCAGGCGATCAACGCCGCGCGCGCGGCCTCGGTCTCGAAGGGGCGCCATTCGCCGATCGCGGCAAGGTCGCCCGTAAACCAGGCAACCAGAGCAAACGCTGCGAGCGCGCATCCCCCCAGCAGCCAGCGGTTACGCAGCAGGCCCCTCAAGGTGCGCTCCTCAGCACGATCTCGACGCGGCGGTTGCGCGCCCGGTTGGCCGCCGAATCGTTGGGCGCGGCGGGCGCGGAATCCGCGAGGCCTTCGGCACGCAGGCGCGCCGGGTCCTTCAGCTTTCCGGACATCAGCTTCACGACCGAGGCAGCGCGCTCGGTAGAGAGCTCCCAGTTCGACGGAAAGCGCGCGGTACGGATCGGCACGTCGTCGGTGTGTCCGGTGACGAGGATCGCGCCGGGCACACGGTCCAGCGCCGCCGCGACACGCAGCACCACCGGCTCGACTCCTGCCTCCAGGCGAGTGCTCCCCGACGCAAACAGCCGGTCGCTGCGGATCACGATGGTGCTCCTGCCCGCCGCATCCACCACTGCGACCTCGCCGCGCGAGATCTCCGCGGACAGCTGGCTGGCGATATCGGGCACTGGCGCGGGCCGCGCGGCAGGACGCACCGCCGGCGGCTCGGGAACCGCCCGAAGCTGCGCCAGGTCGCGTGCCACCGGGTCCGACCGGGTTCCCAGGGATACGCTGTAGCCGACATAGAGCACCGCGAGCAGCAAGGCCGCCGCCGCGCCCGCCAGCCAGAAGCCGAGCGCTCCGGCGGGCCGGCGCTCCGGTGCCTGCGCCCCGCGCCAATGCGCGGACAACTCCCCGTCGCGCGGCGGCCGCAGTCCACGCAGCTGCCCCAGCAGAGTCGAGCGAATTCCGGCCAGCGCCTGCCGCCCTTCGGCCTGCTTCCGGTAGCGGCCCTCGTAACCCAGCGCGAGGCAGGCATAGAAGAACTCGAGCAGGTCGAGATTGGCCGTTGCGTCTGCCGAGTGCCGCTCCAGCAGCTCGAAGAACCTCTCGCCCCCCTCGGCCGCCCAGTCGGCCCCCCA
>JAYRND010000384.1:0-9577 GCA_041904885.1 Burkholderiales bacterium
GCCTTGCGCTCGGCCTCCGCCTTCTCGGCGTTCTTTTCCGCGGTCAGCTGGCGCTTCTTGTATTCCTGCTCCTTCTCGGCGGGCGTCAGCGGCGCTTTCGGGGCGGACTTGCCGTCGCCCTTCGCCGCCGCCGCGGCCGGCGCCGAGCCCGTGGCCGGCGCGCTCATCGTCGTCACTCTCGCGCCCGGAGGCGGAGTGTCGCCGCAGACCCGCTTGCCGTTGGCGTCGTTCCAGCACTTGATCTGCGCCTGCGCGGTCACCGAGAACGCAGCGAACGCCAGGCAGAATAGGAATTTGGGCATCTGTGCACCTCTTAACGCGCCACGCACCGTCCGGTGGACAAGGACGGACGCTATCGGCTTTCACCCGTTGAGTCAAACGCTTACTCGCGTATAATGCGGGTTTGGCGCAAGGAACAACATGCGGGTAATCCAGAAGGCGCTGACCTTCGACGATGTCCTCCTCCTTCCAGCCCACTCGCGCGTCCTGCCGCGCGAGGTTTCCCTGAAGACCCGCCTTACCCGCAAGCTCGACCTGAACATGCCGCTGGTGTCCGCGGCGATGGACACCGTCACCGAGGCGCGGCTCGCGATCGCGCTCGCGCAGGAAGGCGGCATCGGCATCATCCACAAGAATTTCTCGCCACGGGAGCACGCGGCCGAGGTCGCCAAGGTCAAGCGCTTCGAATCCGGCGTGCTGCGCGATCCCATGACCGTCGCGCCCGACATGCGCGTGCGGCAGGTCATCGCGCTGCAGAAGAAGCACCGCATCTCCGGCTTTCCGGTGGTGTCGTCGGGCAAGGTCGTCGGCATCGTCACCAACCGGGACCTGCGCTTCGAGAAGAAGCTCGACCAGCCCGTGCGCAACATCATGACGCCGCAGAAGCGCCTGGTGACGGTCGGTGAATCCGCGACCCGCGCCGACGCGCTCGCTCTGCTGCACAAGCACCGGCTGGAGCGGGTGCTGGTCGTCGACAAGCAGTGGCGCCTGAAGGGCCTGATCACCGTCAAGGACATCATCAAGGAGACCGAGCACCCGGATGCCTGCAAGGACGCGCAGGGCAAGCTGCGCGTGGGCGCCGCGGTGGGCGTGGGCGAGGGCACCGAAGAGCGCGTCGAGCGGCTGGTCGACGCCGGCGCCGACGTGCTGGTGGTGGATACCGCGCACGGTCACGCCAAGGGCGTGCTCGACCGCGTGCAATGGATCAAGAAGAAGTACCCCGGGATGCAGGTGATCGGCGGCAACGTCGGCACCGGCGAGGGCGCGCGCGCACTCGTCGACCACGGCGCCGACGCGGTCAAGGTCGGCATCGGTCCCGGCTCGATCTGCACCACGCGCGTCGTCGCCGGGGTCGGCGTGCCGCAGATCACGGCGATCATGAACGTGGCGGAGGCGCTCGCCAAGAGCGGTGTGCCGCTGATCGCGGACGGCGGCATCCGTTACTCGGGGGACATCGCCAAAGCGCTGGGCGCAGGCGCGAACGTGGTGATGCTGGGCTCGCTCTTCGCGGGCACCGAGGAGGCGCCGGGCGACATCGAGCTCTACCAGGGGCGCTCCTACAAGTCGTACCGGGGCATGGGCTCGCTGGGCGCGATGCAGAAGGGCTCCGCCGACCGCTACTTCCAGGACTCGGACATGAACGTGGACAAGCTCGTGCCCGAGGGCGTCGAGGGCCGCGTGCCGTTCAAGGGCAGCGTGCTGTCGATGATCGACCAGTTGCTGGGCGGCGTGCGCGCGAGCATGGGCTACACCGGCTGCAGGACGATCGAGGAGCTGCGGCGCAAGGCGGGCTTCGTGCAGATCACCTCGGCCGGCATGCGCGAGTCGCACGTTCACGACGTGCAGATCGTCAAGGAGGCCCCGAATTACAGGGTCGAATAGCGGGCCGAGTGGTTCCTTGCACGACAAGATCCTCATCCTCGACTTCGGCGCGCAGTACACGCAGTTGATCGCGCGCCGGGTGCGCGAGGCGAAGGTCTACTGCGAGATCCACCCCTGCGACGTCGACGACGCATTCGTGCGCGGCTTCGCGCCCCGCGGCATCATCCTCTCGGGCAGCCACGCCTCGGCCTACGACGGCAAGCTGAAAGCGCCGCGGGCGGCGTTCGCGCTGGGCGTGCCGGTGCTCGGCATCTGCTACGGCATGCAGACCATGGCGCAGCAGCTGGGCGGCAAGGTCGAGGGCGGGCGGGTGCGCGAGTTCGGCTACGCGGAAGTGCGCGCGCGCGGCCATACCCGCCTGCTGGAGGGACTGGAGGACGCGAAGGGCCCGAACGGGGAGGGGCTGCTGAAAGTCTGGATGAGCCACGGCGACAAGGTCGTCGAGATGCCGCAGGGCTTCAAGCTCATGGCCTCGACCGAGTCCTGCCCGATTGCCGGCATGGCCGACGAGGCACGCGGTTTTTACGCGGTGCAGTTCCACCCCGAAGTCACGCATACGCTGCAGGGCACGAAGCTCCTGCACCGGTTCGTCCGGGAAATCTGCGGCTGCCGCGGCGACTGGAACATGCCGGACTATGTTTTCGAGTCGGTAAAGAGGATCAAGGAACAGGTCGGGAAAGAGGAAGTCATCCTCGGCCTCTCCGGCGGCGTGGACTCGTCGGTGGCCGCGGCGCTGATCCACAAGGCGATCGGCAAGCAGCTCACCTGCGTGTTCGTCGACCACGGCCTGCTGCGGCTGGACGAGGCGAAGCAGGTGATGGACACCTTCGCCAGGCACATGCACGTGAAGGTCGTCCACGTGGACGCCGGCGCGAAGTTCCTCAAGGCACTGAAGGGAGTCTCCGACCCTGAGAAGAAGAGGAAGGTCATCGGCAAATTGTTCGTCGATGTATTCCAGAAAGAAGCGAAAAAGCTCAGGGGCGCGAAGTGGCTCGCGCAGGGGACCATCTACCCCGACGTCATCGAGTCTGCGGGCGCCAAGACCAAGAAGGCGGTCACCATCAAGTCGCACCACAACGTGGGCGGGCTGCCCAAGTCGCTGCACCTCAAGCTGCTCGAGCCGCTACGCGAGCTGTTCAAGGACGAGGTGCGCGAGCTCGGCCTCGCGCTCGGCCTGCCGCGCGAGATGGTGTTCCGCCACCCGTTTCCCGGACCGGGACTGGGGGTACGGATTCTCGGCGCGGTGAAAAAAGACTACGTGGCATTGCTTCAGCGCGCCGACGCAATCTTCATTGACGAGCTGCGCAGCTCGGGCTGGTACGACAGGACCTCGCAGGCGTTCGCGGTGTTCCTGCCCGTGAAATCGGTGGGCGTGATGGGCGACGGCCGCACCTACGACTACGTGGTCGCGCTGCGCGCCGTCGAGACTTCCGATTTCATGACCGCGGGCTGGGCGCCGCTGCCCCACGAGCTGCTCGCGAAGGTATCGAGCCGCATCATCAACGAGGTGCGCGGCATCAACCGCGTCACCTACGACATCTCCTCCAAGCCGCCCGCCACCATCGAGTGGGAGTAGGCGGACGTGGCAGCCCCCCGCCACATCCACCTGATCGAGCCCATGCGCCTCGGCCACGGGCCGCTCTGGCTGCGGTACATGATCGGCGCCCTGCGGCCCTGCGTGGACCGGCTCACCGTCACGCTGCCGGCGCTGCCCGAATACGAGAGCGTACAGCGACAGTTCCAGGCGGAGAGGCTGTCCTTCCGCACGTTTCCCTGGCACGGCGACAAGATGGGCTGGATGCGCACGCTCGAAGGCGCGCGCCGCGTAAGCGCGGACGCGACGATCTTCACCTACCTCGACGTCGTCCTGCGCAAGGCGGCCGACGCGCCGATCGGCCGCCTCGCGGGCTCGCCGGTCTGGGGCGTATGGTTCATGCCGGTGACGCGCAGCGGCGCCAGCGCCTGGAATCCCTCCTGGATCCTGAACCGCGGCGTCCGCAGGCACAGGCGCAAGCAGCGGGTGCAGGGCCGTCCGCCGCGCTGGCTTGCCGGCGCCTGGGTCTGCGACCCGCTGCTGCGGGATCGGATCTCGCCAAGGCCGGGGCAGACGATCGGCATCCTGCCCGACCCCTGGCCCTCGATTCCCGCTGCGGACAGGGGAGAGGCCCGGCGCCAGCTCGGCCTGCCGGAGGGAAAAGTCCTGTTCCTGCACCTCGGCGTCCCCGGCCCGCGCAAGGGCCTGCTCGACGCAGTGGCGGCGTGGCAGCGCGTGGAGGGACTTCCCGACGCCATCCTCGTGCGCGCCGGGATGATGGACACGGGGGAACGGGAGGCAATCGGCACGCTGGTCTCGCAGGGCCGCGCCATCCTGCACGAAGGCTACGTGCCCGACGAGCGGATGGACCTCTACCTGCGCGCCTCCGACTGGGTGCTCATGCCGTACCGCCACCACGAGGGCTCGTCGGGATTGCTGTCGGGCGCGGCGGCGGCCGGACGGCCGGTGATCGCTCCCGACTACGGCGTGCTCGGCGGCCGCGTGCAAGTCTCGCACCTCGGCCTCGTGTATCCCCACCTGTCGATCGAGGGATTCGCCGATGCCGTCCGACGCGCGGCCGGCCTGCGGATCGAGACGTATGCCGACGCGCTGCGGCAGTACTCGGCGGGCCATACGGTCGCCGAGTTCGGCGCGGCCCTGCGCGCGCCGCTAGGGCTGGCCGCTGTTTAGCTACCGCCACGGGTTTCACGCCGGCAACCACGCCGACGTGCTCAAGCACGTGGTGCTGGTCCAGCTGCTCGCGCATATGGCGGAGAAGGAGAAGGCATTCAGCTTCATCGACACGCACGCCGGCGCCGGCAGCTATTCGCTCGAGAGCGAGTTCGCGCGCAAGAAGGCCGAATTCCAGACCGGCATCGGCAGGCTGTGGGGTAAGTCCGGCCTGCCACCGGCGCTTGCCGAGTATCTGGATCAAGTGAAAAGAATGAACCCGGGCGGCGGCCTGCGCACATATCCCGGCTCTCCGCAGATCGCCCTGCAGATGACGCGCCCGCAGGACCGGCTGCACTTCTTCGAGCTGCACACGACGGAGTCCAAGGCGCTGCAGAAATTCACCGCGGGCGAGCGGCGCGCCTCGGCCCATGCCGCGGACGGATTCGCCGGGCTGAAGGGAGTGCTGCCGCCGCCGTCGCGCCGCGCGCTGGTGCTGATCGACCCGTCCTACGAGGATAAGGCGGACTACGGCAGGGTGCTCGACTGCATGCGCGACGCGCTGAAGCGCTTCGCCACCGGCGTGTATGCCGTCTGGGTCCCGATGGTCCGGCGCGGCGAATCGGCGCGGCTCGCAGGCGAGCTCGAAGCTCTGGCCGCGGGCGACTGGCTGCATGCCTCGCTCAAGGTCGCGCCGCCGCCCAAGGACGGACTCGGCCTCTACGGCAGCGGCGTATTCGTGTTCAATCCGCCGTGGAAGCTGGAGGCGGCGCTCGCCGAGGCGCTGCCGGTGCTCGCGCGCCTCCTCGGCGGGGACCGCCGCGCGGCGTATGCGCTCAAGTTCAGGCAGACTTGACCTTCCGATGAGCGACGAGACTTTCATGCGGCGCGCGCTCGAGCTCGCGCAACGCGCCGAGGCCGAGGGCGAGGTGCCGGTCGGCGCCGTGGTCGTGTCCGAAGGCCGGATTGTGGGCGAGGGCTGGAACCGCCCCATCGCCGCCGTGGACCCGACCGCGCACGCCGAGATCCAGGCGCTGCGCGCCGCCGCACAGGCGCTGGGCAACTACCGCCTCACCGGCGCGACGCTCTACGTGACGCTCGAGCCCTGCGAGATGTGCCTGGGCGCAATGTTCCATGCGCGCATCGCGCGCGCCGTGTACGGCGCGACCGACCCGAAGAAGCAGGTGCTGAAGAGCCAGGTGAAGCTCGAGGGCGGCCTGCTCGCGGGAGAGTGCGGGACGCTGCTCAGCGCCTTCTTCGCCGAACGCAGGAACAATGCGCGATGAACATCGAGATCGACGTCCCGAGCCAGACCCTGCGCTTCGGCGGCAAGGTCTACGAAATCTCCACGTCGAAGAACGGACTCGGCGAGCAGAACGGCAGCTTCTGCACCCCGCGCGGCCGGCACCTCGTCCGCGCCAAGATCGGCGCCGGCCAGCCCCTGGACGCGGTGTTCGTGCGGCGCCGCCCGACCGGCGAGATCTGGACGCCGGCGCTGCACGCGGCCTACCCGGGGCGCGACTGGATCCTGACGCGCATCCTCTGGCTGTCGGGCTGCGAACCGGGCTTCAATCGCCTGCGCGACGTGGATACCATGCGCCGCTACATCTACATCCACGGCTCGCACGCGCTGGCGGAGATGGGCAAGCCGGGCTCGATCGGCTGCGTGCGCATGCGCGGACCGGATATCCTCGAACTGTTCGACCTCGTCCCTCCCTACACCCAGGTGGAAATCAAGCCATGACCGACACCGCAGCCATCCGCAGGAACATCGAGCGCGTGCCCGCCGAGCTGGTCGCGCGCGCGAAGCGCTTCCAGGCCTCCATCCTCGCCGACGTCGGCGGCAGGCGGGGGACGCTCGGCGGCCGGATCCAGCCGCTCGCGCGCTCGATGAAAGTGGCCGGGCCCGCGTTCACCGTGGAAGTCCGGCCCGGCGACAACCTGATGATCCATGCGGCGCTGTGTCTGGCGAAGCCCGGCGACGTCATCGTGGTGGACGGCAAGGGCGACCTCAGCTGCGCGCTGACCGGCGCGCTGATGGCCGCGCACGCGCAGAAGGCCGGCATCGCCGGATTCGTCATCGACGGCGCGGTGCGCGACACCGACGAGTGCGCGCGCGGCAGCTTCCCGATCTTCGCCGCCGGCGCCAATCCCAACGGCCCGCTGAAGAATTCCGGCGGCCGCATCAACTGGCCGATTTCGGTTGCCGGCACCACCGTCAATCCCGGCGACCTGATCGTGGGCGACGCTGATGGAGTAGTCGTCGTGCCACGCGAGATGGCCGCAGACATCGTCGGCCAGGCGCAGGCCAAAGTCGACGCCGAGGCCGAGCGCATGAAGCAGATCGGCCGCGGCGAGCTGGTGCAGGGCTGGGTCGCCGAGGGCCTTAAGGCCGTCGGAGTGCTGGCGAAAGACGAGAAGCTGTAGCGTTAGGCTGCCCTCGCATGAACGTTTGGACCGGCGTCTTCCCCATCGCCCCGACGCCATTCACGACGGACGGCGATCTCGATCTTGCCGGCAAGCGCCGCGTGCTCGACTGCATGATCGACCAGGGCGTGGACGGCATCTGCATCCTCGCGAACTATTCCGAGCAGTTCCTGCTCACCGACGAGGAGCGCGACCGGCTTCTCGAGCTGAGCCTGTCCCACGTCGCGGGCCGCGTGCCGGTGATCGTCACCTGCAGCCACTTCAGCACCCGCATCGCGTCAGAGCGCGCGCGCAAGGCGGCCGCCGCCGGCGCCTCGATGCTCATGCTGATGCCGCCCTACCACGGGGCAGCCTTGCGCGCCGACGAGCCTGCGATGCTCGAGCATTTCGCCCGCGTCGCGGACGCCGCACGCCTGCCGATCATGGTGCAGGATGCGCCGCTCAGCGGCGTGACGCTGAGCGTCGCGTTCCTGTCCCGTCTGGCGCGCGAAGTTCCGTTGGTGCGCTACTTCAAGATAGAGGTGCCCGGCACGGCGGCGAAGCTGCGCGCCCTGGTTGCTGCCGGCGGCGCGGCGATCGCCGGGCCGTTCGACGGCGAGGAGTCGATCACCCTGATGGCCGACCTCGACGCCGGCGCCACCGGCACCATGCCGAGCGCGCTCGCGCCCGACCTGATCAAGCCGGTGCTCGTGCGCTACGCCGCGGCCGAGCGCGAGCAGGCGATGGCTGCCTACCACCGCATCCTGCCGCTCATCAACTACGAGAACCGCCAGTGCGGGCTGCGCGCCGCGAAGGCGGTGATGATGGAGGGCGGCGTGATCCGCAGCGACGCCGTACGCCATCCGCTCGAGCCGCTGCATCCGAAGACGCGCGCCGGGCTGCTGGAGCTTGCCGCAGCGGCGCGCCCGCTCGCCTTGCGCTGGGGAAAATAGCTCCCTCGGCGGAATAGCCGCCTATTCCGCCGTGAGGTTCTGCTCCCGGATGATCCGGCCCCACTGCTCGCTCTCCTGGCGGATCTCTTCGGCGAACTGGGCGGGCGTGTTGGCGCGCGGATTCATGCCGTAGCCGCGCAGGCGCTCCGGCAGCGTGGTTCCGGCGACCGCGCGCGCGGTCTCGCTGGCCAGCTTGTCCATGATGTCCTTCGGCAGCCCGCCGGGCGCGCACAGTCCGTACCAGGAGTTCACGTCAAAGCCCTTCACGCCCAGCTCGTCCAGGGTAGGCACTTCGGGCAGCAGCGGCGATCGGGCGCGCGAGGTCACGGCGAGCGGAGCCACCTTGTCGGCGTTCTGTTTCACGTAGCCGCGCGCCGAGGGCAGTGGGTTGAAGTAGATCTCGATATGGCCGCCAAGCAGGTCGGCGATGACCGCCTGCGCGCCCTTGTACGGGACGTGAACCATGCTCAGTCCCGCTTGCCGCAGGAACAGCTCCGTGGCGAGATGCGTTACGTTGCCGATACCCGCCGAGGCGTACGAGTACTTGCCTGGCGCGGCCTTCACCTTGGCGACGAACTCCGCGTACGTGCGCGCGCCCATCTTGGGTCCTGCGACCAGCACCATCGGCGTTGTGGCGACCAGCGATACAGGGACGATATCCTTGCCCACCGTGTACGGCACCTTGCCGTACAGGGTCGGATTGATGGTCATCGCGCCCACAGAGCAGATCATCAGCGTGTAGCCGTCGGGCGGGGACTTGGCTACGAACTCGGTGCCGATCATGGCCTGCGCGCCCGGCTTGAAGTCGACCACGTAGGGCTGCTTCCAGACTTCCTGGAAATGCTCGCCCAGGCCACGGGCCACCGGCTCCAGGTCGCCGCCGGCGGGGAAGGGCACGATGATCTTGATGGGCTTCGATGGCCAAGCTTGCGCCTGGGCAAAGCCGCTCGCGAAGGCGAGCAGGACCAGCGTCAATGCGCGAATCGGGAGGGTCATGGCGCTCACCGCTTTCCTTTGCGCGCCTTCGGCCCGCGCGTGACCGGCACCGGGCGTCCGAACTGACGCTTCAAACCCTTCTGCTTCGCGAATTCCTTGACGCGCGGCACCATGGGATTGCGGCCGCGCTCTTCGTAGTAAGGAATGAACGGCTTGTACCAGTTGAAAATCCGCCGCAGCTCGGCGACCGGTTCGTCGTTCACGTCCACGCGCAGGTCGCAGCGCGAGTAGGTCTCGCGGCCGAAGGTCAGCAGGCCGGCCGAGGTCTGGCCTTCCTCCTGGCCGCCGGCGTCGCGCCCGGCCTCGATGGCGCGCATCAGCCGCTCCTCGATGTCGAGCTTCCCGGTCGCGAGGAACTCCTCCGAGATTGCCTGCGCCACCTCGGGGCCGGCCAGCACGTTCCCCATCGCCACATGGTTGTCGCCGACGATGTGGCCGGCCCAAGGCGCGTTTTGCTTGCCGGTGAACGCGGCCGCGTGGCCGTCGCCGTTGACGATGCCGATCTGGCGCTTGCCAGGCCACTTGTCGGTGGCCACCAGCTCGTCGACGACTTTCTGCGGCCACCAGCCGGCCTCGACCAGGCGCAGGCCCAGCGCACCCAAGCGCGGGTCGGGTACCGACTGGAAAGCGACGGCGC
>JAYRND010000049.1:0-3124 GCA_041904885.1 Burkholderiales bacterium
CCGGACTCGATCCTGCTCAAGCCCGGCAAGCTGACGCCCGAGGAATTCGAGATCATGAAGACCCACACGGTGCTCGGGCGCGACACCATCCTCGCGGCCGAAAAGATGATCGGCGCGCCCAGCAGCTTCCTGCGCCACGCGCGCGAGATCGCGATGTCGCACCAGGAGAAATGGGACGGCTCGGGCTACCCGGAGCGGCTGAAGGGCGACGCCATCCCGATGTCGGCGCGGCTGATGGCGCTCGCGGACGTGTACGACGCGCTCATTTCCAAGCGCGTGTACAAGCCCGCGTGGCGGCACGACGCGGCGGTCAAGCTGATCCGCGAGGGACGCGGCATCCACTTCGACCCGGAAATCACTGACGCCTTCCTGCTGATCCAGGACCAGTTCCGCGCCATCGCGGCGCGCTTTGCCGACCCCGAGGACCTGGCGCTGCCCGCCGCGGCGGGCGTCTAAATGGGGTCTGTCCCCCTTTAAGCTGGCACTGAGATCTCGACCAGGTTCAGATCCGGGTCGCGCACGTAAACCGAGCGCAGCTTGGAGACCGCGCCGGTCTTGGCGACCGGTCCTTCCAGGATGCGGATCCCGTAGTGCTCGAGCTTGCGCACGACCTCCTCGAGCGGGACCGAGGAGATGAAGCACAGGTCGAGCGTGCCGGGCGCGGCCACGTGCGCGCGCGGCGTGAACTCCTTGCCCCACTCGTGCACGTTGATCTTCTGGTTGCCGAACTTCAGCGCGATGCGCGTTTCCGTCGGCGTCCGGAAATTTTCCAGTTTCATTCCCAGAACTTCGGTGTAAAAGCGCAAACACGAGGGCAGATCCCTCGTCGTCAGCACCACGTGGTCGATGTGGTCGATCACCGGCGCCTCAGCATGCGCAGGGGGTTGTACTCGATCACCGTCTTGCCGTGCTGGTTGACCACCCTGTTGGCGAAGCGCACCAGGCCGCGGTCGCCCTTCGAGGTGAGGCGCGCCTCGGTCACCTCGCATTCGACGTGGATGGTGTCGCCGACCACGGTCGGCGCCTTGATGTCCAGCGTCGCGTTGAGGAAGGCGAGGCCGGTGTCCTGCATGCTCGGCAGCAGCAGCCCCTCGGCGAAGGCGTAGACCAGCGCGCCGGGCACCGGGCGCCCCTTGATGGCGCGCCCTTCGTCGTCCGAGACCGCGAACAGCTCCTCGGTGAGCCAGGTCAGGTTGATGAAGGCCGCGAGATCGGATTCGGCGATGGTGCGCCGGTGCGTGCGGAAGCGAAAGCCGACGGCGAGGTCCTCGTAGCAGTAACCGCGGCCGATGACGGGAAGTGCGGAGCTCATGGCGCGACTGTACCTCAGAAGAAGGCGGCGCCGAGCAGCGTGAGGCCCGAGGCGAGCATCAGCCCGTCCATCAGCAGGCGAAAGCGCGCGGCGTCCATCTTCAGCACGAAGCGCCTGGCGATGAAGGCGCCCGCCATCAGCGTGGAGCCGGTGATCAGGCCCTTGACGATGATTTCCAGCGGCAGCGCGCCAAAGGAGCGGAACACCGCCGTCTTGGCGAGGTACACCATCAGCGTCGCGGCGGCCTCGGTGCCGACGAAGCCGCCTTTCGAAAGGCCCGCGGCAAGGAACAGCGGGGCGGTGAGCGGGCCGGTCGAGACCACGACGCCGGTGAGATAGCCGATCGGCAGGCCGATGAGCGCGAGGTGCAGGGGACGCAGCCTGAGCTCGCGCGCCGCCATCCAGCGCCGGAGGAAGATCATGGCGATGAAGAACGCGCCGATCGCGGTCTCGATCAACCGCACCGGCAGCGCGAGCAGCGTCGCCGCGCCCAGCGCGCCGGCCGGGGCACCGGTCGCCGCGAAGGCCCAGCAGCTGCGCCAGTCCACCTCGCCCCACCAGGCGGCGACGCGCGAGACGTTCGCCATCACCGCGGCGATCGCCATGATCGGCACCGCCTGCAGCGGCCCGAAGGCGATCACCAGCACCGGCATCAGCAGCAGCGACGAGCCGAAGCCGACGATGCCGCTCAGCGTGCCGGCGACCAGGCCTACCGAGAGGACGAAGAGGAATTCCAACTCAAAGCATTTCCAGCGGTTGCGGGCCCGAGGGCGGCGGAAACAGGCGATCCAGCTCTTTGATCTGATCTGAATTCAGAACAAGATCAACAGCGCCCAGATTCTCCTTCAGCCGCTCGCGCCGGCCGGTCTTGGGAATGACGATCACGCCTTCCTTCGCGAGCAACCAGGCGAGCGCCGCCTGCGCGGGCGTCCTGCCGTGGCGGCGCGCGAATTCGGCGAAACTCTTCTCGCGCAGCAGCCGGCCCTGCTCGATCGGCGAGTAGGCCATCACCGGGATCCTGCGCTCGCGCAGCCAGGGCAGCAGGTCGAATTCGATGCCGCGGCGCGTAAGGTTGTAAAGGAGCTGGTTGGTGGCGACCGCCTTTCCCGCGGGCAGCTTCGAAAGCTCCCGCATGTCGTCCAGGTCCAGGTTGCTGACGCCGTAGTGGCGGACCTTGCCGGCCTTCTGCAGCGCGGCGAAGGCGTCCATCGTCTCCGCGAACGGGATGCTGCCGCGCCAGTGCAGGAGATAAAGGTCGATCCGGTCGGTCTTCAGGCGCTTGAGGCTCCGCTCGCAGGCCTGCGGGATTCCCTTTCTCGACGCATTGTGCGGATAGACCTTGGATACGAGGAACACCTCGTCGCGGCGCCCCGCGATCGCCTCGCCCACCAGCTCTTCCGAGCGCCCATCGCCGTACATCTCGGCGGTGTCGATCAGCCGCGCGCCCAGATCGAGGCCGAGGCGCAGCGTGGCGATCTCCTCAGTGCGCGTCGCCGCGCTGTCTCCGATGTTCCAGGCGCCCATGCCGAAGGCCGGGACCTGCTCTCCAGAAGGCAGCGCTACGGTCCTCACTTCCGAATGAATTTCAGCGTGAAACGGTCGCTTTCCCCGATCGCCTGGTATTTCGCGCGGTCCTGGTCCTTCAGGCGGTAGGTGGGCGGCAGCGTCCATACGCCCTCGGGATGGTCCTTCGTGTCCTTTGGATTGGCGTTTACTTCGCTGCGGCCCGCCAGCTTGAAGCCCGCCTTCTCGATGAGCGCAACGGCATAGTCCTCGCGCACGTAGCCCGACTTCATCTGCGCTTCCTGTGAC
>JAYRND010000385.1:0-1995 GCA_041904885.1 Burkholderiales bacterium
AGCCTGGACCACGGCACCCACACCATCTTCCTCGGCGAAGTGGAGCGGCTGCAGATCGGCCGCAAGGGCAAGCCCTTGCTCTATTCGGACGGCCAGTACGCGAAGCTCGCGTCGCTGGCGCACGGCGAGCCCCTCCCCGAGGGGCTGGACTACTGGGGCGAATAACTGGAACCGACGCCGCCCCAGGATGCCGTGCGTCCTCCAGCCGGACTCTGGGAACTGTACTGGGGATTCCTTTCCATCGGCGCCCGCTCCTTCGGCGGCGTGCTGCCCTGGGCGCACCGGGTGATCGTGGAGGAGCGGCGCTGGGTCGCGCCCGCCGATTTCGCCGGCATCCTTGCGCTGTGCCAGTTCCTGCCCGGGCCCAACGTCGGCAACGTGTCGGTGGTGCTGGGGCGGCGCTGGTTCGGCCTGCCCGGCGCGGTCGCGGCCTTCGCCGGGCTGATGGCGCTGCCGCTCGTGTGGGTGTTCGCGCTCGCGCTCCTCTATGCCGATTTCGCGCTGCATCCCGGCGTGCGCGCGGTGGTGACCGGCGTGGGCATCGCGGGCGGCGGCCTGTTCGTGGGCACCGCCTGCAAGCTTGCGAAGCCGCTGCTGCGCAAGCCCTGGGGCCTTGCGCTCGCCGTGGCCTGCTTCGCCTGCCTTGCGCTCGGGCGCCTGTCCCTGTTCGCGCTGCTGCCCGCTGCCGCGCTGCTGGGCTGGCTTGCGGCGCGGCGGAACCTGCTCTGAGCGCCGCGCCATGACGATGCTCCAGATCGCGCTGTACTTCATGCTGCTCTCGCTGGTCTCGGTGGGCGGGATTCCCTCGGTCATGCCCGAGATGCAGCGGCTGGTGGTGGACGTGCAGGGGTGGATGAGCGCGCAGGAATTCACGCAGCTCTTCGCCGTGGCGCAGGCGGCGCCGGGCCCGAACGTCCTCGTCACCGCGCTGATCGGCTGGAAAGTCGCCGGCATCGCCGGCGGGCTCCTCGCGCTCGGCGCGTTCTGCGCCCCGGCCGCCACGCTCAGCTACGTGGTCGGCGGCTACTGGGAGCGGATGCGCGACGCGCCCTGGCGCGTGGCGAGCCAGCGCGCGCTGGTGCCGATCAGCGTGGGCTTCGTGCTTTCGGGCGGCTACGTGCTCGCGACGCCACTGGGCCTGGACTGGCGGAGCGTGCTCATCGCCGGGTGCTCGGCGGCGGGAATGGTGCTCACGCGCCTCAATCCCCTGTGGCTGCTCGCCGGCGGCGGCGTGCTCGGATACTTCATTTTCTAACGGGAGATGTCATGGAAGGACCGGTCTACGCGCTCAACCTTTTCAACGTCGCCGACCGCGACGAGTACCTGGCGTATTCAAAGCGCTCGGCGAAGGAAGTCCAGGCGCATGGCGGCCGCGTCGTCGCGCTGGGCAAGTTCCGCGAGGCGGCGCTCGGCGACATCAAGCCGCGGCAGGTGATGATCCTCGTCGAGTGGGCCTCGAAGAAGGCCTTCGACGGGTACTGCAACGACCCGAAGATCGCCGACCTGCATCCGCACCGCGAGAAGGGCGCCGGCGACTACGTCTGGCACCTCTTCGACAAGCTCGAGGACCTGCGGCCGATCCTGAAGTGAAAGGCTAGAGCGCTTTCTTCCAGAAATGCCGCTCGCGGGAAGCCAGGAGCGGCACGGCCTCGGCGAGGTACTTCTTGAACGCGGCGCCCGCCTGGTGCGCCTCGAACGCTTTCTGGTCGTCGTAGACCTCGAAGAGCATGATCTTTGTGTTGTCGTCCGGATCCACCAGCACTTCGAACGTCCGGCACCCCGGCTCGCTGCGCGCCGCCTTGCCGTTCTCGATGACCTTCGCCATGAACGCGTCGACGTTCTCGGGCTTGATGCGGATGTTCACCTGCAATACGAGCGCCATCTGATCTCCTAAGTGTTTGATATAATTCGCCCCTCGCGCCCGTAGCTCAGTTGGATAGAGTACTTGGCTACGAACCAAGGGGTCGTGGGTTCAAATCCTGCCGGGCGCGCCAA
>JAYRND010000386.1:0-29567 GCA_041904885.1 Burkholderiales bacterium
CCGATCGCCTTCAAGGGCGATGCCGCCGCGGCGATGGCCGCCGCGCGCAAGGCGGTAGAGGGTATGGCAGGGGCAACAGTCATCCGGCAGGACGGCGCCTACCTGTACGCGGAATACCGGACGAAGCTCATGAAGTACGTGGACGACCTGGAGCTGCTGCTCGACGCGAAGGCCGGCGTGATCCACGTGCGCTCGGCTTCGCGCCTGGGCAGGCGCGATTTCGGCGTCAACCGCGCGCGCGTGGAAGCGCTGCGCAAGAGGCTCACGCAAAGCTGACGATCACCGGCTGGTGGTCGGACGCCTTGGTCTGCGAGTCGACCCGGACAGAAGCGATCCTCGGCGCGAGGTCTTCTGTGACGAAGACGAAATCGCAGGCGTAGGGCTCGCTCGCGAACTCCTTGTCGAACACGCCGAAAGTGGGCCGCTGCGGCCGCCCGGAATGCGCAAGGGACCAGGCGTCGCGCCACTCTCGAAGCAGCCGCGCCACGGAGGGATCTTCGGGTCTCATGTTGAAGTCGCCGGTGAGGATCGAGCTCGCCGGGCGCGGAAACGGCTTGAAGGGGCCCGTGTCCTTCTTCTTCTCGCCTGCGGTCGTGGTGGAATGTGCGATCCCCTCCGATTTCAGTTCGCACAGGCGCTCGACCTGCGCCGCGCGCTGCTTCGCGGAGTAGTACTCGAGGTGCGTGGTGAATACGCTGACCGCGCCCCAGGGCGCTTCAATCACCGCCTCGAGCGCGACCCGCGGCATGTTCGGCACGCCCGGCTCGGGCGGCCAGGGAAGCGAATGCCGGAACACCTGGCGCACGGGCAGCCTCGAGAGCAGCAGGTTGCCGAAGCGCTTGCGTCCGCCGCTGCCGTCAGGCGTATCCACTGCCGGCGCAAAGTGAGCGCTGTATCCCGGGAAGGCCGCCGCGAGCAGCGCCGGCTGGTCGTGCACCGCGCCCAGGTCGGCGTAGTTGTCCGCGACCTCCTGGAAGCAACACACGTCCGGATCGCAGAGGGCCCTGGCCTCGCGCGCGATGCGCTCCGGATCGACCTGCCCGTCCATTCCCCGGCACCACTGGATGTTCCACTGCAACAGAATCATCAGCGGATGCCCGCGCGCATGAAG
This sequence comes from Burkholderiales bacterium, assembly GCA_041904885.1. Classification (GTDB taxonomy): domain Bacteria; phylum Pseudomonadota; class Gammaproteobacteria; order Burkholderiales; family SG8-39; genus RBG-16-66-20. The sequence goes on from JAYRND010000386.1 coordinate 1,112, forward strand.
GACTGGACGAACTGGCGCTGAAAGAGCAGGAAGGCGACCAGCAGCGGGGCGCTGGTCATGAGCGTGGCGGCGCAGATGATCGACCAGTCGATGCCCTGGTCTGTCGAGGAGAAGACCTGCAGGCCGACGGTCAGCGGGCGCGAATTCACGGTGTTGGTGACGATGATCGGCCAGAGGAAGTTGTTCCAGTGGTAGCTGATCGACACCAGCGCGTAGGCAATGTAGGTGGGCACGGCGAGCGGCACGTAGACCTTCCAGAGCACCTGCAAAGCACTCGCGCCCTCCACGCGCGCGGCATCGTCGAGCTCCAGCGGCACCTGCTTGAAGGTTTGGCGCATCAGGAACACGCCGAAGGCCGAGGCCATGTAGGGCAGCCCGATGGCGAGGGTCGAGTCGAGGATGCCCAGCTGCGACATCGTGCGGTAGTTCTCGACGATGAGCACGTCGGGCATCACCATCAGCTGGACCAGCACCAGGGCAAAGGCCAGATCGCGGCCCGGGAAATCGAAGCGCGCGAAGGCGTAGGCCGCGAGCGTGCACAGCACCAACTGAGCGGCAAGAATTAGGCTGACGAGAAGCACCGTATTTACCAGATATCGGGCGAAGGGCGCCGCGTTCCAGGCGGTCGCGAAGTTCTCAAGGGTCAGCGGCGCGAAGAGCGCGAAGCGCGCCGAGTACTCGGCCGGGTGAAACGCGGCCCAGAGCGCGTAGGCAAGCGGCAGGATCCAGAGGATCGCGAGCAGCCAGGCGCCGACGGTTTCCAGCGTGCGCTTCACTGTGGGCCCGGGCAGTTCACCGGTAATGGATCCGGCGCTCCAGCACGCCGAACTGCACCAGCGCGGCGCTGGCGAGGATCGCGAGAAGCACCATCGTCAGCGTCGCCGCATAGGCGGAGTCCCAGAACTTGAAGCCGACTTCGTAGATGTAGTAAAGCAGGAGCGACGTCGCGTTATCGGGCCCGCCGCGGGTCATCACCACGATGTGATCGACCAGGCGGAAGGAGTTGATCACCGCGTTGACCAGCACGAAGAGCGTGGTCGGCATCAGCAGGGGGAAGGTGATCCGCCGGAACATGGTCCACGCGCCGGCGCCCTCGATCCTCGCCGCCTCGTAGAGGTTCGGCGGCATCGCCTGCAGCGCGGCGAGGTAGAAGATCATGAAGAATCCCGCCTCCTTCCAGATCGCCACCACGATGAGGCAGCCCAGCGCGGTCGACTGGCTGCCGAGCCAGTTGTGGTTCGGCAGGCCGAGCAGGCCGGTGATCTGCTCCAGCAGGCCGTACTGCGGCGTGTAGAAATACAGCCAGATGTTGGCGACCGCGATCATCGGCAGCACGGTCGGCGTGAAGTAGGCCATGCGCAGGAACGCGCGCCCGCGCAGACGGCCGTTCACCCAGATCGCCATCAGGAGCGCGAGCCCGATCGATGCAGGGATGGTTCCCAGCGCGAACCAGGCGTTGTTCGCCAGCGACTGCCAGAACACCGGGTCGTCGAGCAGCGTCCGGTAGTTCTCGACCCCGACGAAGGACGCCGGGCGCGCGGGCTTCGCGGTCGAGAAGAAGCTGTGCCACAGCGTCGCCACCGCCGGGAAATGCGTGAACGCGGCGAGCAGGGCCGCCGCCGGCAGCAGCAGCAGCCAGCCCTGCGCGGCGGACGGCCGCAGTCCCGTCGCCCCGCTCACTTCGCGCGGGCTACTTCTGGTACGGCTTCAGGATGCGCTCGGCTTCACGCTGCGCGTCCTTCATGGCCGCGTCCGCGGTCTTGGTGCCGGTCAGCGCCGCCTGCAGCCCGTCGTTGAGCGCCTTGGTGACGCGCTGGTTGTCGTGCGTCGAGAGCTCGGCGACCGCGTACTGGAGCTGGTCGCGCGCCACCGCCGCCTGCGGGAAGCCCTGCACGTACTTCTTCATCCCCGGCGTCTCCCAGGCGTCGCCGCGCACTGCGACATACCCCGTCTCGATGCCCCACTGCGCTGCGCGCTCGGGGGTGGTGATCCAGCGCACGAATCGGAGCGCCGCCTCGCGCTGCTGCGGGGTCGACTTCTTGAACAGGTAGAAATTGCCCCCGCCAGTGGGCGTGCCGCGGCGCTTGCCCGCCGGGAGCATCGCCACGCCGAAATCGAACTTGGCGTTCGCTTTCACGTTGGTGAGGTTGCCGGTGGTGGTCCACATCATCGCCACCTTGCGCTCGAAGAAGTCCTTGGGAGTGGTGCCCCACTCGATGATGCCAGGCTTCATGACCCCATGCTTCTTCGACAGGTCGACCCAGAACTGCAGCGCTTCGATCACCGCGGGGTTGTCGTAGTACGTTTTCGTACCCTCCTTGTTCATCAGCACGACGTTGTTCTGCGTGGTGAATCCCTGGAACAGCCAGTAGGGGAATCCGGAGGAGGGAACCTGCACGCCCCACTGCGCGACGTTGCCGGCACCATCCTTTTTCGTCAGCTTCTTCGCGAAGTCGACCATTTCGTTCCAGTTCGCAGGCGCCTTGTTCGGATCGAGCCCGGCCTCCTTGAACAGCTCCTTGTTCCAGTACAGGACGATGGTCGAGCGCTGGAAAGGAATGCCCCAGGTCCGGCCGCCGGTCTGGCTGTTCTCCATGAAGCCGGGAAAGAAACTAGCGTGCCAGGCCCGGTCGGCATCGGTGCGGACGAGCTCGTCCCAGGGCACGATGGCGTCCTCGTCGATGAGGCTGTACATGTCGGTCGATAGCAGCACCGAGAGCACCGGCGGGTCGCCCGCCTTGTTGGCGGTGAGCGCCTTGACGATCGACTCCTGGTAGGTGCCGGAGTAGATCGGCTTCACCTTGATCCCCGGATTCTCCTTCTCGAACGCGGCGGCGAGGCCGTCGACGATCTTGGTGATCGGCCCGCCGACGGCGACCGGGTAGTAGAACGAGATCTCGGTCTGCGCGTTGGCCTGCGAGAAGAGCAGGGCGGAGAATACGAGGGCCAGCAGTCGCTTCATCATGGTTCCTCCTTGGAAATTCGCTTCAATTCACCCGCAAACCGGTAGCGGCGTCGAAACGGTGCGCCGCCGCCGCCTCCCAGGAAAGCCGCACCTGCGCGCCGGCGGCATAGTGCACGGCACGCGGCACGCGCACGGTGATGGACTCCGCGCCGGCGCGGCAGGCAACGACGGAATCAGCGCCCAGGTACTCGACGCTCTCGACCGTGGCCTCGACGCCGGAGCTGCCGATGCGGATGTCCTCGGGCCGAACGCCGAGCCATTGTCCCGCCGCCGCATGACCGGGAAGTGACACGACGTTCATGGGCGGCGTGCCGATGAACCGGGCGGTGAAGGCGGTCGCCGGGCGGTTGTACAGCTCCTCCGGCGTGCCGTCCTGCTCGATGCGCCCGTCACGAAGCAGGATCACCTGGTCGGCCATGGTCATCGCTTCGGTCTGGTCGTGGGTGACGTAGATCATGGTGATGCCGAGCTTCCTCTGCAGGGCGCGGATCTCGCGACGCATTTCATTGCGCAGCTGCGCGTCGAGGTTGGACAGCGGCTCGTCCATCAGGCACAGCGGCGCCTCGGCGATGATCGCGCGGCCGAGGGCGACGCGCTGCTGCTGGCCGCCGGAAAGCTGCGACGGCTTGCGCTCGAGCAGCTGCTCCAGCCCCAGCAGTGCGGCAACCCGCCCGAGGCGGCGCGCCCTCTCCGCCTCCTCCACGCGCCGGACTCTCAGCCCGAAGACGATGTTCTCCGCCACCGACAGGTGGGGAAACAGCGCGTACGACTGGAACACCATCGCGATCCCGCGCCGCGAAGGGGGCAGCGCCGTGACGTCGGTCTCGTTGATGAACACCCGGCCGGCGCTGACTTCCTCCAGGCCGGCGATGAGGCGCAGCGTCGTCGACTTGCCGCAGCCGGACGGCCCGAGCAGCACGACGAACCTGCCTGCAGCGGCCTCGAAGCTGATGCCGTCCACGGCGCGCGCGGGCCCCCAGGCCTTGGTCACTCCACGCACGCTGATTGCCGACATTCGAAACTCCTCCGCGCGCAATCCTACTGGAATTCCGCCGCCGACAAGCACACAATGTTTCCCGATGGCCGGTGCAATCCACATCCTGGTGCTTGCGCTTCTGTGCGCGATGTCCTTGCCGGCGGCGGCGCAAGACCGGGAGCAGAAAGAGGCGGAGGAGACGCTTTCGGCGATTGTGCGGGTGAAGGCGAAGATCCTGCCCGGTGCGCGCAGCGCGTCCACGCTGGGCGCGCAGCGTGAAGGTTCGGGCGCGCTGGTGCGCGAGGGCTACGTCGCCACCATCGGCTACCTGGTGATCGAGGCCGAATCGATCGAGGTGACCGGCGCGGACGGCAAATCGGTTCCCGCGACGCTCGCGGGCTACGACCACGCGAGCGGCTTCGGCCTGCTGCGGCTGCTGGCGCCGCTTGCCGGCAAGCCGCTCCCGCTCGGCGACGCGGGCGCGCTCGCCGAGCGCGAGCCGGCGCTGGCCGCGAGCTACGGGACCGAGGACAACCTCAACGTGGTAAGCGTGGTCTCGCGCCGGCCTTTCTCCGGCAGCTGGGAGTACCTGCTCGACTCGGCGATCTACACCTATCCCCCGGTGATGAACTGGTCGGGGGCGGCGCTGATCAGCAAGCGCGGCGAGTTGGTCGGGCTCGGTTCGCTCATCGTCGCGGATGTGACCGGAGAAGGCGCGCAAGCGCCGGGCAACATGTTCGTGCCGGTGAACCTGCTGAAGGCGATCCTGGAGGACCTGATCGCCCGGGGCAAGGCGCCGGGGCCCGCGCGGCCCTGGCTGGGGATCAACACCGAGGAGCTGAGAGGGCACCTCTTCGTCACCCGCGTGTCGCCCGACGGGCCCGCGGACAAGGCAGGCATCGTCCATGGCGACGTGCTGATCGGGATCGGCGCCGAAGGAATCTCCTCGCTCGCCGATTTCTACCGCAAGCTCTGGTCCCGCGGCAACGCGGGTACGGAGGTGACGCTGAGGGTGCTGCGCGGCGGCGAGGTGAAGGACATCACCCTGCACTCGATCGATCGGCTGGACTACTTCAGGAACCGGCCCAACTACTGAGCAGGCCGCGCGCCTTCAGCGGATCACGAGTTCCTTCGGGTAGGGCTCGACGCCTTTCTTCAGCGTCGAAGGCGGCAGCCGCCGCAGCATGCTCGAGGCCGGCGCGTCACCCACCGCCTGCGCGTAGCGCACGTTCTTCTGCATCTCCTCCAGGTAGAGGTTCTGCCCGTTGAAGTGCTTCTCCGCGTACTCGTAGGCGCGCGCGAGCTGCAGGTCGAGGCGCTTGGCCGCGTTCATGTAGAAGCCGGGCGTCTTGCGCACCAGGTCCTCGCCGGAGCTGAACAGCACCTGCGTGCGCCCGCCGCGCAGCTTCTTCTTCGCCAGGCCGCCCAGCACGAATTCCGGATAGAGGCGGTCGCGGCACTTCTCCAGATAGCAGCGGTCGGCCATCTGCGCCACGATGTCCGCCGTACCCAGCATGTGGCCGATTCGCCGCAGCAGCTTGCTCTCGAGCGGAATGGTCTCGGCGCTACGCTCGTAGCCGGTGTAATGGACCAGCGTCGCCCCGGCCGAGGCGTAGCGCTTCAGCCCGATGCGCGGCAGGTAGTCGCGCAGGTGCTTCGACCCTCGGGACACGTGGGTGAGCGTGTACTCGGCGCCATAGCGATGCTTGTGGTCGCTGCGCTTGCGCAGGTAGCCGAAGTCGTGGAAAAGCGCGGTGATGACCCCCAGCGAAAAACAGGCAGCGGGCAACGGCGGGGTGCCGCTCACGCGCGAGCGCGTTACTTCCCTGCTGCGCTCGTAGCCGTCCATCAGGCGCGCCATGGCGAGCGTGACGTCCAGCACGTGCTGGATGTCGTGGTATTCGGTGTCGCAAGGCAGGTAGTCGGGATGCTCGCCCGCGTACAGGCTGCCCAGGTCGCTAAAGGCGCGCTCGATCGCGCCCGCCGGCGTGCCGTTGTACAAGCCGCGGTACAGGCGCAGCACCTCGGCCGATACCTGCGTCAGGTCGGTCGTGCGGATCCTGTCGGTGACGTCGTGGTCGTTGCGACGCATGCGCGGACGGCGTTCCCTTCTCCCAGTCAGTATTATAGGATGCGTGAGGTCGGGCCGGCGGTCGATGACCTTTGTCACAGTTCGAGGAGGGGAAGCGTTGGGAAACCATTCGCTGACCGAGGAGGAGCGGGCGCAGATCGAGGGACGCATCGCGATCCTCGAAATCGAGCACCACGACCTCGACGACGTGATCGCCCGACTGTCCGAGCATCCCAGCCAGGACCAGCTGCAGTTGCGCCGCTTCAAGAAGCGCAAGCTCGTGCTCAAGGACTCGATCGCCCGCCTGAAAACGATGCTGGTGCCGGACATCCCGGCTTGATCGCGCTGATCCAGAGGGTATCCGAGGCGCGCGTCGACGTCGGCGGCGGGACCGTCGGCGCCATCGGCCGCGGCATCCTCGCGCTGGTGGGCGTGGAGCGCGGCGACGGCGAGGCGCAGGCCGCGCGCCTGGCGGAGCGCGTGCTTGGCTACCGGATCTTCGCCGATGCCGAGGGCAAGATGAATCTTTCCCTGCTGGACATCGGCGGCGAGCTGCTGGCGGTGCCGCAGTTCACGCTCGCGGCCGACACGAAGCAGGGCATGCGCCCGGGCTTTTCCACGGCGGCCGCGCCTGAAGAGGGGAAGCGGGTGTTCGATCGCTTCCTGTTTCATGCGAATCAAAAGCATTCAAGGGTAAAGGCCGGCCAGTTCGGGGCGGACATGCAGGTTCTCCTGTTGAACGACGGCCCGGTGACCTTTTGGCTGCAAGTCCCGCCGCGTCCCTGATAGCATTGCCGCTCCCATGTCCGACCTGTTCACCGGCGTAAAGCCTGTCGAAGAGCGCCATCGCATCGACGCCGGGCGGCTGCAGGATTTCCTCAAGGACAGGCTGGAAGGCTTCCGCGGGCCGCTCACGATCGAGCAGTTCAAGGGCGGCCAGTCGAACCCCACCTATCGCGTCACCGCCGGCGGCAAGCGCTACGCGCTGCGCAGGAAGCCGCCCGGCAAGCTGCTGCCCTCAGCGCACGCGGTCGACCGCGAGTTCAAGGTGATCAGCGCATTGCACAAGACGGGCTTCCCGGTCGCCAGGCCCTACGTGCTTTGCGAGGACGACTCGGTGATCGGCACGGCCTTCTACCTCATGGATTGCGTGGAGGGCCGGGTGCTCTGGGACCAGTCGCTCCCCGGCATGCAGAAGGCCGAGCGCCGCGCGATCTGGGAAGAGCTCAACCGAGTGATCGCGCTGCTGCACTCCGTGGATTACAAGGCGGTGGGGCTGGAGGATTTCGGCAAGGCCGGCAACTACATCGATCGCCAGGTCGGGCGCTGGACCAAGCAATATGTCGCCTCCGAGACCGAGAAGATCGAGGCGATGGACAACCTCATGGCCTGGCTGCCGAAGAACGTGCCGGCCACCGACGAGACCACGATCGTGCATGGCGACTATCGCCTCGACAATACGATCTTCCACCCGACCGAGCCGCGCATGCTCGCGGTCCTCGATTGGGAGCTGTCCACGCTGGGCGACCCGCTCGCCGATTTTTCGTACCACTGCATGAGCTGGTACATCGCGCCGGGCAAGTTCCGCGGCATCCAGGGGTTGCCTCTCGAGGATCTGGGCATCCCCACCGAGCGAGAGTACGTGGACCTCTATTTCAAGCGCACCGGCCGCAAGGGCGTGGACCCCTCGGTCTGGGACTACTACATGGCCTACAACCTGTTCCGCCTGGCGGCGATCTGCCAGGGAATCGCCAAGCGCGTCGTCGACGGCACCGCGGCGAGCGAGCACGCGCGCGACGCGGGCGCGCGCGCGCGGCCCCTGGGCGAGCTGGGATGGGCGCAGGTCGAGAAAATTCTGAAAAGGAGCAAATGATGGATTTCGAGTACAGCGCCAGGACCAAGGAACTGCAGAAGAAGCTGCTCGCGTTCATGGACGAGCACGTCTACCCGAACGAGCCGAAGTACCACGCGCATGTGCGCAGCGACAAGCGCTGGGAGCCGGTTCCGATCATCGAGGAGCTCAAGCCCAAGGCGAAGGCGGCGGGGCTCTGGAACCTCTTTCTGCCCAAGTCGCCGCGCGCGCCGGGCGGCGGCCTGTCAAACCTGGATTACGCGCCCCTGTGCGAGATCATGGGGCGCGTGTCCTGGTCACCCGAGGTGTTCAATTGCTCGGCGCCGGACACCGGCAACATGGAAACCATCGAGCGCTACGGCACCGAGGAGCAGAAGAAGCAATGGCTGGACCCGCTGCTGGAGGGCAAGATCCGCTCGGCGTTCCTCATGACCGAGCCCGCGGTCGCCTCCTCGGACGCGACCAACATCCAGATGCACATGAAGCGCGAGGGCGACGAGTACGTCATTAACGGGCGCAAGTGGTGGTCCTCGGGGGCGGGCGACCCGCGCTGCAAGGTCTACATCGTCATGGGCAAGACCAACCCTGACCACGCCTCGCGGCACAGCCAGCAGTCGATGATCCTCGTGCCGGCGGGCACCAAGGGCATCAACATCATCCGCCACCTGCCGGTCTTCGGCTACGACGACGCGCCGCACGGCCACATGGAGATCGAGTTCAAGGACGTGCGCGTGCCGGCCTCGAGCATCCTGCTGGGCGAGGGGCGCGGCTTCGAGATCGCGCAGGGGCGCCTGGGGCCCGGGCGCATCCACCACTGCATGCGCTCGATCGGGCAGGCGGAGCGCGCGCTGGAGAAGATGTGCAAGCGCGCCACCAGCCGCGTCGCCTTCGGCCGCACCGTCGCCGAGCAGGGCGTCACGCGCGAGCGCATCGCGGAAGCACGCATCCGGATCGACGCCACGCGCTTCATGGTGCTGCACGCGGCCTGGCGCATGGACACTGTGGGCAACAAAGTGGCGCGGAAGGAGATCGCGATGATCAAGGTGCTCGCGCCCACCATGGCCTGCCAGGTGATCGACTGGGCGATGCAGGTGCACGGCGGCGGCGGGGTGTCGGACGATTTCGGCCTCGCCAATGCCTACGCGCACCAGCGCACGCTGCGCTTCGCCGACGGCCCGGACGAGGTGCACCGCAACGCCATCGCCAAGCAGGAGATCGCCGAGCAGACCTCGGTCGCCGAGGCGCTGGCGACGAAAAAGCGGTAGGGCCTAGCGCTCGATCAGCGCCGCCAGCTCTTCGGCGACCTGCGCCAACTCTCCCTCGGTGTTGAGGATGTCGGGGCAGATGCGCAGCCGGTCGCCGCGGGCGTCGACGACGATGTTGTGGCGTGCGAGGCCGGCCACGAGGCGCGGCGTGTCCGGGTGCGTGATGGTGAGGAAGGCGCCGTGCTCGTCGCCGGCGCCCTCGGATTCGATGCCGCGCAGCCGGAGGAAGTCGGCGAGCAGCTGTTTCTGCTCGATCGAATAGTCGCGCAGCCGGTCGACGCCGAGCTCCAGCGTCATCTCCAGGCCCGCCATCGCCTGCACCGGCGAGAGCACCGCCGGCGTCGATTCCAGCCAGGCATCCCCGCCCGCGGCGAACTGCGGCGGGTCGGGGCGCTCGTAGGCGAACGGCTTTTCCTTCGCGTACCAGCCGGTGTCCGGCGTGCGCATGGTCTCGACCAGGCCGGGGCGCACGTAGAGCCAGCCGGCCCCCGGACCGCCGCGCAGGTACTTGTAGCAGCCGCCGATCGCGAAGTCGACGCCGAGCGCGTGCACGTCGAGCGGGAGGACGCCTGCGTGGTGATAGGCGTCGATCATCACCAGCGCGCCGGCCGCTTTCGCCGCGCGCAGGAACTTGGGCAGGTTGTGAAACCACTCGCCGGTGCGGTACTGCACGCTGGAGACCACCACCAGGTCGGCATTCCCCGCGGAAATATCCCGCCAGGGCAGGACGCGCAGGTCGACCCGGCCCTGCTCGCGGTAGACGCGCAGGATGAAATCGACTGAATCGAATTCCCCGTCGGAAGCGACGACGCGCAGCTTCGCCTTCTTTTCGCTTTGCAGCGCGTTCAGCACCGCGCGCAGACCCTGCCCGGCACTCGCCTTCGGAATGATGCAGTCGGGCCGCTTGGCGCCGATCAACCGCGCGACCAGGGCGCGAAAGCGGTCGCGCGCGGCCAGCCAGTCGGCCCAGGCCGCGCCCATGTCGTGGTACCACAGGTCGAGCGCGTGCTGCACGTCCTGCGCCATTCGGTCCGGCGGGCGGCCGAGCGAGTGGTTGGCAAGGTAGATCTTGCGGTGCTCCTTGCGCGTGCGCGAGAAGCGCGGCCAGACCTTCTTCTTGAGCCAGGCTTCGCTGATCGGCTCGATGGCAGGCGCGTTCATGGCGGTCCTATAATGCCACCAAAGAAACGGAAAGGAGCGACATGTTCAAGCTGTGCGGGTTCCGCGTGAGCAACTACCACAACAAGGTTCTGATCGCGTTGCTGGAGAAGGGCGTGCCGTATGAGGAGGATTTCACGGTGACGCCATCGCAGAAGGACGAGTATCTCGCGCTCAGCCCAATGGGGAAAGTGCCGTACGCGGAGATCAACGGCGCGCGGCTGTGCGAATCGGAGGTGATCCTCGAGTACCTCGAGGACGCGTATCCGCAAAAGCCGCTGCTGCCCAGGGATCCGCTTGCGCGCGCCAGGGTGCGGGAGCTCGCCGCCGTGATCGAGCTGCACCTGGAACTGGTGGCGCGGCGTCTCTACGGCGCGGTGTTCTTCGGCGGCACGATCTCCGACGGCGCCAAGGAGGCGGTCGCGAAGGATCTCGAAAAAGGCATCCGCGCCCTCAAGTCGCTCGCGAAATTCGATCCCTTCATCGCCGGCAAGGAATTCACCCTGGCCGACTGCGCGGCCGCGGTGCACCTGCCGCTGGTTTCGCTGTCCACCAAGCTCGCTTTCGGGCGCGACTTCCTCGAGCAGATTCCGCAGGCAAAGCCGTACCTGAAGATGCTCGGCGAACGCCCCGCGGTCGCCAAGGTCAACGCCGACCGCAAGGCGGCGCAGGAGGAAAGAGCCGCCCGCGCCCGGAAGTAGCGGCGGCCTGGATTTGTTCTGATATGCAACGTCAAAGGAGAGCCACGATGAAAAACACGCTCAAGGTAGTGATGGTCACCGTCCTCGCGCTCGCGCTTTCGCCGGCGATCGCGCAAACCAAGCCCGCTCCGGCGGGTGCGCAGGCCAAGCCGACGCCCGACACCATGCAGGTCCTGCGCGAGAAGCTCAAGGCCGACAAGAAGCTGGTGGTGGCGGCGAACATGGACCTGAAGGACGCCGAAGCCAAGGCTTTCTGGCCGCTCTACGACGAGTACCAGAAGGAGCTGGAGAAGATCAACAAGCGCACGGCCGACCTGATCCGGCGCTACGCGAGGGAATACAACTCCGGGGACCTGAAGAACGACGAAGCGAGGAAGCTCATCAGCGATTTCCTGGACAACGAAACGGCGGCGACCAACGCCAAGCGCAACATGGTGCAGAAAGTCGGCAAAGTACTTTCGGGCAAGCAGACGGCGCGCTACTTGCAGATCGAGAACAAGATTCGCGCGGCCCTGCAGTACGAGCTCGCCGACAGTATCCCGCTCGTGCCTTAATAGCCCGGCGGCGGCGCGACCTTCGCGTAGCCGATGCCGGTAGCCGTCAGCGCCGGCGTGTACCAGGCGTCGCCGCACTTGTAGTAGGGCGTGTCGCCCACGGTCACCGGGGCGACGTTGCAGGGGCCAGAGCCGCCCGGCGCAACCACGGTGACCGTCGGCTCGCGCCGCGGCGCGTCGCCGTAGGCGAAGCCGCCGCTGGACGACGTGCCGGCGCGGTTGAAGCCCATGCTGCTGCCGCCGGTGGGCCTCGCGCCGCCGCCCTCGACGCCGCCGAAACCGCCGCGCATGCCGCCAAACTGGGCGCTCGCGAGCCCGGCTGCTGTCGCGAGGACCGCTGCGGCCGCAATCGTCCGAAATGCGCGGTTCACCGTTTCGCCCCTTTGGCAGCCGCCCGTTGCAGCTGCGCCGCGAACGCGACCTTTTGCGCGCCCTGCGGAATCTGGGCGGCGAAGCTGTCGTTGCCGATGGCCGGGGCCAGGTTCCAGTCGGAGAACTGCGCCCAGTACTGCGGCTGGCCGGCTTCTTTCTTGTACGTAATCACCACGCGCAGGGGCACCGGCCGGTCGCCGTCCGCGATCCAGACCTGGAAGTCCACCGCTTCGGTGCGCGCGGCAATGTGGTGCGCGGGCTGGCCGAAGACGGTCGATTTCTCCACGTAGTCCACGGACTTCACCCGCGCCTCGATCTCGGCGGGCAGGCGCGCGAGCAGCAGCATCGAAAGCGGCAGCCGCATGCCCAGGTCGCTGACGAAATAGGCGATGCTCCGGTCGATGTTGCCGGGCTGCGGCGCCGTCGCGTAGGCGTTGCTGCCCGCGTCGATCAGAGTGATTTCCTTGCCGCTGAACACTGCCAGCGTCCTCGCCCCGTCGCTGCGCTCGGCCTCGACGCGCAGCCGGTCCGGCCGGCTCAATGTGATCCTGCGGTTCTCGTTGAACTCGATCTTCTGGCCGGATTTTTGCACGGCGTCGTAGCCGGCGCGCAGGCTGACGCTGAATTTCTCCGCGCCGCCCAGGAATCCCGCCATGCGCATCAGGACCTCGCGTGCCGCTGCCTGCGCGGCCGCCGGCGCGGAGGTCGCCTTCTTTGCGGGCGCGGCCGGCTGCGCGCGAGCGGGCACGAAGACAGCGAGAGCGAGCGCCAGCGCGCAGGCTGCTCGGCAGGCGCCCTGCCGCAAATTGACGTCGAGCAAACCGAGGGTCATTTCGTCTTTCTTCGTCCGATCCAGTGGGCTATTCTACGCGCCGGATCGTGATGCGCAGAGCAATGGCGAGCATTCCCTGGAACCGCTGGTACGTACTGAGGAGCTACGTCAGCTCCTCGCTCTGGATCGTGCCGTTCATCGCCATCGTGCTCGCGCTGAGCCTCAAGCGCGTGAGCGAGGCGCTCGGGGCCTGGATGTACCGCTCCGGGTTCTACGACCTGAAGACCGCGTTCTTCGGCTTTTCGATGAGCGGCGCGCGCGCGACGGTAGACACGGTCGTCACGGCGAACCTGTCGTTCCTCGTGTTCACCTTCGGCTCCCTGCTGGTGGCCATCCAGGTCGCGAGCGGGCAGTACACCCCGCGGATCATCGCTACCACGCTGCTACGCGACAACCCGATCCGCTACACCGTCGGCCTGTTCCTGTTCACGCTGTTGTTCGCGAACCGGACGCTCGCCCACATGGGCGAGACGGAGGTCCACCAGCTGCAGGTCGCCCTGTCCGTCGTGCTCGGCGGGGCGACCTTCGTCGCCTTCTTGTACCTGATCGACTACGCGGCGAAGTTCCTGCGCCCCGTGAGTCTCGTTAGTCTCATCGGCGAGCAGGGGATCGAGGTGATCGAGAGCGTCTACCCGAACCCGACGCGGGGCGTGGATTCCCTGCCCGCGAGGCGCAGGCGGGGCCGTTCGCCGCTTGCCTGGGTCATGCGAGGCGATCCCGCGCGCATGGAAGCGCGCTCAGGCAAGCGCGGCGCGCCGGACCGCACGCTCACGCACCTGGGAAAATCGAGTGTCCTGCTGGCGGTGAACCTGCAGGCGCTGGTCGCGGAGGCGCGCCGCGCCGGCGTCGTGATCGAACTCGCGCCGCAGGTGGGCGACTTCGTCGCAAAGGGCGAGCCCCTGTTCTGGGTCTACGGCAATGGCGCGGTCGACGAGGAAACGTTGCGCACGCTGGCAGCGTTTGGCACCGAGCGCACCATGGAGCAGGATCCGATGTTCGCCTTCCGCATCCTGGTGGATATCGCCGCCAAGGCGCTGTCGCCTGCGATCAATGATCCGACCACTGCGGTCCTGGCCATCGACCAGCTGCACCGCCTGCTGCGCGTGGTCGGACTTCGCGACCTGCGCGCCGAAGAGATCACCGATGATACTGGTGCGGTGCGGGTCGTCGTCCGTACGCCGAACTGGGAGGATTACGTGCACATCGCCTTCCGCGAGATTCGCCTGTTCGGCGCCGGCAACCTGCAGGTTCCGCGCCGCCTGAGCGCGATGATCGAGAACCTCGTGCAGACGCTGCCCGAGCACCGCCACTCCGCGCTGCGCACCGAGCTCGAACTGCTCGACCGCGCGCTGGTAAAGCAGTATTCGTTCCCCGAAGACCTCGCTCTCGCGCGCATGCCCGATCCGCAGGGAATCGGGGGGGCAGCGCGGAGCCGGTCCGCCGAGAGGTAGATGCCGATGTTCCCGATCCGCGATTCCGTACTTGTTGCCTGCAGCATGCTCGTTCTTACTGCGGGTTGCGGCAGGCAGGAGGCGTCACCGCCGCCGGTGGCGCCCGCGGAAGTGACGGTGCTCAAGATCGAGCCACGCGACGCGCCGGTGGTCTATGAGTTCATCGCGCAGACACAGAGCCCGCAGGAAGTAAACATCGTTGCGCGCGTCAACGGGTTCCTCGACAAGCAGGCGTATACGGAAGGCGCGCTGGTGAAGGAGGGGCAGGTCCTGTTCCAGATGGACCAGAAGCCGTTCATCGCCCAGCTGAACGACGCGCAGGCGGGCTGGGACAAGGCGAAGGCGGCGCACGACACCGCGCTCGCCAACCTGAACCGGGTCAAGCCGCTCGCTGCGCAGAACGCCCTGTCGAAGAAGGACCTGGACGACGCCACCGGCTCCGAGCAGTCGGCAGCTGCGGCGCTCGCGCAGGCGAAGGCGCAGGTGGATACCGCGAAGCTGAACCTTTCTTACACCGTGATCGCCTCGCCCCTGAACGGCGTTTCGGCGGCCGCGCAGCAGAAGGTCGGCGCCTACCTCAGCCCGACGAACAACCAGCTGACGACGGTTTCGGCCCTGCATCCCATGTGGGTGAATTTCAGCATTTCGGAGAACGAGTTCAAGACCTACCGCGACGAGGTGGGCAAGGGCGCGATCGTGCCGCCGAAGGACGGAAAGTTCGTCGTCGAGATCATCCAGATCGACGGCTCGACGTTCCCGCAAACGGGGAGGATCACGTTCATCGACCCCTCGTTCAACCCGCAGACCGGCACGTTCCTGCTCCGCGTCACCGTGCCGAACCCGGACTCCGAGCTGCGTCCCAACCAGTACGTGCGCGTGCGCGTGAAGGGCGCGACGCGCCCGGGTGCGATCATCGTGCCGCAACGGGCCGTGCAGCAGGGCGCGAAGAGCCACTTCGTGTGGGTCGTGAGCCCGGCCGGCAAGGCAGAGCAGCGGCCGGTCGGCGTGGGCGAGTGGCACGGCGATGGCTGGATCATCCGGCAGGGCCTCGCCGCCGGCGACCAGGTTGCCGTCGACGGCACGTTGCGCCTGGGACCCGGCGCGCAGGTGAAGGCGACGCCGTACGTGCTGAAGCCCGGCGTAGCCGAGGCCGCCCCGCCGACCGCTCCCCGCAGCGCATCGCTGGTGGTGTTCTTCGAGAACCGCAGGACGACGCTGGACGACGAGGCGATGCGGCTGCTCAAGGGCTTCGCGCCACCGATCCGGCAGGGCGCGAACCCCATCGACGTGACCGGATTCGCGGACGCCTCTGGAAGCCGCGCCGCCAGCCTCGAGATCGCGGGCAAGCGCGCGGCGGCGGTGCGCGACGCGCTGGTCGCAGAGGGGATCGCGGCAAACCGCATCCGCCTGCAGGCGCCGCGCATCGACGCGGGAGCCGGGCGCGAACGCGACGGCCGGCGCGTCGAACTGACGGTCGGCCGGTAGTCCCCGGGAGCACGGCCATTTTCTCGCGCTTCTTCATCGAACGGCCGATCTTCGCGACGGTCGTGTCTCTGCTCATCGTGATCGCGGGCGCGGTGTCCGCCTTCGTGCTGCCGGTGGGCCAGTACCCGCAGATCACGCCGGTGCAGATCCAGGTCACGACGACCTACCCCGGCGCCGACGCGAAGACCGTGGGCGATTCGGTCGCGTCGCCCATCGAGGCGCAGATCAACGGCGTCGACAACATGCTGTACATGGAGTCGGTGAGCTCCAACACGGGGCAGCTGACGATCACCGTTTACTTCACGCTCGACACCGATCCGGACATCGCCCAGGTGCAGGTGCAGAACCGCGTCAGCCTCGCAATGCCGCAATTGCCCGAGGCAGTCGTCCAGTACGGCGTCTCGACGCAGAAGAAGTCCTCCAGCTTCATGATGATCGTGGCGATCTACGACAAGGAGGGCCGCTACAGTCCCCAGTACGTCACGAACTACACCAACCTGTACGTCCTCACCGCGATCCAGCGCATCAACGGCGCGGGCCAGGCGCAGATTTTCGGCGTGCCCGACCAGGCGATGCGCATCTGGATGAACCCCGACCGCATGGCCTCGCTCGGGATCACCACCTCGGACGTCCAGCAGGCGGTGGCAAGCCAGAATGCCCTGATCGGCGCCGGGCAGGTCAACCAGAATCCCTCCACCGGCCAGGTGCAGATGACCTTCCCGGTGATCACCCAGTCGCCGTTCATCGAAGCCGCGCAGTACGAGAACATCATCCTGCGCGCGAGCCAGGACGGCAGCGCGATCGTGCGCGTGAAGGACGTGGCGCGCGCCGAGACCGGCCGCCGCCAGTACATCGACGACAACCGCTTCAACGGCGCGTTCACAAGCCCGATCGTCATCTACCAGCAGCCCGGCGCCAACGGGCTGGAGGTCTCCAAGGCGGTCCGCAAGACGATGGCGGAGCTGAAAAGCACGATGCCCGCCGGCCTCGACTACACCATTGCGCTCGACACCAACGACTTCGTTCGCATCTCGATCGAGGAGGTGATCCACACCCTGCTCGAGGCCATTGTGCTGGTGGTGCTGGTTGTCTACCTTTTCCTGCAGAGCCTGCGCTCGACGCTGATCTGCACGGTCGCGATTTTCGTCTCGCTGATCGGCACTTTCCTCGGCATGCTCGCCCTCGGCTTCTCCATCAACCTGCTCACGCTGTTCGGCCTGGTGCTCGCGATCGGGA
This sequence comes from Burkholderiales bacterium, assembly GCA_041904885.1. Taxonomy (GTDB): domain Bacteria; phylum Pseudomonadota; class Gammaproteobacteria; order Burkholderiales; family SG8-39; genus RBG-16-66-20. The sequence continues at coordinate 18,030 of JAYRND010000386.1, forward strand.
TGGTGGTCGACGATGCCATCGTGGTGGTGGAGAACGTCGAGCGCAACATGGCGGCGCACCACCTGGGCGCGAAGGAGGCGACGGTCAAGGCCATGGAGGAAGTCTCGGGACCGGTGATCGCGGTAGTGCTGGTGATGGCCGCCGTCTTCGTTCCCGCGGCGTTCCTGCCCGGCACGACCGGGCAACTGTACAAGCAGTTCGCGCTCACCATCGCCCTGTCCGTGGCGATATCGGGGTTCGTCGCCCTGACGCTGACGCCGGCGATGGCGGCGCTCCTGCTCAAGCACGCCGCGCCGCCCCAGCGCGGGTTCTTCGCCTGGTTCAACCGCTGGTTCGACCGCATGACCAAGTCCTACGGCCGCGGCGTGCAGCTGATCATCAAGCGCATGCTCGTGGCGGGCGCGCTGCTCGCGGTCATGGCCGGCGGCATTGTCTGGATGTTCCGCATCATTCCCACCAGCTTCGTGCCCAATGAAGACCAGGGCTACGTGCTGGGGCAGATCGTGATGCCCGACGCGGCGACGCTTGCGCGGACGGCGCAGACCGCCGACAAGGTCGACGAGCTGTTCGGGAAGAGCCCGGCGATCGAGCATCGGACGGTCGTGAACGGCTACAGCCTGATCGACGGGCAGTACAAGTCCAACGTCTCGACGGTGTTCATGACTTTCAAGGACTTCAAGGAGCGCTACTCGTCGGCGGAGCGGGCGAAGCGGGAGAACGCGAACGCGGTGCTAATGGACGTCGCCCGCGGGTCGCGGGCCATCGATACCGGGGTGTTTATCCCGATCGCGCCGCCGGCGATCCCCGGTATCGGCACTACCGGCGGCTTCGAATTCTGGATCCAGGACAAGGCCGCGGGCGATCCGGCGCGGCTCTACGAGCTCACCCAGGCGTTCCTCGCCGAGGCGCGCAAGCGCCCCGAACTCGCGGGGCTGAACTCGACGTTCCGCGCCAGCTCGCAGCAGCTGCGCGCCACCGTGGACCGCTCCAAGGCGGTGCTGCTCGGCGTGCCGGTGGGGGACGTCTACAGCGCGTTGCAGGCGCAGTTCGGCTCGATCGTGGTGAGCCAGTTCACCCAGTACAGCCGCGTCTGGAACGTGATTCTGCAGGCCGACGCACCCTACCGGCAGACGCCCAACGACATCAGCAAGCTCTACACGAAGTCGACCAACGGCAAGATGGTTCCCTTGTCGGCCGTCGTATCGACCGAATACGTGGTCGGCCCGGACCTGGTGCCGCATTTCAACGGCTTTCCCGCGGCGCAGGTGACGGGTGGCGCCGCGGCCGGCTACAGCTCGGGCGACGCGATCAAGGCGATGCAGGAAGTGGCCACCAAGACGCTGCCGGAGGGTTACGGCTTCGCCTGGTCGGGCATGGCCTTCCAGGAAATCCAGTCCGGCAACACCTCGGCGCTGGCGTTCGCCTTCGGCATCCTGATCGTGTTCCTGATCCTCTCGGCGATGTACGAGTCGTGGTCCCTGCCCGGCTCGGTGCTGGCGGCGGTGCCGTTCGGCATCATCGGCGCGCTGGCCGCGACCTGGGCGCGCGGCCTGGAGAACGACGTCTACTTCCAGATCGGGCTGCTGGTGCTGGTCGGCCTCGCGGCCAAGAACGCGATCCTGATCGTCGAATTCGCGGTGGAGCTGCGCCACCAGGGCAAGTCGCTGCTCGACTCGGCCGTGGAAGCGGGCGAGCTGCGCCTGCGGCCGATCATCATGACCTCGCTCGCGTTCATCTTCGGATGCGTTCCGCTCGCGATCGCTGCGGGCGCCGGCGCCAACGCGCGCCACTCGCTCGGCACCGGCATCATCGGCGGCATGATCGGCGCGAGCACGCTGGCGCTGCTCTACGTACCGCTGTTTTTCTATCTGTTCGAGCAGCTCGCGGAGCGTGGCGAGAAGAAGGTCGACGAAAAAAATGCTTAGATCGGTGACCGGGGCGTTTTGCGCATGCATGCTCGCCGGCTGCATGGTCGGCCCGGATTACGAGCGGCCGAAGGTGGAGGCGCCGGGCGAGTTCCGCTTCGACGCCAAGGCCAAGGCCGCGCCCGGCCTCGCCGACACGCGCTGGTGGGAGCAGTTCCAGGACCCGGTCCTGAACGGGCTCATCCGCACCGCGCTCGAGGAGAATCGCGACGTCAAGATCGCCGCGGCGCGCGTCGAGGAGTTCCTCGGCCGCTTCGGCGTTACCCGCGCGCAGCTGTTTCCCCAGGTCGCGCTGCAGGGCCAGGGCAGCCGGCAGCGGGTGTCCGAATCGATCGCCAATCCGATCCCGCCGGGCGGCAGGAACCCGTACGGTGACTTTGCGCTCGACCTCGGCGTCGCCTGGGAGATCGATCTGTGGGGCAAGCTGCGCCGCGCGACCGAGGCCGCGCGCGCCGATCTGCTCGCCGCCGAGGAAAACCGGCTGACGGTGATCCTGTCGCTCACCACCGCGGTGGCGACTTCGTACGTGACCCTCATCGACCTCGACCGCCAGCTCCAGATCGCCCGCGGCACGGCCGACGCCCGCGCCGAGAACTACCGGATCTTCAAGCTGCGCTTCGAGGGCGGCGTGGTGTCGCAGGTGGAGCTGGAGCAGGCGCGCTCGGACTACGAGCTCGCCCTCTCGACTGTACCGGTGCTCGAGAAGCTGGTCGGCCAGCAGGAGAACGCGCTCTCGGTGCTGCTCGGCCGCAACCCGGGCCCGATCGCGCGCGACCGCGCCATCGACAAGCTGGTGCTGCCGCAGGTGCCGGCGGGGCTGCCTTCGGAGCTGCTCGAGCGCCGGCCCGACCTGCGTCAGGCCGAGCAGGCGCTGATCGCCGCCAACGCGCGCATCGGCGTGGCCAAGGCGCAATTCTTCCCCAGCATCTCGCTGACCGCGCTGCTCGGCACGGCGAGCGGCGCGCTCTCCGGACTGTTCCAGGGCGCGGCAAAGACCTGGGCCTACGCGGGCACGGTGGGGCAGCCGATCTTCACCGGCGGCACGCTGGTCTCGCAGCTGCTGGTCACCGAGGCGCAGCAACGGCGCGCGCTGCTCGAGTACCAGCAGGCGATCCAGGCCGCGTTCCGGGAAGTGAGCGACGCGCTCATCGACCAGGCGAAGACCCGCGAGCAGCTCGCCGCGCAGGGACGACAGGTCGAGGCGCTGCGCGACTACGCGCGCCTGGCGCGGCTGCGGTACGACAACGGCTACACGAGCTACCTGGAAGTCACCGACGCCGAAACCAAGCTCTTCAACGCCGAGCTCCAATACACGCAGGCGCAGGGACAGCTGTTCTTCGCGCTCATCAACCTGTACAAGGCGATGGGCGGGGGCTGGGTGGACGAGGCGTCGCGCATGACCGGCAGGGATGGTCCTCGCGAGGAGCCTCGCTAGGGTAAAATAGTCGGCTTGGGGGATCACCAAACTTACCTAGGAGTAAATGCAACATGATGCGTCCGACCTTTTTCCTCAAATCGTTCCTGCTGGCCGCCCTCGCGGCGCTCGCGCTCGCGGGCCGTCCCGCGCTCGCCCAGAGCTCCGCGCTCGAGGCTGACGCGAGCGCCGCACTCAAGCATCTGTATGCCACGTCGCCGAGCGCCAAGACCCTCGGCGAGACCGCGGTTGGCGTGCTGGTCTTCCCGAGCGTGACCCGCCTCGGCTTCATCGTCGGCGCGCAGGGCGGCGACGGCGTGCTCTACCAGAAGGGCAAAGTTGCGGGCCACTACAACACCGGCGCGATGTCGGTCGGCCTGCAGGCGGGCATCCAGTCCTATGGCTATGCGCTGTTCTTCATGACGGAGGCTGACCTGAAGTACCTGAAGAACACCAAGGGATGGTCGATCGGCACCGGTCCGACGGTCGTGATCGCGGATGCGGGCGCGGCCAAGGACATTTCGACCCTGACCGGGCAACAGGGCGTGTACGGCTTCATCTTCGACCAGAAGGGCCTGATGGCCGGAATGGCCTTGACCGGCCAGAAGATCACCCGCCTCAAGCACTAAGCAGGCCGGGTTCCGGTTCGCGCAGGGGCAGGCGTTGGCGGTGTGATATGGGCGCACCGCTGATCGCCTGCCACGAGTGCGACCTGCTGCAGCGCGAGGTGGCGCTGCCGCGGGGCGGCGTGGCGCGCTGCGGGCGCTGCGGCGCGGAACTGTACCGCAGCCATCCGCATGCCATGGAACGCACGCAGGCGCTGACCGTGGGCGCCATCGTGCTATTCGTCATCGCCAATAGCTTCCCGATCATCGGCCTGCAGCTGGAAGGCCAGACGATCCAGACCACCCTGTACAACACCGTCCGCACGCTATGGGACGAGGACATGAAGTCCGTGGCGGCGCTGGTGTTCGTGACCACCATCGCCATGCCGGCGCTGCAGCTGTCCGCGCTGGCCTACCTGTTGCTCCCCTTGCGCCTGGGGCGCGTGCCCACGCACTTCAGCACGGTGTTCCGCGTCCTGCAGACGGTGCGGCCCTGGGGCATGGTGGAGGTGTTCATGCTGGGCGTGCTGGTCTCCCTGGTGAAGCTCGCGCACCTGGCGGGCATCGTCCCGGGAGTCGCGCTGTGGTCCTTCGCCGCGCTCATGCTGGTGATGGCGGGGATCGGCGCCGTGTTCGACGCACGCGGCCTCTGGGCCTTGGCGAGCCGGCTGCGGGGAGCCGGGCGGTGAGCGCGCAGCAGGCGACGGCCGCGAGCCGGGGATTGCTCGGCTGCCACGTCTGCGGGCAGCTGTCGCGGGCAAAGCCCGGGCTGCACGAGGCCTGCTGCCCGCGCTGCTCGGCGCCGCTGCATTTCCGCAAGCCCAACAGCATTCCCCGCACCTGGGCGCTGCTGATCGCGGCGATGATCCTCTACGTGCCGGCCAACACCCTGCCGATGATGAAGACGAGCTCGCTCTTTGGCTCGCAGGCGGACACCATCATGAGCGGGGTGGTCTATTTCTGGACCTCTGGCTCCTGGTACCTCGCGCTCATTATCTTCTTCGCCAGCATCATGGTGCCGCTGCTGAAGATGCTTGCCCTCGTGGTGCTGCTGGTATCGGTGCAGCGGCGTTCCCCCTGGCAGCGGGAGCAGCGCGCACGCCTGTACCGCCTGGTGGAATTCGTCGGCCGCTGGTCGATGCTGGACATCTACGTGGTCGCGGTCATCGTTGCGCTCGTGCAACTGAAGGCCCTCGCGACGATTCAGCCGGGCCCGGGTGCGATAGCATTCGGGGCCGTGGTGGTGCTGACGATGTTCGCGGCAATGACGTTCGATCCGCGGCTGATCTGGGATAACCAAGAAAAAAGCAGTGGCTGAGTCTCCTCCTTCTTCATCGCCGGCGGGCCTGCCCGAGGTGCCGGACGCAGTGGCGGCCGCGCCGAGGAGCGGCCGCTCGCTGCAGCTGGTCTGGCTCATACCCCTGGTGGCGGCGCTGGTCGGCGGCTGGCTCGCCGTCAAGGCGATCCTGGAGAAGGGCCCGACGGTCACGATCACGTTCCTGACCGCAGAGGGCCTGGAAAAGGGCAAGACCAAAGTCCGGTACAAGGATGTCGAGATCGGCCTGGTGACCGATGTTGCGCTGTCGCCGGACGCTTCGCGAGTCTTCGTTACGGCCGAGCTCGTGAAGGACGCGAAGAAGTACCTGGTCGAGGACGCCCGCTTCTGGGTGGTGCGGCCGCGCATCTCCGGCGGCACGGTCAGCGGCCTCGGCACCCTGTTGTCGGGCTCGTACGTCGGCATGGACATCGGCAAGTCGGACAAGCCGAAGAACGAGTTCGTGGGCCTGGAAGTGCCGCCGGTCATCGCCACCGGGCTGCCGGGCCGCGAGTTCGTGCTGCACGCGCCCAACATCGGCTCGCTGGATGTCGGCTCGCCCGTGTATTTCCGCCGCCTGCAGGCCGGTCAGGTGTCGGGCCATTCGCTCGACAAGGGCGGCAAGGGCGTCACCATCAAGGTGTTCATCAACTCCCCCTATGACAGGTTCGTCAACACCAACACGCGCTTCTGGCAGGCGAGCGGCATCGACCTCACGCTAGACGCAAGCGGGATCAAGGTCTCGACCGAGTCGATCGTGTCGATCCTGATCGGCGGGCTTGCCTTCGAAACGCCCGCCGAGTCGGCGGAGATGCCGCCCGCGCCCGCCGATACCGCGTTCAGGCTGTTCCCGAATGCCCAGCTGGCGCTGAAGAACCCCGAGCCCGACGTCATGAAGGTGTCGATGGTGTTCAACGAGTCGACGCGGGGGCTGACGGTGGGCGCGCCTGTGGACTTCCGCGGCATCACTTACGGGCACGTCACCTCGATCAGCCCGGTGACCGAAAAATCCAAGAAGACGAGGCAGTTCAACATCAAGGTCGAGGCGGATGTCTACCCGCAACGCATGCGCCCGCGCGACGCCGGCGACGCGCCCCTGCTCTCCAACGACCGGAGGCGCGCGCTGCAGAACACGATGATCGAGCGCGGGCTGCGCGCGCAGCTGCGCACCGGCAGCCTGCTCACTGGCCAGCTTTACGTGGCCCTGGATTTCTTCCCGGACGCCGCGAAGATCAAGCCGGCAAAGCTGGCGAAGGGGGAGCTGGCGCAGGACGAGCTGCCCCAGATCCCGACCGTGCCGAGCAGCCTGCTCGAGCTCCAGGAGACGCTCAGCTCGATCGGCAAGAAGATCGACAAGTTCCCGATCGAGGCCGTGGGCAACGACCTGCAGGCGGCTCTGAAGAGCGCGACTCGAATGATGGACCAGATCGACAAGGAACTTGTCCACGAGGCGCGCGGGACCCTGGTCGACGTGCGTTCCGCCATGGTGGAAGCGCGCAAGGCGCTCGAATCGGCGGACCAGGTGCTCAAGCCGGGCTCGCCGCTGTCGCAGGATGCGCGCGACGCGATGCGCGAGTTCGCGCGTGCCGCGGCTGCGGTGCGTGTTCTCGCCGATTACCTCGAGCGCTACCCGGATTCGTTGCTGTGGGGCAAGAAGGACGGGCAACCCGTGGAGAAGAAGGAAGAGGGCAAGTCGGAGGAAAAAAAGTGACGCGCAGATCCGCATTGCCGGCCCTGCTGCTCGCCGCCGCGGCGCTCGCCGGCTGCAGCAGCCCGCCGAAGACCAATTTCTACACACTTACGCCGGCATCCTCGCCCGCGCGCGCCGATGCCAAGGCTTCCTACAGCGTGGCGCTCGGCCCGATCGCGCTGCCCGATAGCCTCGACCGGCCGCAGATGGTGCTGCGCACCGGGGCCAACCAGGTGGCGATTGCCGAGTTCGAGCGTTGGGCGGGGCCGCTGAAGAATGAAATCGCGCTGGCGATCGCCGAGAGCCTCAAGGCCCAGCTTGGCGGCGCCAGCGTGTTCACCTACCCGCAAGGGGCGGGTGCCGACGTCACGGTAGCGGTGGACGTGCAGCGATTCGACTCGGCGCTGGGCGAAGCGGCGACCGTCGAAGTGCTCTGGCAGGTGCGGGCCGCGAAGGGCGCGCCAAGAAGCGGCCGATCGCAGGTGCGCGAGGCGACGGCCGGCCCCGGCTACGACGCGCTGGTCGCCGCTCACGGCCGGGCGCTCGCCGCGGTCAGCAGCGACCTGGCGGCAGCAATCCGAACGACCCTGTCGCGCTGAGCATGCGGCAGGCCGCCGCATTGGCCCTGCTGCTTGCTGCGGCGGGAGGTAACGCTTGGGCAGCCGCCGGCGACACGCTGGCTCAGGCGAAGGCGCGCGGCACGCTGCGCTGCGGGGTGAGCGAAGGCATTGCGGGCTTCTCGATACAGGATCCGGCCGGTCGCTGGACCGGGCTGGATGCGGATTTCTGCCGTGCGGTTGCCGCGGCCGCCCTCGGCGACGCGGAGAAAGTGACCTTCGTCCCCCTGCGCGCCTCGGAGCGGTTTCCCGCGCTGAAGGGACGCCGGATCGACCTCGTCGCCCGCAACACCACCTGGACCGGGCTGCGGGAGGCGGGCCTGAAGGTCCGGTTCGCCGGAGTGCTCTACCACGACGGACAGGCGTTCATGGTGCCGGCGAAACGTGGCATCAAGTCGGTCGCTGGGCTCAAGGGAGCGATCGTCTGCGTCGAAAAGGGCACCGCCACCGCCCAATCGCTTGCTGAATACTCCGCAGAGCGGGGACTGGGCATCACGCCGCTCGTCGTCGATTCCTCGGCCGAGGTCGCCGGTGCTTTTTTCGCCGGCCGCTGTCTCGCCTACACCGGCGACGCAGCGCAGCTGACCGCCGCCCGGCTGAGCGCCCCCGGCGCCACGGCGCAGGCGTACACCATCCTCCCCGAGCGGATCAGCCGCGAGCCGCTCGGACCGGTAGTCAGGCAGGACGACGAGGACTGGTACACGCTGGTGCGGTGGACATTATTCTCGCTTTTCGCGGCAGAAGAGGCCGGCGTCACCCGCGCGAACGCCGCTGAGCGCCTGCGCCAGCCTGCGCTGCAGCAGCGGCTGGGTGCATCCGCGGACTTCGCGCAGGCGCTGGGCACCGATCCGCGCTGGGTACTGCGCGTTCTGCAAAGCGTCGGCAACTACGGCGAGATGTTCGAGCGCAATGTCGGCAGGCAGAGCGCGCTCGGACTCGAGCGCGGGCCCAACCGGCTCTGGACCCACGGCGGGCTGATGTATGCCCCGCCGGTGCGCTAGGCCGGAGGCGCGCATGAGCGAGATTCAGGTCTACCTCACGCTGGGCGTGTTCGCCGCGGTGATCCTGGCAATCGCCGCGAACGTCATCGACATGGCGCTCGCGGCATTGCTGGGCGCGAGCGTGCTGATGGTGACCGGCATACTGACCCAGCAGGACGTGGTGCATTCGCTGGGCACCTCCTCGGGGATGCTCGCGCTGCTCTTCGGCGGCATGGTGGTGGCGCGCACGCTCCGGCCGACCGGGATCTTCGAGCATGTCGGCGTCTTCTTCCTGCGCGCGACGCGCGGCAGCGGCCGGCGATTCCTGCTCTTTCTCATCGCGCTGATTGCGCCGATCTGCGCGTTCCTGCCCAACGCGACGACCGTGATCCTGGTGGCGCCGATCATCATCCGCGTGGCCGTTGCGCTCGAAGTGGACTTCGTGGGGCCGATGGTGCTCGTGGCGATCGTCAGCAACTCGGCGGGCCTGCTCACGCTGGTGGGCGATCCGGCCACCTATCTCGTCGGCAGCTCGGTCGGCATGACATTTTCCGAGTACCTGCACCGAGTGAGCCTGGGCGGAATGCTGTCGATCCTGGTCGTGATCCCTCTGCTGCCGCTCGTAATGCCGGAGGTATGGAGCGTGCGCCGCGCGTTGCCGCCCGACCTGAAGCCCGAGCCGCTCCAGCGGCCCTGGCTCTGCGCGGCGAGCCTCGCGGTTCTGGCCATGATGATCGCGCTGTTCATGTTCGGCGAGGACCTGCCGGGGAACGTGGCGCCTCCCGCGGTCGCCATCATCGCGGCTTCGCTTGCGCTGCTGGTGATCTACACGGCGAAGGTGGAGCCGCTCGACAACGTGCTGAAGGATGTCGATTTCAAGACTCTGATTTTCCTGATGTGCATGTTCTGGCTGGTCGAGGCGGTCACCAAGACGGGTCTCATCCAGAACCTGTCGCAGCAGCTCTATGGCTGGTACGGCAAGGAAACACTCCCGGTCGCGATGACCATGCTCCTCGGCATCGCGCTCGCGTCCAGCGTGCTTGCCAACACGCCGGTCGTCGCTGCGTCCATCCTCCTCATCAAGGGCTACCTGGTCGTCGCCGAGCTGGTTCCCGAGCTGGCGATGGGCCCGGGGTTCCGCGACTGGCCCGATGCCACCCAGCCGGTGTTCGTGGCCATGATGTTCGGTGCGACCCTGGGCGGGAACTCGACGCTGATCGGCGCGGCCGCCAACGTGGTGAGTGCCGGGATCTGCGCTTCGAAGGGCAGGCAGGTCAGCTTCGCGACCTTCCTGCGTTACGGCGTGCCGATCACGGCGTGCCAGCTTGTCGTGTCGGCACTCTACGTGCTGGCGATGGCTCGGCTGCTCGTTTGACGGGAGGCGATCCGCTCAGTCGCCAGGCTGCTGCCGAATCCAGGAATCAAGCAGTGTGTAGGTAACGGCGAGGACCACTGGTCCGACGAACAGGCCGACCAGCCCGAACGTGATCAGGCCGCCGATCACCCCCGCGAAAATCAGCAGCAGGGGCAGGTCCGCGCCCTGGCGGATCAGCATCGGCCGCAGGATGTTGTCCAGGCTCCCCACCACGATCGTCAGCACCAGCAGCGCGGTGCCCCAGCCGGTTTCGCCCGTCCAGTACATCCACACTGTCGCGCACGCGAGCACCGGCCCCGCGCCGATCTGCGCTATTGCGAGCAGGAACATGACGGCAGTCAGGACCGCCGCGAATGGAATTCCGGCGATCCACAGGCCGATGCCGCCGATCACCGACTGCACCAGCGCGGTGACCACGACGCCGAGCGCGACCGCTCGGATCGCCTGTCCGGCGAGCACCACGACGGCCGCGCCGCGTTCCCCGGCGAGGCGCCGGAAAAAGCGTTGCACAAAGGACAGGGCGTCCTCCCCCTGGGCATAGAGGATTCCCGCGAGCACGATCGTCAGCAGGAACTGCAGGCCGATCAGGCCGAATTCCCCGGCCTGCGCGGCGAACCAGCCGAGCAAGCCGGTCGCGTACGGCTGCAGCATGGCCGCCAGCTCCGCCATGCCCGAGGCGGCGTATTCGCGCCATAGCGAGGAGAGCTTCTCGCCGAAAAACGGTACGCCCTGCAGCCAGTCGGGCGGCATCGGTAGCTGGAGCGTGCCGAGCGATTTTGCCCAGCCCACGATCTGGTCCGAGTGGGTGACGATTGAACTCACGGCGAGGGCAATCGGGATCACGAAGACCAGCAGCAGCACGACGATCATCACGGCAATGGCAAGCCCGCGCTTGCCCCACAGCCAGCGCTGAACACGTTGCATCAGCGGCCAGGTCGCCACCACGATCATCGCCGCCCAGATGAGCGCCGCAAGGAATGGCCGCAGAATCCAGAATGCCGCGATGATCAGCCCGCCGATGAACAGCACGGCGAGCGTGGTATGGGTCAGATCCTGTCGGCGAGCTGTCATGTCGTTGGCCTCCGGCGCACCATACCGCAATGCGGCAAATGCCACAAAAAGCGCTACAATTCGCCCGCAAAATTGAACCTCCGCCGCGGATTCCTAGGGCGGCATCTATCCCCCCAAGAGAACGAGACGAATTCCGATGACCAAACCATTTTTCCTGCGGTCCATGGCAGCCGCGGTCGCGCTGGCTGCCGCTGCCGCGCATTCCCAGCAAACCTACGAGGAGCCCGAAACCCGCGCCAGCGCGCTCGCCCCGGCGGCGCTGCTCGCCGGCCCGGACTTCCAGGTCGATCCGAGCGTGACCTGGGAAGGCCCCATGCCGCGCTTCACCATCAACTCCAGGTACGGCACCTGGCAGGCGACCGGGCGCGAGATGCTCGGCGTGCGCGTCTCCGAGATCCCCGCGTTTGCCGAGCTCGACAAGGTGAGCAAGTCCGACGCGTTCGCCAAGGCGCTCGGCAATGCCGCCGTGCAGCCGATCAAGGTCGCCGGCGACTTGATCACCAACCCGGTGGACACGGTCGGCAACATGTTCACCGGCATCGGCAA
>JAYRND010000387.1:0-4670 GCA_041904885.1 Burkholderiales bacterium
AGGCGTCGAAGCATGAGGGCCAGTCTACTGAAAAAGGGGTGGTGGCGAATCAGGGACTCGAACCCCGGACACACGGATTATGATTCCGCTGCTCTAACCAGCTGAGCTAATTCGCCCCGGTGAAAAGGGCGCGCATTTTCGCCCAAAAGGGGCCTGAAGTCAAAGAGTTGAGAGAGCGCGGGTGAGCGCGGACACGCAGTTCGACATCGCCATCGTGGGCGGCGCCCTGGTGGGCGCGGCGGCCGCGCGCGCGCTCGCGGGCGAGCGAATCGCGCTGCTGTCGCAGGAGCCTGCGCCTGCGCCAGGCGGAGCGCCGCAAGGCTTCGATGCGCGCGTCTACGCGATCAGCCCGGGCAACGCGGCGTTCCTTGCGCGGCTGGGCGCCTGGAGCGCGATCCCGGCGCAGCACCTCACGCCCGTGCACGCGATGCGCGTGCATGGCGACGACGGCGAGTCGGCGATCGAATTCGACGCCTATCGCAGCGGCGTGAGCGAGCTGGCGTGGATCGTAGAGGACCGGCGCCTGCAGGAGGCCCTCTGGCGGGGGCTGGAAGCGCAGGAGCGCCTTTCGCTGCATGCCGGCGCGCCGATCCGCGAGCTGCGCGTGGGCGAGCGCGAAGCCGGAATCAGGCTGCAGGATGGTCGCGAGCTGTCCGCGCGCCTGGTGATCGGCGCCGATGGCGCGCGCTCCCTCGTCCGCGAGCAGGCGGGCATTGCGAGCGCGGGCGCGGAGTACGGCCAGACCGCGGTAGTCGCGAACTTCGCCTGCGCGCGCGCACCGCAATGTCGCGTGGCAATGGTTTCAGGGTATGGCACGGGGCGGAGCGATTCTCGCGCTGCTTCCCATGCCGGGAGACCACGTATCCATGGTCTGGTCCGTGCCCGGCGCGGAAGCGCAACGGCTTCTTGCCCTCGATGGCGATACGCTCGCGCGCGAAGTAGGCGCGGCCTCGGGGCATGCGCTGGGCGAGCTTTCGCTGGTGACCGCCGCGCGCGGCTTTCCGCTGCGCCGCCTTGCCGCCGGCCGCATGGTTGCGCCGCGCGTCGCGCTCGCGGGAGACGCGGCGCACGTGGTGCATCCGCTCGCTGGGCAGGGCGCGAACCTGGGCTTGCAGGATGCGCGCGTCCTCGCGCAGGTGCTGGCGGCGCGCGCGCCCGGGCGCGATCCGGGCGACCTTCGCCTGCTGCGGCGCTACGAGCGCGCGCGTGCGGAAAGCGTCCTCGCGATGCGCGCGACGGTACACGGGCTGCAGCGCCTGTTCGCCAGTCCCGCGCCAGCGGCGGCGCGGCTGCGCAATGCGGGATTGAACTTCGTCGACCATCTGCCGGTCGTAAAGAACCTGCTCATGCGCCACGCCATGGGATAATGCCCCGAATGCGCTTCCTTTTCTGCGTTCTTGCCCTGCTGCTCGCTCTTCCCTCGATGGCGGGGGAGGCCGAGATCCGCCAGGCGCTGAAGGCGCGCTTTCCCGATCTGAGGATCGACGGCGTGCAGCCGGCGCCCCTGCCCGGACTGTTCGAGGTGAGGTTCCAGACCGAAGACGGGCCGCAGATCGTCTATACCGATGCGCTGGCCAACTACTTCGTCCGGTCCGGCAACATCATCGACATCAAATCCGGGCGCAACCTCACCGAGGAGCGGCTGCAGAAGCTGAGCGCGATCGAGTTCGGCTCGCTGCCGCTGGATCTCGCGCTCAAGGTGCAGCGCGGCAACGGCAAGCGGGTGCTGGCGATGTTCACCGATCCGTATTGCCCCTACTGCCGGCGCCTGGAGCAGTCGCTGCTGCAGATCGACGACATCACCGTATATGTGTTCATGTACCCGGTGATCCGCCCTGATCTCGCGGACCACTCGCGCGCGGTGTGGTGCGCGCCCGACCGCGTCAAGTCCTGGCTGGACCTTGCGGCTGCGGATAAGCCGAAGGTGCCGCAGGGCGGGGCCAGCTGCGCCAACCCCGTGGACAAGGTGCTCGATCTGGGCCGCTCGCTGCGGGTGCGCGGCACGCCGACCTTGTTCTTCGCCAACGGCGAGCGTGCGGGCGGCGGTCTGCCGGCCGGCCAGCTGCGCGCCAAGCTGGACGAGGTCGCGGGCCTGGCAGCGCCGAAGAAATAGCTCAGGCCTTCACGAACAGCCACTGGTCGGGCGCCAGCGCGCGCGCGGCGAATCCCTCGAAGGTTCCGAGAGCCCTGCGGGTCGCTGCCTCGCGCTGCACCGCATCGGGAAGCACGGTGGCGAGAATTCCGGGGTGCAGGGACAGCAGCACCCGGCAATCCGGCCGCGCCAGGAGCGGCCCCATCGCGGGCAGCAGCTCGTATTCGCCGCCTTCGATATCGATCTTGATGAACAGGCGCCCCTCGGCGCCGACGCGCGCGGCGAGCGCCGCCGGCGTGATGGTCTCCGCGACCCAGGAAGCGGCGCCCGGCGCGATGAGCACGCTCGACATGCTGTCGCCGGGCTTGCGCCGCGCGCCGAACGCGACGCTACCTTCGTTCGCGTGCACTGCGCGCGCAAGCACCTCGATGCTCGCGGCGAGGCCGGGGTTCGCTTCCAGGTTGCGGCGGAGCTGCGCGAGCGCGGCCGGATCGGCCTCAACGGCGATCACGCGCGCGCCTAGCGCGGCTGCGTAAAGCGCGGTCGGCCCGACCCAGGCGCCCAGATCGAGGAATGTCGTGCCGGGCGCGATCTCGCGCTCGAGGAGCGCGAGCGTCTCGGGCTCCCACAGGCCGCGCGCCACCTTGTCCCAGAAGGTCGGCTGGCTGTCGGCGACTCGCAGCGTCGCCGAGCGCATGCGGATCTCGCGGGGCGCGCCGGCCCCCGGCACCGGGTCGCCCGCCACGCGCTAGGGCGCGGGCGGCGTTTCGCCGCGCGGCCAGAGGATCCACATGCGGCCGCGCTGGCGCATTCTGCCGGCGAGCGCACCAGCTTCGGCGCCGCTGCCCCAGTAGAAGTCCGCGCGCACCGCGCCGCGGATCGCGCCGCCGGTGTCTTGCGCGGCCATCAGCCGCTCCAGCGGCTTGGTCGACAGCGGCCAGGTCGTCGCGAGAAACACCGGCGCGCCCAAGGGGACGTACCGCGGATCCACCGCGATGCTGTAGCCGGCGGTCAGCGGAGCGCCCAGCGTCCCCAGCGGCCCTGCGGGTACGCCCGGCCTGGCCTCGCCCGCCGGAGCCTCGCGAAAGAAGACGTAGCTCGGGTTGGCGTCGAGCGCTTCGCGCAGCTTGCGCGGATTGGCGGCCGCCCAGGCCTTGATACCCTGCATCGAGGCCTGGTCCAGCGTCATTTCGCGCCGCTCGACGAGGAACCGGCCCATCGAGCGGTACGGATGCCCGTTCTGGTCGCCGTAGCCCAGGCGCAGCCGCTCACCGGAATCCAGCTCGACCTGCCCCGAGCCCTGGATCTGCAGGAAGAACAGCTCCACCGGGTCCTCGACCCAGGCGACCACCGGCGCGCCCGAGCCGTTGCGGTTCTCGATTTCCGCGCGCGTCCAGTACGGCACGATCCGGTTGCCCTGCAGGCGGCCGCGCAGGCGCATGCCCTTCAGTTCGGGGTTGACGCCATCCAGCTCCACGGCGATGAGGTCGGTCGGAACTCCGTACACGGGGATACGAAAGCGCTCGCTGCGCGTGCGGCTGCCGGCGAGCACCGGCTCGTAGTAGCCGGTCACCAGGCCTTCGCCCGCGCCTTCGGCGGAGGCGAGCGCCCACGCCTGGAAGCTCGCTTCGGCGAAGCCGCGCGCGGCGGCCTCGTCCTCCGGCGGCAGGGCCTTCGCCGCTTCGCAGGCACGGCGCAGCGCCGCGTGCGTGATCCGCTCGCAGCCGGCAGCGAAGGCGCGCAGGCCCGGCGCAAGCGGCGCGCTCGCCCAGCCGGGAATCTCCGCGAACGGCACCGGCAGGATTTTCGCGCCCGCCGGACGCGCGGGCGCGGGGCAGGCGGGGCAGGGATCGCAGGCCGGACAGGAGCGCTCCCCGCCCGCGGGCAGGTCGGCGCAGCCGGCGAGGACTAGAATCGCGGCGAAGCCAACGGCAAAGGCGCGGACGATGTGGGTCATATATCTGGAGATGGGCGTGGCCCTTGCGCTGCTCATTCTAATCGTGTGGTGGACCTGGCCGGCGAAGCGGCCCGATCGCGATTCGAAGGACGAGCGCGGGCAATGACGGGCGGCGCGCGCGACGTGTCGAATCGCGCGCGGGCGCACCACCTGCTCACGCGCGAAGAAAGCGGCGCCGCCGGGCGCGCGGTGCGGACCGGGCTGGTGCTGTTGATCCTGATCAGCAGCACGACCGCGGTAATCAGGTCGGTACCGCAGATCGAGCGCGGCTATGGAGGCCTGCTCGATTTCGTGCTGTTGCTTGCCACCTTGGGCTTCGCGCTCGAATACCTGGTGCGAATCTGGATTGCACCCGAAAATCCGGGTGCGACGGACGCGTGGCGCGAGCGACTGCGCTACATGTTCTCGCTGCCCGGGCTGATCGACCTGCTGGCCGGGATTCCGTTCACGCTGGCACCGCACTTCGGCTTGAACCTCGATTGGCTCGACATCGTGCCGATCTTCAAGCTGCTGCGCCACACCGCTGCGTTCCAGTTCATGGTGGAGGCCGTGTACAGCGAGCGGCGCGTGCTGGGCAGCGCGGCGGTACTGATGCTGGCGCTGCTGGTGTTCCAGTCGAGC
>JAYRND010000388.1:0-21517 GCA_041904885.1 Burkholderiales bacterium
AGGTGCGCAGCGGGATGATCTGCGGGAACGCGAGCACGTTGCGGCTCCAGACCAGCATCGCGAGGTGCTGCAGGATGATCGACACTCCGATCGCGGTGATCAGCGGCGCGAGGCGCGGCGCGTGCCGCAGCGGCCGGTAGGCGAGCCGCTCCATCGAGTAGCCGACCAGCATGCATACCGGGATCGCGCAGCCGGCGCCGATCAGTACCACCACCAGCGG
The DNA here is from genome assembly GCA_041904885.1 of Burkholderiales bacterium. GTDB lineage: Bacteria > Pseudomonadota > Gammaproteobacteria > Burkholderiales > SG8-39 > RBG-16-66-20. The sequence goes on from JAYRND010000388.1 coordinate 221, forward strand.
CGGCAGGCCCGCCAGCGCCAGCGCGTTGATGACCGTGAAGGCGACCATCGCGCCGATCATCACCACTTCGCCGTGCGCGAAGTTGATCAGCTGGATGATGCCGTAGACCATCGTGTAGCCGAGCGCGACGACCGCGTACACGGCCCCCAGCGTCAGCCCGTTGACCAGCTGCTGAACGAAAATGTCCACGTCGGCTTCAGCCTAGCAAAAAAAACGGCACCCGCAGGTGCCGTCTCTTCATCCGGGCGCGTCGAAGGCTACTTCTTCGCCTCTTCCTTCTTCGCCTCGGCCTTGGGCGCTTCCGCCGCAGGCGCCGCTGCCGGAGCGGGTGCCGGAGCCGCCGCCTTGAGGAAATCATCCCAGGTCGTGGTCTGGCCGCCCTTGATGATCGCGATCGGCGCGAGCTTGCCGTCCTTCATGGTGAAGATCGTCATCTCGGCGTTCTTGCGATCGCCCTTCTCGTCGAACGCGATCTGGCCGGTGGCTCCCTTGTAGTCGATCTTCGCCAGCTCCGGCAGGTACTTGGCCGGGTCCGCCGAGTTGGCCTTCTTCATCGCCTCGATGAGCAGGTTCGCCGCGTCGTAGGTGAAGGGCGCGTACAGGATCGGATCGGCGTTGAATTTCTTCTTGTAGGCGTCGAGGAACTTCTTGTCCGCCGCCTGCGGCGGCAGGCCCGCCTGCGAGCACAGCAGCCCGTCGGCCGCCGCGCCCGCGAGCTTGGTCATGTCGTCGGTGCAGGCGCCGTCGCCAAAGGAGAACACCGCCTTGATGCCGAGCTCGCGCCCCTGCTTGAGCAGCGGGCCGCCGGTCGCGTCCATGCCGCCGTAGAACACCGCGTCGGCGTTCCGGCCCTTGACCTTGGTGAGCACCGCCTTCCAGTCCGTGGTCTTGTCGGTGCCCTTCTCGCGCGGCAGCACCTTGATGTTGGCCGCCTTGAGGGTCTTCTCGACTTCATTGGCGATGCCTTCGCCGTACGCTGTTGCGTCGTCGATGACCGCGACCAGCTTCGGCTTCTTCGACGAGGCGAGGTAGCTCGCGATCGCGGGGCCCTGCTGGTCGTCGCGGCCGACCACGCGGAACTGTGTCTTGAAGCCCTGTTCGGTCAGCTTCGGGTTGGTCGCCGAGCCCGAGATCACGGGAATGCCGGCCTGGCTGTAGATCGGCGAGGCCGGGATCGAGGTGCCCGAGTTGAGGTGCCCCACCACGCCGTTCACCTTCGCGTCGACGAGCTTCTGCGCCACCGTGGTCCCGACCTTCGGGTCCGCCTGGTCGTCTTCGGCGATGAACGTGAACTTCGCTTCCTTGCCGTCGATCTTCAGCTTCGCGGCGTTGGCCTCGTCCACGGCGAGGCGCGCGCCGTTCTCGTTGTCCTTGCCGAGGTGCGCGATACCGCCAGTGAGCGGTCCGACGTGGCCGATCTTGATCTCGATCGAAGGCGCCGGTTGCTCGACTTTGGTCTCGGGCGCCTTCTTTGGCTCTTCCTTCTTGCCGCAGCCGATCAGCCCGACGGCAACCGCGATCAGGCTCAGCGAAACCTTGGAATTCAGCATGGTTTTCCCCTCCGAAAAGGGCGCAATCATACCCGTCGCGGCTCAAATGAAAAAGGGCCGGCGGGCCGGCCCTTTTTCCCTCTCGCGCAGGCGGGTTACTTCGTCGCGAGGATCCAGCTGATCAGTGTCTTGAGATCGCCATCCGGAACGCTGGGGTTCGGAGGCATCGGCACCTGGCCCCACACGCCCTGGCCGCCCTTCTTGACCTTCTCGGCGAGTTTCGCCGCGGCGTCCTTCTGACCGGCGTACTTCTTCGCCACGTCCACGTAGGCCGGCCCGATCGTCTTGGCGCCTTTCACCACGTGGCAGGTCGTGCATTGGTATTTCTTGGCGAGGTCCTCGCTGGCGTGCGCCGGCAGCGCCGCGCCCAGGGTTGCCAAGGATGCGAAAAGGATCAGTGTTTTCATGGGGTTCCCGTCAGATACGAAAGTGCGGATGCTACCGTAGTCCAGCCCGTTTGCCACCATCAACGCGCCCGAGCCCCTCCGGTTGACAGCCTGCCGCGGGCATCATTGCGGCCATGGCGCCGGCAAGCGTGCTGGATTTCTGGTTCGGGCAGGACCGCAAGGCATGGTTCGCCAAGGATGCGGCCTTCGATGCGCTCGTCCGCGAGCGCTTCCTGCCTCTCTACGACGCGGCCGCCGCCGGCACGCTCGACGACTGGATGGCGCAGCCCGGGAGCTGCCTGGCGCTGGTCATCGTCCTCGACCAGTTTCCGCGCAACATGTTCCGCGGCTCCGGCCGCGCCTTTGCCGCCGACGAGCGTGCGCGCGCCTGTGCAAGAAGGATTCTCGAACAAGGATGGGACAAGTCGATGACGCCGGACGAGCGGACCTTCGCCTACCTTCCCTTCGAGCACAGTGAAGCGCTCGAGGACCAGGAACTGTCGCTGCGGCTGTTCGAAGGCAGCGACAACGCCGATTGGGCGCGCCGCCACTACGACATCATCCGGCGCTTCGGGCGCTTCCCCCACCGCAACGCGGCGCTCGGGCGCGCGAGCACGCCCGAGGAGCTGGCGTTCCTCGCGACGCCGGGCTCAGCCTTCTGAAGCGTCCGTGATCGCGCCCTTCGACGCGGTCGACACCAGCCGCATGTACTTCGCCATCAGGCCGCTGGTGTAGCGCGGCTTCGGCGCCTTCCATTTCTTGCGGCGCGCGGCCAGCTCCTTGGCCGGCACGTTGAGCTGGATCAGCAGCTTCTTCGCGTCGATGGTGACCGAGTCGCCGTTCTTCACCAGGGCGATGACGCCGCCCACGTAGGCTTCCGGCGCCACGTGGCCCACCACCATGCCCCAGGTGCCGCCCGAGAAACGCCCGTCGGTGAGCAGGCCCACCGATTCGCCGAGCCCCTGACCGATAAGCGCCGAGGTCGGCGCCAGCATCTCCTGCATCCCCGGGCCGCCCTTCGGGCCTTCGTAGCGGATCACGAGCACGTCGCCGGGCTTGATCTTCCTCGCCATGATCGCCTGCATGCACTCGTTTTCGGAGTCGAAGACCCGGGCCGGCCCGGTGATCACCGGGTTCTTCAGGCCCGTGATCTTCGCCACGCAGCCTTCCGGCGCGAGATTCCCCTTCAGGATCGCGAGGTGGCCCTGCTTGTAGATCGGCTTCGACCAGGGCCGGATCACGTCCTGGCCGGCGCGCGGCTCGGCCGGCACGTCCTTCAGCATCTCGGCCATGGTCTTGCCGTGGATGGTCATGCAATCGCCGTGCAGCACGCCGTTGGCGAGCAGGATCTTCAGCACCTGCGGCACGCCGCCCGCGCGGTGGAAGTCCACCGCGACGTACCGGCCGGAGGGCTTCAGGTCGCACAGCACGGGGACTTTCCTGCGCACGCGCTCAAAATCGTCGATGGTCCATTTCACGCCGGCCGCCGAGGCGATCGCCAGGTAGTGCAGCACCGCGTTGGTCGAGCCGCCGGTCGCCATCACGAGCGCGACCGCATTCTCGATTGATTTGCGGGTAATGATGTCGCGCGGACGCAAATTATTCTTTATTGCAAGAATGAGAACCCTGGCCGATTCCGCCGCGGAGTCGGCCTTCTCCGCGTCGGGCGAGGCCATCTGCGAGGAGCCGAGCAGGCTCATGCCGAGCGCCTCGAACGACGAGGACATGGTGTTCGCGGTGTACATGCCGCCGCAGGCGCCGACCGAGGGGCAGGCGTTCTTCTCGATGCCGATGAAGTCCTCCTCGCTCATCTTGCCGGCGCTGTAGGCGCCCACCGCCTCGAAGGCCGAGACGATGGTGAGGTCCTGGCCCTTCCACTTGCCCGGCTTGATGGTGCCGCCGTAGACGTAGATCGCCGGCACGTTCATGCGCGCGATCGCCATCATGCCGCCGGGCATGTTCTTGTCGCAGCCGCCGATCACCAGCGCGCCGTCCATCGCCTGGCCGTTGACCGAGGTCTCGATCGCGTCCGCGATGACTTCCCGCGACACGAGCGAGTACTTCATCGCCTCGGTGCCCATGCCGATGCCGTCGGTGACGGTCGGCACGCCGAACACCTGCGGCTTGCCGCCGGCCGCCTCCAGCGCCTGCATGGCGCGGTCCACCAGCGGCTGGATGCCGGCGTTGCAGGGGTTCATCGTCGAGTGGCCGTTGGCCACGCCGATGATGGGCTTGTCGAAGTCCCCGTCCTGGAACCCCACGGCGCGCAGCATCGCGCGGTTGGGCGAGCGGGCGGGGCCGGCGGTGATCAGCTTGGAGCGGCGGTTGGCGGGCGTGGCCATGGGCGGAATCCTCCTGGGAGGCAGGCAGTCTAGGCCGGGCCGGTATTGCGATCCAATACAATAAAGGTGGGTGACTAATACCTATTGCGCATGAATAGCCCGGAGCTGCGCCAGCTGCGCCACTTCGTCGCGGTCGCCGAGCGCCTGCACTTCGGCCGCGCCGCCGCCGCGCTGCACATCTCGCAGCCGCCGCTGTCGCGTTCGATCCAGGACCTCGAGGCGCGCGTGGGAGCGACGCTGCTCGCGCGCTCGCGCCGCAAGGTCGAGCTGACGCCGGAAGGCGCGCGTTTCCTGGAGGAGGCGAGGCGCATCCTCGCGCTGCTCGAGCGCGCGGTGCAGGACGTCGGCAGCATGGCGGGCGGCGAGCGCGGGAGGCTGCGGCTCGGCTTCGTCTCGCTCGCCGACTACGGCGTGCTGCCGGGCCTGCTCAAGGACTACAAGGCGGCGCGCCCGGGCGTCTCGCTCGCCCTGCGCGAGATGCTCTCGCCGGACCAGGCCGCGGCGCTGGCTGCGGGCGAGCTCGATTTCGGCCTGCTGCTGCCACCGGTCGCCGACGCGGACCTCGAGCACATCGTGGTGCAGCGCGAGCGATTTGTCGCGGCGCTGCCGGCGCGCCACCGCCTCGCCCGCGACGTGGGGAGAAAAGCGGGTCGGATCGCGGTCCGAGATCTCGCGAACGATGCCTTCGTCATGGTGCCGCGCGCGATCGCGCCCGGCCTCTACGACATCGTCGCGGCACTCGCCGCGCGCGCCGGGTTCGCGCCGCGCGTCGCGCAGGAGGCCATCCAGATGCAGACGGTGGTGAGCCTCGTGTCGAGCGGCTTGGGCGTCGCGTTGGTGCCCGCTTCGGTCGCCAACCTGGGCCGGCGCGGCGTCGCCTACCGCGAGATCGCCGACGCGCACCCGCGGCTCGACCTCTGGCTGGCTTGGCGCCGGGGCCTGTTTGGATCGATGCGCGGCTCGGCGCACGGCGCCGCCGCGCGCGATTTCGTCCAGCACGCCCGCCACGTGGCGCGATAATGCCGCGCGCATGCTGACGCACCCGAACTTCGATCCGGTTGTCTTCTCCGTGGGGCCGCTTGCGGTGCGCTGGTACGGGCTCATGTACCTGCTCGCGTTCGGCGCGTTCTGGTGGCTGGGAACGCGCCGCATCGACGCCGGGCGCGCCCCGGTGACGCGCGCCCAGATGGACGACCTGCTCTTTGGCGGCATCGTGGGCGTGATCCTGGGCGGGCGGCTGGGTTACGTGCTGTTCTACAAGCCCGGCTACTACCTCAGCCATCCTCTCGAGATCTTCGCGCTCTGGCAGGGCGGCATGTCCTTCCACGGCGGCTTCCTCGGCGTGCTCGCGGCGATGGCCTTCGTCGCGTACCGGCAGCGCGTCCATTGGTGGGACCTGATGGATTTCGTCGCGCCGCTGGTGCCGATCGGGCTCGCCGCGGGGCGCCTCGGCAATTTCATCAACGGCGAGCTCTGGGGCCGGGTCACCGACCTGCCCTGGGGCATGGTGTTCCGCGGCGCGGGCCCGCTGCCGCGCCATCCTTCCCAGCTCTACCAGATGGCGCTCGAAGGCCTCGCCCTCTTCGCGCTGCTCTGGTGGTTCTCTTCCAAGCCGCGGCCGCGCATGCAGGTGTCCGCGCTGTTCCTGGTCGGCTACGGCACGTTCCGTTTCCTCGGCGAGTTCGCGCGGGAGCCGGACGCCTTCCTTGGTTTCCTCGCCTTGGGCCTGACGATGGGCCAGTGGCTGTCCGTGCCGATGATCGCGGCAGGCATTGTCCTGTGGGCGCGTTCCGAGCGCGGCTAGGCTAGGCGAGCGCCCGTTCCAGCGCGCGCACGACGTGGATCGCCTGGCGCTGCGCGCCATGCTCGATCTGGTGGCGGCAGCTGGTGCCGTCGGCAATCAGCAGGGTTTCCTTGGAAGAATTCCTGACGGCGGGCAGGAGCGACGCCTCGGCCATCTTCATCGAGACTTCATAGTGCTCGGCTTCATAGCCGAAGCTTCCGGCCATGCCGCAGCACGAGGATTCGATCGTCTTCACATCCAGCCCCGGCACCAGACGCAGGACCTGCTCCACCGCGCCCATCGCGCCGAAGGCCTTCTGGTGGCAATGGCCGTGCAGCAGCGCAGCCGCGGCGATCGGCTTGAGATTGAGCCGGAGACGTCCGGCCGCGCTTTCCGCCGCGAGGAATTCCTCCAGCAGGAAGGCGTTGCCCGCCAGCGCTTCCGTGCCGGGCAGCAGCACGCCGAATTCGTCGCGCAGCGTGAGCAGGCACGAGGGCTCGAGCCCGATGACCGGCGTTCCGCGCGCTATCCAGGGCTCGAGCGCCGCAACGACGCGACGCGCCTCGAGGCGCGCTTCTTCCACCAGCCCTACGGACAGGAAAGTACGCCCGCAGCACAGCGGCCGCTCGCTGCTCCTGGGCTGCGCGACATGCACGCGGTAGCCGGCCGCCTGCAGCACCCGGATCGCCGCGCGCGGGTTCTCCGGCTCGAAGTAGCGGTTGAAGGTATCGACCAGGAGCACCACCTCGCGCTCGCCGCTCTTGGGCCAGGGGCGGTCCGCGAAATGGTCGCGCCGCCATGCGGGCAGCGGCCGGCGGTCGGTAAACCCGGCGAGGCTCCCCAGCCACCGGCTCGCGCGGTTCGCGAGCCCCGCTGCCAGGGTCGCGCGCTGCGCGTAGCGCGGCAGGTAGGCAACGGCGCGCTCTCGCAGCGTCAGGCCGCGCCGGCGCAGCTGCTGGGCCTTGAACTCGATCTTCATGCGCGCCATGTCCACGCCGGTCGGGCACTCGCGCTTGCAGCCCTTGCAGGACACGCACAGGTCCAGTGCCTCCTGCGCTTCGGAAAAATCCAGCTGATTCGAAAGAGCCAGTCGCAGCGTGTTGGCCCGCCCTCGCGTCAGATGGATCTCGTCGCGCGTGGCACGATACGAGGGACACATCGTGCCCGCGTCGAACTTGCGGCAGTGGCCGTTGTTGTTGCACATCTCCACGGCCTTGTCGACTCCGCCCCACTCGCTCCAATCCAGGGAAGTCTTCAATGGGATGGTTTGATACCCCGGGCGGAAGCGGAACAGCGACTTGTCGTCCATCTTCGAGGGCGCCACGATCTTGCCGGGATTCATCAGGCCCCTGGGATCGAGCCAGCCCTTGATTTCCCCCAGCGCCGCGGTCAGGCGCGGGCCGAAGAAAGGCGCGATCCACTCCGAGCGCACCAGGCCGTCGCCGTGCTCTCCGGAATACGCTCCCTTGTACTGGCGGACCATCGCGCAGGCTTCTTCGGCGATGGCGCGCATCTTCTCTGCGCCGTCGCGCCGCATGTCGAGCACCGGCCGTACGTGCAGCGTGCCCACCGACGCATGCGCGTACCAGGTGCCGCGCGTGCCGTGCTTCTCGAATACCTTCGTCAACCGGTCGGTGTATTCGGCGAGGTGCTCCAGCGGCACCGCGCAGTCCTCGATGAAGGAAACCGGCTTGCCGTCGCCCTTCATCGACATCATGATGTTGAGGCCCGCCTTGCGCACTTCCCACAGGTTCTTCTGCTGTGTCGCGTCGGTAATCTCGACGACGGTGCCGGGCTGGCCGAGATCGGCCATGAGCTGCACGAGCTCTTTGAGCTTGCCGGCCTGGTCTTCCTCCCCTGAAAACTCGACGAGCAGGATTGCGTCCGGCGCTCCCTTGATGAACGCATCGACCGTCGTGCGAAACGCGGAAATCTCGCGCGCGAGGCCGATCATGGTCCGGTCGACCAGCTCCACCGCAGACGGGCCGAGCTTGACGATGTGCTGCGTGAGATCCATCGCCGTGTAGAAGCGGGAGAAGTGCACCACGCCCAGCGCGCGTTTCGCCGGCAGAGGGGAGAGCTTGAGCAGCAGTTGCTCCGAGTAGGCCAGCGTGCCCTCCGAGCCCACCAGCAGGTGCGCTGCGTTCGCGTGCGGCGGGCCGAGATGGTCGAGGTTGTAGCCCGCCACCTTGCGCAGCAGCTTCGGAAAGCGCGCCTCGATCTCCCGCTTTTCCCGTTCGTAAAGGTTTTGCAGTTTGCGCCGTAGTTCTTCGAATTTCCGGTCGGAGGCAATTTCGTTCAAGGGACCGAACCTCCATCGGTCCCCCGCCGCGGTCACGGCGTCGATGGCGATCACGTTGTGCACCATGTTGCCGTAGGCAATGGAGCGCGACCCGCAGGAGTTGTTTCCCGCCATGCCGCCCAGCGTGGCCTGCGCGCTGGTCGAGACGTCCACCGGAAACCACAGCCCGTGCGTCCGCAGCTTCGCATTCAGCGCGTCGAGGACGATGCCCGGCTGCACGAGCGCCGTGCGCGCCTCGGCGTTTACATCGAGCAGCTTGTCGAGGTATTTGGAGTCGTCGATGACCAGCGCCGCGCCCACTGTCTGGCCGCACTGCGAGCTGCCGGCGCCGCGCGGCAGGATCGGCACGCCCGCCTCCGCCGCGATGGCGATTGCGGTGCGCGCCGCCTCGGGCGTGCGCGGCACGACCACGCCGATCGGCTCCACCTGGTAGATGGAGGCGTCGGTGGAGTAGCGGCCGCGCGAGGCGGCGTCGAAGAACACATCGCCTTCGATTTCGCGCCGCAGGCGCGATTCGAGCCCGTTCATGCGGCCTTCTCCTGCGCCGGCAGCGCCGCCAGCACGCTGGCGAGCTTGTGGGAGAGGTGGTCGGAGAGCAGCGCCCGGATCTTCGTCACGTTGCGGGTCGACAGGGCGGCGAGGATCTCGTCGTGCTCGCGCACGGCCGCATCCCAGCGTTCCCGGGACAGGTTCGCCATGTAGCGCGCGCGGCGGACGTTGCCGTTGAGCTGCCGGTACATGTTGTAGAGCACCACGTTGCCCGAATACTTCACCAGCTTCATGTGGATTGCCTGGTTGAACTTGAAGTAGCCGGCAAGGTCGTTGCGGGCATGATAGGCGAGCATTTCGTAGTGCAAGGCTCGGATCTCGTTGACCTGCGCGTCGGTGGCGTTGGCGCAGGCAAGCTCGCCCGCAAGCGCCTCGAGCGCGCCCATCACCGCGAGCGACTCGGCAAGGCGCACCGGGTCCATCTGCGTGACGACGGCGCCACGGTTGGGGAGCAACTCGACGAGGCCCTCGGTCGCGAGTACCTTGAACGCCTCACGGAGGGGGGTGCGGGAAACACCGAGCTGGGCGGTGAGGAGCCGCTCGTTCAACCGGCCGCCCGCGGGCAGGCGGCCTTGCACGATCATGTCGCGCAGCCGCTCGGCTGCCTCCTCGTGGAGGGGTCGGCGAGGGATTGGATCGGATTGTTGCAGATCGTCCATTTTGCATGCAGAATACAAAACTTGATGGATATCTGCAATAGATAGCCCCTTTGTTGCGCACAAATTTTTGGATTGCATGCAAAAAATAGAGGTTCCCATGACCAGAGCTGCCGGACGCCACTTCCTCCAGATCCCCGGGCCGACCAATGTTCCGGACCGAGTCTTGCGGGCCATCGACTTCCCGACCATGGACCACCGGGGGCCCGATTTCGGGAAGCTGGGCAAGGAGGTCCTCGCGGGGATGCAGCGGGTGTTCCAGACCAGGGGGCACGTGGTCATCTACCCCGCCTCGGGCACCGGTGCCTGGGAGGCGGCCCTCGCCAACACGCTTTCGCCGGGCGACAAGGTGTTGATGTATGAGACCGGGCATTTCGCCAACCTCTGGCAAAAAATGGCGGTTCGCCTGGGCCTCGAGCCCGAGTTCCTCGCCGGCGACTGGCGCACCGGCGCCGATCCGCAGGCGATCGAGGCGCGCCTGCGCGAAGACAAGGCGCACGCGATCAAGGCGGTTTGCGTCGTGCACAACGAGACGGCCACGGGCGTCACCTCGCGCGTTCCGGAAGTGCGCAAGGCGATCGACGCTGCCAGGCACCCGGCGCTCTTCCTCGTCGACACCATTTCTTCGCTCGCTTCGATCGACTACCGCCACGACGAATGGGGCGTCGACGTCACCGTCGGCGGCTCGCAGAAGGGCCTCATGCTGCCGCCAGGCCTGTCTTTCAACGCCGTGTCGGAGAAAGCGCTCGCCGCCTCGAAGAACGCGAAGCTGCCGCGCAGCTTCTGGGACTGGGGCGAGATGATCGCCAGCAACAAGGACGGCTACTTCCCCTACACGCCGGCGACCAACCTGCTCTACGGGCTGCGCGAGGCGCTGAAGATGCTGCTCGAGGAGGAAGGCCTCGAAAACGTCTTCGCGCGCCATAGGCGGCACGCGGAGGCGACCCGGCGCGCCGTGCGCGCCTGGGGATTGGAGGTGCTGGCGAAAAATCCGGCCGAGTACTCGTCTTCGCTCACCGCGGTGCTGATGCCGGCCGGCCACGACGCCGACCGGCTGCGCAAGCTGATCCTGGAGAATTTCGACATGTCGCTCGGCACGGGACTCGGGAAGCTCGCGGGCAAGGTGTTCCGCATCGGCCACCTGGGCGACTTCAACGACCTGACGCTGCTGGGCACGCTGGCTGGATGCGAACTGGGGTTGCAGCTCGCCGGCGTACCCGTGAAGAAGGAAGGCGTGCAGGCCGCGATGGCCTATCTCGCCGAATGCCACGCCGCTCCGGCGCGCGCTGCGGCCTGAGCGCATGGCCGGAGGCAAGGTTCTGGTCGCGCGCGACGGCGCGATCGCCACGGTCACGCTGTCCAGCCCCGGGCGCATGAACGCGCTCGACAAGGCGATGTGGGCGCAGCTGGGCGCGGCGATGGCGGAGCTCGGCGCCGACGACGGCTTGCGCTGCATCGTGATCCGCGGCGAGGGCGACAAGGCCTTCGCGGCGGGCGCCGACATCGCCGAGTTCAAGAACGAGCGCGCCAATTCGGCGCAGGCGAAAGCCTACAGCCGCGGCGGCATCGGCTGGATGCACGCGGTCGCCGATTGCCGCCACCCGACCGTGGCGCTCATCCAGGGCGCCTGCGTGGGCGGCGGGCTGCTGATCGCATCGCAATGCGACCTGCGCATCTGCAACGAGTCGGCGCGCTTCGGCGTGCCGGTAAAGAACCTGGGCCTGACCGAGTCCTACGACGAGCTGCAGGCGATGATGCGCGCCGTCGGCCCCGTAGTGTCGCTGGAGATCCTGCTCGAGGGCCGGATCTGGGGCGCGCGCGAGGCCTACGAGAAGGGCATCGTCAACCGGGTAGTCGCTGACGACAAGGTTGTGGAGGACGCGTACGCGACCGCGCGCCGCATCGCGGAAGGCGCGCCACTGGTCGCGCGCTGGCACAAGAAGTTCGTCCGCCGGCTGCTCGACCCGCGCCCGCTCACTCCCGAGGAGCGCGACGAGGGCTACGCCTGCTTCGACACGGAGGACTTTCGCGCCGGAGTCGCCGCCTTCCTCGCCAAGAAGAAGCCCGATTTCCAGGGACGCTAGCCGGACAGTGCTATGATTTTTTCCGGGAGACCCAAAAAAACGATAGGAGGAGGAAACATGTTGAGAGCATTGCTGATTGCTGCGCTTGCCGCGGCCGGGTTCGGCGCGCAGGCGCAGACCTGGCCCACCAAACCGATCACGTTCTTGAATCCTTTCCCGGCGGGCGGGGGAACCGACACCTTCGCGCGGCCGATCGCGGCGCGCCTGTCTGAGACCATCGGCCAGCAGGTGATCATCGAGAACCAGGGCGGCGCGGGCGGAACGGTGGGCGCGGCCAACGTCTCCAAGCGCGCGCCGGACGGCTACAACTGGTTCTTCGGCGCGGTACACCACACCATCGCCGAAAGCCTGTACGCCCGCCTCAACTACAGCCTCGAGCGCGACTTCGAGCCGATCACCGTCGCCGCGTTCGTTCCCAACGTCGTCGTGGTGCACCCGAAGTACGCCGACCAGATCAAGACGCTCAAGGACCTCATCGCCTACCTCAAGGCCAATCCCGGCAAGTTCAACTACGGGTCCGCCGGCAACGGCACCACGCACCACCTGTCGGTGGAGCTGTTCAAGACGATGACCGGCACCTTCATCGTGCACATCCCGTTCCAGGGAGCGGGCCCCCTGATTCCGGCGCTGCTTTCCGGGACCGTGGACATGGCCTTCGACGGCATGGGCACCTCCTCGGTGCAGATCAAGGCGGGCAAGCTCATCCCGCTCGCCATCACCAGCCCGAAGCGCAGCCCCGTGCTGCCCAACGTGCCGACGATGATGGAGGCCGGGCTGCCGGGCTACGAGGTGCGCACCTGGTACGGGCTCTGGGCGATCAAGGGCACGCCGCAGCCCATCAAGGACCGCATGTGGAAGGAGTTCGTTGCGGCGCTGGAGACGCCGCAGCTGAAGAAGATCTGGGCCGAGCAGGGCGCCGACCCCGGCGGCATGTCTCAGGCCGAGATGGCGGCGCTGGTGAAGTCCGAGATCGCCAAATGGGCCAAGGTCGTGAAGGACGCGGGCGCAAAGGTCGACAACTAGGCGACAACCCCCTCAGCGCGGAGCGCCGCGACCTCCGCGGCGCTCCTGCCGAGGAGGCCTTTGAGGATTTCCTCGGTGTGCTCGCCGAGGAGCGGAGGCGGCAGCGAATATTCGATCGGCGTCCCGGAGAACCGCATCGGGCTCGCTACGGTGGGCAGCCTGCCCGCCACCGGGTGCTCCAGCTCGACGCGGATCCCGCGCGCCTTCACCTGCGGTTCCTCGTAGACCTGCGCGAGGTTGTTGATCGGCCCATTGGGCACGCCCGCGGCTTCCAGCGCCTCCACCCACTCGCGGGTGCTGCGCCGGGAAAACACCTCCTGCAATAGCCGCGTCAATTCGGCGCGGTTCTCCACGCGCTTGCCGTTGGTGGCGAAGCGCGGGTCGGTCGCCAGCTCGCCGCAGCCGGCCGCCTGGCAGAGCTTGCGGTACAGGTTGTCGTTGCCGCAGGCGACGATCACCTCGCCGTCCGAGGTGCGGAACGGCTGGTAGGGAACGATGTTGGGATGCAGGTTGCCGATGCGCTTGGGCGGCTGGCCGGTCGCGAAGAAATTGGTGTTCTGGTAGGCGAGCAGCGCGATCTGGGAATCCAGCAGCGCCAGGTCCAGGTGCTGGCCCTTGCCGGTTTCCGCCCGATGCGCAAGCGCGGCGCAGATCGCGATCGAGGCATACATCCCGGTGATGATGTCGGCGACCGGCACGCCGGCGCGCTGCGGACCGCCGCCCGGTGCGCTGTCCGGCTCCCCGGTGACGCTCATCATCCCGCCCATGCCCTGGATCATGAAGTCGAAGCCCGGGCGCTCGCGGTAGGGTCCGGTCTGCCCGAAGCCCGTCACCGAGCAATAGACGAGTTTCGGATTGAGTTTCTTCAGGTCGTCGTAGCCGAGTCCATAGCGCGAGAGGTCGCCGAACTTGTAGTTCTCGAGCAGGACGTCGCACTTGGCCGCGAGCTCCCGCACCAGCGCCTGCCCTTTTTCGCTGGCGAGATTCAGGGCAATCGATTTCTTGCCGCGGTTCGCGCAGGTGAAATATGCCGAGTCGCGCGTGTCGCGGCCCGAGCTGTCCTTCACCCAGGGCGGCCCGTAGCCGCGCGAGTCGTCGCCGACGCCCGGGCGCTCCACCTTGATGACCTCGGCGCCGAGGTCGGCGAGGTTCTGCCCCGCCCAGGGGCCGGCGAGGACGCGCGACAGGTCGAGGACGCGGACGTGCGAGAGCGGACCCGGCATGCCCGGCCTACTTCACGACCAGGTTGTTCTGCACCCGCTTCACGCCGGAGACGCCGGCCGCGACCTTGCCGGCCTTCTCCTTGACCGCCGCGCTGTCGACGAAACCGGCCAGGAGCACCCGGCCCTCGTAGGTCTCCACCGAGATCGCCGTGGAGGGCACGCCCTTCTCCGCCAGCAGCGCCGACTTCACCTTGACCGTGATTGCGCTATCGGCAAGCACGCGCGAATCGTTGTCCTGGCCCGCCTTGAGGTACTCGTCCAGGTCCAGCCGGCCGTCCTTGTTGGCGTCGAACTTCGTGATCCGCTTGGCCAGCTCCTTGTCGCCCGCCACTTCCTGCCTGCTGAGGTAGCCGTCCCGGTTCTTGTCGAGCTCGTCAAACGCCTGGTTGCCGGTGCCCTTCTTCTGCCCCCACGCGGCGGCGGAGAACGCCAGGATCAGTGCGATGGCGACCAGTCTATGCATGCGACTCTCTCAGGAAGCGATGGTGTGCGAATCTACCAGAGGTTCGCGAGCATGCGCAGGGCGATGCCGTAGAGCATGAGCGCGAAGACGACGCGCAGCCGCCGCACCGGCAGGCGATGCGCGAAGCGCGCGCCCAGCGGCGCGAGCGGCATGCTGGCGGCGACGATGATCACGAGCGCTGGCAGATAGACGAAACCGAGGCAACCTTCGGGCAGTCCCGGCGCGCGCATACCGTTGAACACATAGCCGGCGGTGCCTGCCACAGCAATCGGAAAGCCGTTGGCCGCCGCAGTGCCGATCGCGCGCTTGAGCGGCACGTTGCACCAGGTGAGGAACGGGATCGACAGGAACGCGCCGCCCGCGGCGAGCACGCTGGAAAGGCCGCCGATCGCCGCCCCCGCGCCGAACAGGCCCGCCGCGCCCGGCAGCTGGCGCGAGGGCTTCGGTTTTGCCTCGAAGAACATCTGCGTGGCCGCGTAGAACATGAAACCGGTGAAGAAGATCGCCAGCGGCCGCGTAGGCACATGGCTGGCGCCGACCGACGCCGCCAGCGCGCCCGCGACAATGCCCGGCGCCATCGCGCGCGCCACCCGCCAGTCCACGGCGCCGTGCCTGTGGTGCGCGCGCACGCTGGAAAGCGAGGTGAACACGATCGTCGCCATCGCGGTGGCGAGGGCAAGGTGCATCATGTGCTCGGCCGGGAAACCCTTGGCGGTGAAGACGAACACGAGCAGCGGCACCATCACCATGCCGCCGCCGATGCCGAGCAGGCCGGCGAGGAACCCCACCACCAGGCCCACGGCGAGATACGCCGCCCACCACTCCATCAGTCGGACCCGAGCAGATGCGCGGCAAGCTCGGCGAAGCCGGCGCCGGAGGCGCCGCGCGTCACGAACTTCGGCTCGGCCTCCAGCACGCCGGCGAAGCGAGCGACGTTCGCCACGCCCACGGAATGCTCGAAGAACGCGAACATCGGCGCGTCGTTGGGCGAATCGCCGGCGAACGCGAGCTCGCGCCGCAACCGGTCCGCAGCGATGCCGAACTCGTCGGCGAACAGGCGCTTGCTCATGGCGAGCTTGTCGTAGCCGCCGAACCAGCCGTTGACGTGGATCGAGCTCACCTTGGCATTGAGGCCTTCGGCACGCATCAGGCCGGCGATGCGTTGCGCGGCCTCGAGCGGCAGCGCCGGCACGTCCTCGCAATAGTCGATCGCCAGGTCCGCTTCGCGGTATGGCTGGTCCGAGGCCAGCGCGCAGCCCGGGACCTGCGCGAGGATGCGCGCACCAATGGTCCGCAGCCGATTCCGGTTGTTCGCCCGGTCGGGTTCACTATCGTGGTACTTCTTGCTCAACTTTCCATTCACAAAACGAAAATAGAAGGCGCCGTTTTCCCCCACCACGGCGTCCACCGGCCACATGCGCGCGATGTGATCGCACCAGCCGGCCGGGCGACCGGTAACCGGCACCACGAGGCGCCCCGCGCTCTTCAGGCGCTCCAGGGCGCCGTAGGCCTCGGCGGTGAGGCGCCCTTCGGTGGTCAGCGTCTCGTCGATGTCGAACAGCAGGCCGCGCAGGCGCTCCGCGTCCCGCAGTTCCGCAAGCGGTTTCACCGGCCCATCACCTCGGCCACGCGCGCGCGCTGCGCCGGCGTCATGAGCAGGCCGGCCTTGGTGCGGCGCCAGAGGACGTCATCGGCGCTCTGCGCCCACTCCTTCTCCGTGAACCAGCGCAGCTCGCGCTCGGTGAGGCCGCCGCCGTAGTCCTCGCCCAGGTCGCCGTCGCCGACCACCGCCTGCGCATGCGCGCCGTGGCGGCGGAAGATCGGGCGCAGCGTCGACTCGGGCAGGCGCGGGTGGCTGCCGAAAAACGCGTCGCGCGCCTCCACCCTCGGCACGCCGCCGAATTCGCTGCCGGCGAACGGCACGCGGCTCGTCCAGCCGGGCTTCAGCCCCGGAAAGTAGGGCGCGAGCTTCTGCAGCGTGTGCTCGGCGAGCGTGCGGTAGGTGGTGATCTTGCCGCCGAAGACCGAGAGCACCGGGGCCCGCCCGCCCTCGTCGTCCACGCGCAGCGTGTAGTCGCGCGTCACCGCCGACGGATCGGCCGAGCCGTCGTCGTACAGGGGGCGGACCCCCGCATAGCTCCAGACCACGTCTTCGGGGCGCGCCGGACGCGCGAGGTAGCGGCTGACGGCGCGGCAGAGGTAGGCCACCTCCTCCGCGCTCGCCCGCGGCGCGGCGTTCTCGTCCTCGACCGGGATGTCCGTGGTGCCGACCAGCGTGTGCAGGTCGCCGTAGGGGATCATGAACACCACGCGGCGGTCGTCGTTCTGCAGGATGAACGCGTGCTCGCCCTCGTAGAGCCTGGGCAGCACGACGTGGCTGCCCTTCACCAGCCGCACCGCGTCCGCCGACGGCTGCGCAAGGCGGCCGTTCAGCACCGATTTCACCCAGGGGCCGGCCGCGTTCACGATCGCACCCGCCCGGACCCGCTCGCCGCCGGAGAGCTCCGCCGTCCAGCCGCCCGCCTCGCGCCGCGCCGACAGGCACTCGGTGCGCGTGAGCACGCGCGCGCCGCGCTCCCGCGCGTCCATGGCGTTGGCGATGACCAGGCGCGCGTCGTCCACCCGGCAGTCGGAGTAGAGAAAGCCGTGCCGCAGCCCGGACTTCAGCCCGGAGCTGTACGGCGGCGCATCCAGCCGCACCGCGCTCGAGCCCGGCAGGCTCGCGCGGCGCGCAAGGTGGTCGTAGAGGAAGAGGCCCGCGCGGATCATCCAGCGCGGGCGCAGCTCGGGCACGTGCGGCATCACAAAGCGCGCCGGCCAGACGAGGTGCGCCGCGACCTTCAGCAGCACCTCGCGCTCGGCGAGCGCCTCGGCGACGAGCCGGAACTCGTAGAGCTCGAGGTAGCGCAGGCCGCCGTGGATCAGCTTCGAGGAGTACGAGGACGTCGCCGAGGCGAGGTCATCCTTCTCGACCAGCAGCACTGAGAGGCCGCGGCCGGCCGCGTCGCGCGCGATGCCGGCGCCGTTGATGCCGCCGCCAATCACGAGAAGATCGTATTTCTGCAAGCGGGAATTATACGGCGCGCGGGAGACTCGCCTCGAGCGCGGCGCCGCCGGAAATGTTCTCGGCGCGCAGCGCGCCGCCGTGGAATTCCGCGATGAGGCGCGCGATGTACAGGCCCAGGCCGAGATGCGGGCCGGCGCCGGCGCGCTCCTCGCGCAGCGAGACCATCGAATCGAACTGCGCATCCAGGATGGCGGCGGGCAGCGGCGGCCCCTGGTTCTCCACGCGCAGGCGGCCGTCGGCCAAGAGCGCGATGCGAATCGCGGTCCCGGCAGCAGCAAAATCCGCCGCGTTTTCCACAAGCTTGTCGAGCATCTGCGCGAGCAGGTCGGCCGCCCCGAGCACGGGCACCGGCTCCTGCGGCAGCGCGAGTTCGAACCTTCGGTCGCCGTAGGCCAGCCGGTAGCCTTCGACGCAGCCCCGCACCACCGCGACGGCGTCGAACCTTTCGCGCGCCGCGCTGGAGAGCCCCTGCTCGAGGCGGCTCGCCTCGGTCATGCGCGCGAGGATCGTCGCCAGGCGCGCGAGGCCTTCTTCCGCGCGCGCGACATAGGTGCGCGTTTCCTCCGGCGTGCGCGCCGCGTGCAGGTTCTCCAGCGACGACCGCACCACCGCCACCGGCGTGCGCAATTCGTGCGACAGGCGCCCGGCGAGCGCTTCCAGGTAGGCGTTGTAGCGCGCGAGCCGCTCCAGCACGGTGGTGAAGCTGCGCGAGAGGTCGCCGATCTCGTCGCCCGCCCCGGATGCCGTCGTGAGCCGGGTGACGCGGCCGCGCGCGTCGATCGCGGCTTCCGCCTCGTCGGCGAGCCGCCGGATGCGGTTCGAGATCCGCGTCGCGAACCACAGCAGCACGGCGCCCACCAGGAAGAATGCCGCGAGCGTTGCGAGCAGCAGGCGCTCCAGCGCCTCGTTCCTCAGCGACGCGATCCGGTTGGTGGTCTGCTCGACCACCACGGCGCCGTGCACCTCGTCGCCCACCCAGATCGGCTGCGCCGCGGAAACGACCACCGCGCGGCCGTCGCGGGTATTGCGCGCGCGGGTCGCGGCGGCTCCCTGCAGGGCGGCGGTGACCTCGCGGCCGGCGGCGAGGGCGTCCCCGGCGATGGCGTCGTCGAAGTCCTCGGTGGGAGCCGCGAGGATCCAGCCGAGCACGCGCTGCGACATGCCGGCCGGCGGCGGCTCCGCTCGCTTCAGGCTGCCGGCGAGCGCGAGCAGCCGGTAGTCGCGGCTCACCACCCAGATGCGCGAGTCGGCGCGCTCCAGCCCCTTCAGGATCGCGGCGATCTCGCCGTCGGCGCCGGCGTCGCGCGCCTGCGCTTCCTCGACGACGGCGCCGCCGGTCAGCCGCCGCAGCTCGCGCTCGGCCTCCTCGCGCAGGTCCGACTCGCTCTTCGCCCGGTAGGCAAGGAGCTCCGGCCGCTCGTGCAGCGCGGTGGCGACCGCGCGCGCGGTCGCCGCGAGCGCTTCCTCCTGGGCCACCAGCAGGAAACGCTCCATTTCGCGTACATACAGCCACCCCGCCCAGGGCAGCACGAGCAGCGTCAGCGCGACAAGCGCCAGCTTCGTGCGCAGCCGGAAGCGCCCAGCCAAACTAGGTCTTCCAGCGGTAGCCGAGGCCGTAGGCGGTTTCGATCGCGTCGAAGGCCGGATCGGCGGCAGCGAACTTGGCGCGCACGCGCTTGACGTGGGAAGTCACGGTGGCGTCGTCCACCACCAGCTCCGCGTCGCGCATCAGCTGCTCGCGGCTCTTCACATGGCCGGGATGGCGCGCGAGCGAGTGCACGATCCAGAACTCGGTGAGCGTGAGCTCCACGCGGCCGCCCTTCCAGGTCGCGCTGAAGCGCTTGAGATCGAGCTCCAGCTCGCCGCGCACGATGCGCTCCTCCACGGGCTTCGCCTCGGCGAGCGCGTCCACGCGCCGGAAGAGCGCGCCGATGCGCGCCATCAGGTGCGGCAGGCTCACGCCCTTGGTGAGGTAGTCGTCGGCGCCCAGGCGAAGGCCGGAGACAACGTCGAAGTCGGAATCCCGGGCGGTGAGGAACACGATCGGCAGCTGCGGCGAGAGCGCGCGCAGGTCGCGGCAGAGCGCGAAGCCTCCCTCGGGCTCCTCGCCCAGGCCGATGTCGATGATCGCCAGCTCCGGCAGGCGCGCGCGCAGCGCGTCCATCGCCTCGCGCCGGCCCGCGTAGGCGGCAACGTCGTAGCCGTGGCGCTTGAGCGCCTCCGCGTAGTTCGCGCGTATGGCGGCGTCATCCTCGACGATCGCGATGCGGCGGGCCATGCGGCCATGGTACCCGAAGCAAATCCGGGGAAATGCGGCCATTTTTTCGCCACAATTCTTCATCACGCCGCCGCATTCCGGCCGCAGCGGCCGCGCTTTCCCCTCCTGTAATGGCGGCAACAGGAAAGGGAACGCCATGATCAAGTCCACATCCTTCGCCGCCGAGCTGGGCCTGCAGATCGCCCTTGCCGCGGCCATCGGCCTCGCCGTCAGCCTCCTCCTCGGCGCCGGCGTACTGCTGCTGGCGGCATGAACTACGGCGACACCGTCCTCGGCGTGGAGTGCGCGCTGCCGCGGCACTTCGTGCCTGAAGAACCGCGGCGGCGGGCGCCCGGCGCCGGGAAAGGAGGAGCGGGACACGGTGCTGAATCTATCCTTCGGGGCGCCCGCCAGCTTCGGCACGTTGACGACCTCGCGGAGGAGCATCCATGCAGCGTGCCCTGATGGTGAAGATCGGCCTCATCGGCCTGGTCGCGCTGCTGCTGCAGATCCCCGTCGAGATGGTCCGCGGCCTCGTCGCCGAGCGCAAGCAGGCACGCGACGGCGTAATCGCCGACATCGCGCGCGGCTCGAGCGAGGCGCAGCGGATCGTCGGCCCGGTCCTCTATATTCCCTACACGCGCCGCACGCAGGAGTCGACCACCACCACGGACGAAGGCGGCAGGACCCGGGTGGTCAGCAAGGACAAGGTCGAGCACGGCCACGTCGGCCTGCTGCCCGATAGCCTCGCGCTGGAGGGCGGCATCGACCTCCAGGAAAAGCACCGCAGCCTGTACAAGGCGCACCTGTATACGCTCACGGCGAAGCTGCGCGGCAGCTTCACGCTCCCGCCCGGCCTGGGAATCCAGTCCGAAGCGGGCATCCTCGAGCTCGGCCGCGCGCAGCTCGTGCTCGGCATCCTCGACACGCGCGGCATCCGCGACCGCATCAAGCTGGAATGGAACGGCACGCAGCCCCAGCTCCAGCCCGGCGGGATCGAAGCCGCGGGACTGCCGAGCGGAGTCCATGCCGACCTCGGCGTGCTCGGCGCCTCCGCCGCCAAGTCCGCGCAGACGCACGAGTTCCGGATCGAGCTGACGCTTCTGGGCACCGAGCGCCTGGACATCGTGCCGGTGGGCGCTTCCAGCACCGTGTCGCTCTCTTCCCGTTGGCCGCACCCGAGCTTCCAGGGCCGCATCCTGCCCGACGGCGGCTCGAGCGTATCGAAGGAAGGTTTCGCGGCAACCTGGCGAACGTCGCATTTCGCCACCAACCTCGAGCAGCTGTACCAGCGCTGCACCCGCTCGCGGCAGTGCGAGCCCTTCCTGCAGCACAGCCTGGGATTGTCTTTCCTGCAGCCCGTGGACCTCTACCAGACTGTGGAGCGCTCCGTGAAGTACGGGTTCCTTTTCATCCTGCTCACGTTCTCGGCGATCTTCCTGTTCGAGGTCCTGACCAGGCGCGTCATCCATCCGGTGCAGTACGCGCTGGTCGGCGCGGCGCTCGCGGTTTTCTTCCTGCTGCTGATCTCCCTCTCGGAGCACATCGGCTTCGCCGGCGCCTACGCGATCGCCACCAGCGGCTGCGTCGCGCTGATCGGCTACTACCTCCG
>JAYRND010000010.1:0-5018 GCA_041904885.1 Burkholderiales bacterium
AAGGCGGCGCTCCTCATCGGCGGAGAGGCCGCTCAGGAACGGCAGGTGCCGGAGCGCGCGCTTCCAGAGCGCGTCGTCGATCGCATGCCGCGCCAGCACGCGCCTGCGCTTCCAGTCACGGAGCCAGCCCATGCGTCGCTACAATAGCAGCATGGTTTCCGTCGTACAGCTTCGCCCGCAGGATCCGTCGAACGACGCGCTCGTGGAGCGCGCGCTCGCGTTCGCGCGGCCGCTGTACGAGGGACAGGCGCTTTCCACCGGCGAGCCGGTGCTGCCGCACGCGCTCGGCCTGTCCACGAACCTCGCGGCGATCGGCGTGGATCCGGTGGCGCAGGCCGCGGGCGTGCTGTTCGCGGCGCCAAAGCTGCTGCCGGACCCGGACCGACTGAAGGCGGAGTTCGGCGAGGAGATCGCCAGCCTGGCCGCGGGAGTGGAGAAGCTCTACAAGCTCCGCGTGCTGACGCGAGCCTCGGCCGGCGAGCAAAGCGAGATCCTGCGCAAGATGGTTCTCGGCATGGTCGAGGACATACGTGTAGTGCTGATCCGGCTTGCCTCGCGGACACAGACGCTGCGCTATTTTGCTCGCGTTGATTCTGATGAAAAGATTTCTTTTGCAAAAGAAACCCTGAGCATTTATTCGCCCCTTGCGAACCGGCTCGGCGTCTGGCAGCTCAAGTGGGAGCTGGAGGACCTTTCGTTCCGCTTCCTCGAGCCCGAGCTGTACAAGAAGATTGCGCAAATGCTGGACCAGAAACGGGTCGAGCGCGAGCAATATATCGAGGGTTCGATTTTGCTTTTGAAGAAAGAATTGCAGAAATTGAACCTGAGCGCGGAGGTCACTGGCCGCCCGAAGCACATCTATTCGATCTGGAACAAGATGCGCGCGAAGAACCTCGATTTCGACCAGGTCTACGACGTGCGCGCGCTGCGCGTGATCGTGCCCTCGGCCGCCGACTGCTACAGCGCCCTGGGAGTGGTGCACGACCTGTGGGAGCCGATCCCGAAGGAGTTCGACGACTACATTTCGCGCCCCAAGGGGAACAACTACCAGTCCCTGCACACCGCGGTGATCGGGCCGGGCGGCCGAACGCTGGAAGTGCAGATCCGCACCGAGCAGATGCACCGGCAGGCCGAGTTCGGCGTCGCCGCTCACTGGCGTTACAAGGAAGATCGAAAGAATTCAGGAAAAGAGAAGGAATTCGACAGCAAAATCGCCTGGTTACGCGAGCTGCTGGCCTGGCGAGACGAGATTGCGGACAGCGCGGGCTGGGCCGAGAAGACGCGCAGGGCGTCGCTGGACGACACGATCTACGTGCTTACGCCGCAGGGCAAGGTCGTCGACCTGCCCGCGGGCGCGACGCCGGTGGATTTCGCCTATTCGCTGCATACGGACCTGGGGCACCGCTGCCGCGGGGCGAAGGTGGACGGGCAGATGGTGCCGCTCGACCGGCCGCTTGCGAGCGGCCAGCGCGTGGAGATCGTCGCCGCCAAGGTCGGCGGCCCGTCCCGGGACTGGCTGAACCCGGCGCTCGGCTTCCTCAAGAGCCATCGCGCGCGCGGCAAGGTGCGCCAGTGGTTCAACGCAAGATCGCTCGCCGAGACCGTAGCGCAGGGGCGCGCGATCGTGGAAAAGGAGCAGCGGCGCGAGGGAACGCTGCAGGCGAACCTCGAGCAGCTCGCGCAGAAGCTCGGCTTCGCGAAGCCCGAGGAGCTGTTCGCCGCAGCGGCGCGCGACGAGGTGAACCTGCGGCAGTTGCAGGCCGCGCTGCGCGAATTCAAGGGATTGGCGGTTGAAGAAAGGATCGTAGAAAAGGCGAAGAAAACGAGGTCGAAGTCCTCCGCCGGCAGCGGCGTGCTGGTGGTCGGCGTGGACCGGCTGATGACGCAGCTCGCGAAGTGCTGCAAGCCCGTGCCGCCGGACCCGGTGCGCGGCTTCGTCACCCGCGGCAAGGGGGTCTCGGTGCACCGCGAGGATTGCGCGGGGCTCAAGCGCCTGGCCGAACGCAGCCCCGAGCGGCTGATCGACGCGGAGTGGGGCGCGCGCGCCGACGCGGTTTATCCCGTGGAGATCCTGACGACGGCCGCCGACCGGCAGGGGCTGCTGCGCGACATCGGCGAAGCGCTCGCGCGCGAGCGCATCAATGTCACGGCGGTGCGCACGCAGAGCCGTGACGGCCTCGCGTACATGCGCTTTGCCTTCGAGGTGGCGGACGTGGCGCAGCTGAAGCGCGCGCTCGCGGCGGTGAAGCAGGTCAAGGGCGTCATCCGCGCCGGCCGAGCCTAGGTGCAGGATCTCCTCGGCAATCCGGCCGTGCAGGGCGGCGTGGCGCCGTTCGTCGTGGCGCTTGCGGCGGCGCTCGCCTTGTTCGCGCTGCGGTTGGGCGGCCTGGCGATCGCGGCCGCGCTCGGCACCGCGGTCGCCCTCATCGGCGGATTCGGTTTTCCGCCCGTGTCGGCGCAGCAGAAGATCCTGCTCGTGGCGCTTGCGGTGCCGGCAATCGGCGTCGTCGTCGACCTCGCATTCAAGCCGGCGCGCGGCGCCGGGGCGATGCTCGGACTGCTATTCGGCCTAATCGTGCTGTGGGTGGGTGTCAATGTGCTCCGGCAGAAGGAGTTGCCGGCGATGCTGCTCGCCGGGGGCGGCCTCTGCGCCCTCGTGGCCTGGCTCACCGGGGCGACTTTCGCGCTGCGCGACGACCCGGTGCGCGCGGGCGCCGCGGCGCTGGCGCTGGGGCTGGGGGTGGGCGTGAGCGCGGTGCTCTCGGCTTCCGGCTCCTATGGCCAGTACGGCGCTTCGGTGGGGGCGGGCGCGGGCGCATTCCTGCTCGTGCAGATGATCCTGGGACGGACGATCGCCGCAGGCGCGACGTTCGCGCTGAGCGCGGGCGTCGCCTGCGCGCTGATCGCCGCCGGCGCGCTGCTCGGCTCGCCGTTCCCCTGGGCCGCCGCAGCGGCGCTCGCGCTGGTGCCGGTCGCCGTGCGCGTGCCCCTGCCTAAGGCCGGACTGCGAATCCAGGCGATCGTCGCCTCGATCTACGCGGGAATACCGGCGCTTGTCGCCTGTTTGCTGTCTTGGCCCGGCATGCTGCAACGCCTGGGCTTTTGATTTTTCCTTCAGATCGTTTGTTCACCTGGGAGACATAGGAATGAGAAAGGCATTGCTCGCCGTGGCGCTGTCGCTGCCCCTTGCAGCGCAGGCCAACCCCGAGAGCTACACCATCGATCCGACCCACACGTTCCTCTACTGGGAGGTTGAGCACCTCGGCGTGTCCATGCAGCGAGGGCGCTTCGAGCGCACGAGCGGCAAGTTCACTCTCGACCGCGCGGCGAAGACGGGCGGAGTGGACCTCGCGGTCGAGGCTGCGTCGCTGTCCTCGGGCGACAACCAGAAGGGCAGCCGCCCGCGCACGCTGGACGACCACTTGCGTACCGCCGACTTTTTCAACGTGGCCGAGTTTCCGCGCATGACCTTCAAGTCCACGGGCGTGAAGTTCTCGGGCGACAACCCGGTGGAGATCGCGGGCCAGCTCACGCTGCTCGGCGTGACCAAGCCGCTCACGCTGAAGGTCGAGCGCTGGGTCTGCAAGGACAACCCGATGAACAAGAAGCCGATGTGCGGTGGCAACGCCTCGGGCACCGTCAAGCGCACCGATTTCGGCATGAAGTACGGCGTGCCGGCGATCGGCGACGAAGTGCGCCTCTGGGTCTCGATGGAAGGCTACAAGGACTAGCCCCGGCAGGTCCGCCTGCGGGGTTGGATTGCCTGTAAAATTCGCCCCGCAGGCGCGTAGCTCAGCTGGCTAGAGCACTACCTTGACATGGTAGGGGTCGTTGGTTCGAGTCCAATCGCGCCTACCAAATAGCCCGGCCGCGGCAACCCTTTTTGGCATCGGTCCCGTTCAAGGAAGCAGCGGGGGACAGTCCCCGCAAGCTTCGAACGGAGGGAACCGATGAAAATCAGGCCGTTAGTGCTGTCGACCCTGCTGCTCGCCGCCTGCGCGGGCGGCGAGCCGCCGAACCAACCCCAATCGCAGCCGCCCGCCGACTCCGGTACGCGGGAAACGCGCGCCGAGCCGCAGGTCCGGCATGCGCCAGCGGCAGCGGCCAATCCCGCGCCGTCGGCGCGAGTGGCTGCCGCCGAGGCCAACGTCGAAATGGCGCGCCGCGAACGCGCGCTCGCCGCGCCGCACGCGGCAGCGCCAGCGCTGTACGCCCACGCGCCGATGATGGAGCGGCTCTCGACCTATCCGGGCTTGGACCGCTTTCCGGACAAGGAACCGGGCGGCACACTCAACGCCGCAGAGCATCCGGTATCGACCTTCAGCGTCGACGTCGACACCGCCTCGTACGCCTTCGTGCGCCGGACCCTGACGGGCGGCCGGCTGCCGCCGCGCGAGGCGGTGCGCGTCGAGGAGATGATCAATTATTTTCCGTATGACTACGCAGCGCCCGTCGACCGCGCGCAGCCGTTCCTGGTCAGCACCTCGGTGCTGCCCTGCCCATGGGAAGCGGACAACCGGCTCCTGCACGTTGCCGTGCGCGGATTCGACATCGCGCACGGTTCGCGGCCGCGCGCCAACGTGGTCCTGCTCATCGACACCTCGGGCTCGATGGCGCCCGCGGACCGGCTGCCGCTGCTGCAGCAGGGATTCCGGCTGTTCGCCGAGCGTCTGCGCGCGGAAGACCGCGTCGCGATCGTCACCTACGCCGGGCAGGCACAGCTTGCGCTCGAGCCGACCGCGGGCGCAGACAGGCACCGGATCATCGAGGTGATCGACAACCTGCGCGCCGGCGGCTCCACCGCCGGGGCGGACGGGCTGCAGCGCGCGTACGCGCTCGCCGAGCGCCATTTCGACGCCGGCGCGGTCAACCGCGTCATCCTCGCCACCGACGGCGACTTCAACGTCGGCATCAGCGACCCGAAGGAGCTCGAGCGGTTCATCGCGGCGAAGCGCAAGACCGGCATCTACCTGTCGGTCTTCGGCGTCGGCATCGGCAACCTGAACGATGCCCTCATG
>JAYRND010000389.1:0-6947 GCA_041904885.1 Burkholderiales bacterium
GGCTGGCAGACGCAGCCCGGCGGCGGCACCGTCCAGGACGCGCTCGAATCGGCGCTGTCCGGAGTTGCCGACGCCAGGATTTCGGTGAAGTGCGCCGGCAGGACGGACCGCGGCGTGCACGCGCTTGGGCAGGTGGTGCATTTCGACACGACGGCAGAACGCCCGGACTCCGCCTGGGTGCGCGGGGTTAACGCGCTCCTGCCCGACGCGGTGGCGGTCCTCTGGGCGCAACGCGTGCCGCAGGAATTCCACGCGCGCTACTCGGCGCGCTCGCGCAGCTACCGCTACCTGCTCGTGAACCGGCCGGTGCGCCCGGCGCTTGCCGCCCGCTACGCGGGCTGGTATCACGCCGCGCTGGAGGTCGCGTCCATGCGCTCTGCGGCGGCGCAGTTGCTGGGTGAGCACGATTTTTCGGCGTTTCGCTCGGCCGAGTGCCAGGCGAAGAACCCGGTGCGCACGCTGCACGCGATCGGCATCGAGCGCTATGGGGACCGCATCGAGTTCAGCATGCGCGCGAACGCGTGGCTGCAGCACATGGCCCGCAACATAGTGGGCACGCTCGTCTACGTGGGTGCGGGCAAGCATCCGCCGGCATGGGCGCGCGCGGTGCTCGAATCGCGCGATCGTGCGCGCGCCGCGCCCACCTTCGCACCCGAGGGACTGTTTCTCGAGGCGGTCGAATACGAGTCGAAGTGGGATTTGCCCGCCGCGCGGCAGGCAACTCGCCCGCTCGCGGTCACGCCGTGAGAACGCGAGTCAAGGTCTGCGGCATGACCCGCCACGAGGACATCGAGGCGGCCGCGCGCGCGGGGGCGGACGCCATCGGGCTCGTGTTCTATCCGCCCAGCCCCCGCTTCCTCCAGCTTGCCTACGCGCGCTCGCTCGCGGCGGCGGTGCCGCCGTACATGGCCTGCGTGGCCCTGTTCGTCAATCCGCCCGCCGAGGAGGTGCGCGCCGTGATCGAGCGCGTGCGGCCCTCGATGCTCCAGTTCCACGGCGAGGAGACGCCCGAGTTCTGCGAGCAGTTCGGCGTCGCCTATGTGAAGGCCTGCCGGGTCCGGCCGGGGGTCGATTTGGTAAAATACCTGTCGCCATTTTCCGGCGCCGCGGGTTGGCTGCTCGACAGCCACGTCGCCGAATACGGCGGGGTCGGTGAAAGTTTCGACTGGTCGATGGTGCCGGCCGAGCGCGTGCGCAATGAAATGCGTCCGCTGGTGCTGTCGGGCGGATTGACGCGCGACAACGTTCGCGAGGCGGTCCGGCGCGTGCGGCCCTGGGCGGTGGACGTGTCGAGCGGGGTCGAGGTGTCCAAGGGCGTCAAGGATGCGGCGAAAATCGCAGCCTTCATCACCGAGGTCAGAAATGCAGATGGTTGACTTGCCCGATCCGCGCGGCCACTTCGGCCCTTACGGTGGCGTCTTCGTCGCCGAGACCCTGAGCCATGCGCTCGACGAGCTGCGCGACGCGTACGAGCGCTTCCGGCGCGATCCCGAGTTTCTCGCGGAATTCCGCTACGAGCTGAAGCACTACGTCGGCCGGCCGAGCCCGGTCTATCACGCCAGGCGCGTTTCGCAGGCGCTGGGCGGCGCGCAGATCTACCTGAAGCGCGAAGACCTGAACCACACCGGCGCGCACAAGATCAACAACACCATCGGGCAGGCGTTGCTCGCCAAGCGCATGGGCAAGAAGCGCATCATCGCCGAGACCGGCGCCGGCATGCACGGCGTGGCGTCAGCGACGGTGGCGGCGCGCCTCGGGCTGCCCTGCGTGGTCTACATGGGCGCGGAGGACATCAAGCGCCAGACGGCCAACGTCTACCGCATGAAGTTGCTCGGCGCCGAGGTGGTGCCCGTGGAATCGGGCTCGAAAACGCTCAAGGACGCGCTCAACGAGGCAATGCGCGACTGGGTGACCAATATCGAGGACACGTTCTATATCATCGGCACGGTCGCCGGCCCGCACCCGTACCCAATGATGGTTCGCGACTTCCAGTCGGTGATCGGCGAGGAATGCAAGCTGCAGATGCCCGAGATGACCGGAAGGCAGCCGGATGCGGTAATTGCCTGCGTCGGCGGCGGCTCGAACGCAATGGGCATTTTCTACCCCTACCTCAAGGACGAGAAGGTGCGCCTGATCGGCGTCGAGGCGGCGGGCGAGGGCCTCGAGACCGGGCGTCATGCGGCTTCGCTGAACGCGGGCAAGCCCGGCGTGCTGCACGGCAACCGCACCTACCTGCTGCAGGACAAGAACGGTCAGATCCTCGAGACGCATTCGGTGTCGGCGGGACTCGACTACCCCGGCGTCGGCCCGGAGCACGCCTGGCTGAAGGACGAAGGGCGCGCCGAGTATGTGGCGATCACGGACGACGAGGCGCTGAAGGCCTTCGACGCCTTGTGCCGCTATGAAGGCATCATCCCGGCGCTTGAGTCGGCGCACGCGGTCGCGTATGCGATGAAGATCGCGCCCTCGCTGCCGAAGGAAACCCTGCTGCTGGTGAACCTCTCGGGCCGCGGCGACAAGGACATGCAGACGGTCGCCGAGCGCCGGGGCCTCAAGCTCTGATGTCGCGCATCGCCGGGCGCTTCGAGAAGCTGCGGGCCGCCGGGCGCAAGGCGCTCATCCTGTTCGTCACCGCAGGCGATCCGGAACCCGCGCTCACGGTGCCGCTGATGCACGCGCTGGCGGATTCCGGCGCCGACATCCTTGAGCTCGGCGTGCCGTTTTCCGATCCGATGGCCGATGGTCCCGTGATCCAGCGCGCGTCCGAGCGCGCGTTGAAGCATGGCGTGGGACTTTCCGATGTCCTGGGCTATGTTTCCGCTTTCAGAAAACAGAATTCCGAAACGCCCGTGGTGCTGATGGGCTACGCCAACCCGATCGAAGCGCTGGGCGTCGAGAAATTCGTCGCCGCCGCGAAGGCGGCGGGCGTCGACGGGCTGCTCGTGGTGGACTATCCGCCGGAGGAATGCGGTCCGTTCTCCGAGCTCTGCGGCAAGGCCGGCATCGACTGCATCTTCCTGCTGGCGCCGACCTCCACCGACGCGCGCATCCGCGAGGTGGCGCGCGTCGGCAGCGGCTTCATTTACTACGTGTCGTTGCGCGGCGTGACCGGGGCAGGCAACCTGGATACCGACGAGGTGCTGGCTCGCCTGCCGAAGATCCGCGCCGCGACGCGCCTCCCGCTGGGCGTCGGCTTCGGCATTCGTGACGCCGAGTCGGCGCGCCGCATTTCGCGCGGGGCGGACGCCGTGGTGATTGCGAGCCGCCTGATCCAGGAGCTGGAAGCGGCGCCGCCGGCGCAGGCCCTGGAGCGCGCCCGGGCGTTCGTGAAGCCGATCCGCGAGGCGATGGACGCGTGAAGGATGTCCGCACAGGGGTGCGTCCATGAGCTGGCTGCAGAAGCTGCTGCCGCCGAAGATCCAGCGCGGCTCCGGGCCGCGCAAGCAGGTGCCCGAGGGCCTGTGGACGAAGTGCCCGGCCTGCAGCGCGGTGCTCTACAGCACCGACCTGGAGCGGAACCTGAACGTCTGCCCGAAATGCGGGGACCACCAGCGCATCGGCGCGCGCGCGCGCCTGGACGCGCTGCTCGATCCCGAGGGGCGGTTCGAGATCGGCGCCGAGGTCCAGCCGGTGGACAGCCTGAAGTTCAAGGACTCGCGCAAGTATCCGGAGCGGCTGGAGGAGGCGCAGGCCTCGACCGGCGAGACCGACGCACTGGTGGTGATGCAGGGCGCGGTCAAGTCGCTCGGCGTGGTCGCGGCGGCGTTCGAGTTCGAGTTCATGGGCGGCTCGATGGGCTCGGTGGTCGGCGAGCGCTTCGTGCGCGGCGTGCGCGTGGCGATCGAGCAGAAGCTGCCGTTCGCCTGCTTCACCTCCACCGGCGGCGCGCGCATGCAGGAAGGGCTGCTGTCGCTGATGCAGATGGCGAAGACGACCGCCGCGGTCAGCGAGCTGGCGCAGCGCCGGCTGCCGTTTGTCACTGTCCTGACCGATCCCACCATGGGGGGCGTGTCGGCCAGTTTCGCGATGCTGGGCGACGTGGTCATCGCCGAGCCGCGGGCGCTGATCGGTTTTGCCGGCCCGCGCGTCATCGAGCAGACGGTCCGCCAGAAGCTGCCCGAAGGCTTCCAGCGCGCCGAATTCCTGCTCGAAAAGGGGGCGATCGACATGATCGTCGACCGCAGGCAGATGCGCGACAGGCTGCACGCGCTGTTCGCGCTGCTGCAGGGAAGGCCGGCCGACCTGGCTGCGTGATGGGAAGGACGCTCATTCCTTGAGCGTGCGGTCGCTCGCGGACTGGCTGGCGTACATCGAGCGCCAGCACCCCCAGCCGATTGCGCTCGGGCTGGACCGGGTTCTCGAAGTTTTCAGGAAACTGGAGCTACGCATTATGTGCCCGGTATTCACGGTGGCGGGCACCAACGGCAAGGGCTCGACCTGCGCCATGCTGGAGAGCATCCTGCGCGCGGCCGGCTATCGTACCGGCCTGTACACCTCGCCGCACCTGTGCCGCTACACCGAGCGCGTGCGCTTGGCAGGGCGGGAGGTCGACGATGCTTCCCTTTGCGAGGCGTTCGCCGCGGTGGAGTCCGCGCGCGGCGGCGTGCCGCTGACGTATTTCGAGTTCGGCACGCTCGCGACATTCCTCCTCTTCGCGAAGGCGGGAATCGAAGCGGCGATACTGGAAGTCGGGCTGGGAGGCAGGCTGGACGCGGTCAACGTCGTGGACGCCGATTGCGCGGTGCTCACCAGCGTAGGCATCGATCATGTCGAGTTTCTCGGCGCCACACGAGAGGAGATCGGACGGGAAAAAGCGGGAATTTTCCGTCCCGGCAGGCCCGCCATCGTGGGCGAGCCCGATCCTCCATCGTCCGTGCTGAATACGGACGCAAACCTTCAGCTGCTGGGGCGCGAATTCGGCTACCAGGCGCAGGGCACGCAATGGAGCTACTGGGGGCCGGTGGGAAAGCGCGCCGGCCTCGCGCATCCCGCGTTGCGCGGCGCGATGCAGCTGCGCAACGCGAGTGCCGCGCTGGCGGCGCTGGACAGCCTGCGCGAGCGGCTGCCCGTCGCGATGCAGGACGTGCGAAGGGGCCTCGCGGAGGTCTCGCTGCCGGGCCGCTTCCAGGTGCTGCCGGGCAGGCCACAGGTGGTGCTGGACGTCGCGCACAACCCGCAGGCGGCGGCGGTGCTCGCGTCCAATCTCGGCGACAGCGGCTACGCGCCGGAAACGATCGCGGTACTGGGCATTCTCAAGGACAAGGACATTGCCGGCGTGGTGCGCGCGATGGCGCCGCGCATCACGCGCTGGCACCTCGCAAGCCTGCCAGGGCCGAGAGGATTGGATTCCGGATCTCTCGCCGGAATTTTTTCCGACCTGAAAATCAAAGAGCCCGTATTCGCGCATCGCTCGGTCGCCGACGCGCTGAGCGCGGCAAAAAAAGAAGCGGGCGAGAATGATAAGATCGTCGTATTCGGCTCGTTCCTGACGGTCGCCGACGCATATGGCTGAATCAGAAGACGTCAATCTGCTGAAGCGGCGCGGCCGCCGGCGGCTGGTCGGTGCGATCGCACTGGTGCTCGCCGCGGTGATCGTGCTTCCGATGGTGTTCGACGCGGAGCCGCGGCGCGGCGCGCCGCCGGTGAACCTGCGCATTCCGGGCGAGGACGATTCGACGTTCGTTCCCAAGGTCACCGCGAAGAAGGCGGGGGAGAAGCCGAAGGCCGCGGAGCAGGCCGCGAAGCCGGCCGAGAGGCTCGCGACGGCCGAAGAAAAGCCGGCGGAGCCGCCCGCGCCCAAGCCTGCCGCCGAGCCCGCGCCCGCCGAGGCCCCGGCCAAGGCCGCGCCGAAGATCGAGATCGTGGTGAAGAAGGCGGCGCCAGCGCCGGCCCCCGCGGCCGCCGAGCGCGCCAAGGCCGAGGCCGCGCTTGCGGGCGAGCAGTACATCGTGCCGGTGGCGGCCCTGGCGAGCCCGGAGAAGCTGCAGGAACTGCTGGCGACCCTGAAGAGCGCCAAGCTTCCCCACTACACGGAACCGATTGCCACCAAGCAGGGGCCGGTCACGCGGGTGCGCGTGGGGCCCTTCGCCGACCGGGAGGCTGCGGAGCGCGCTCTGCAGCAACTGAAGAACCTGGGCCTGAAGCCGGGCAACGTCGCCGCCAAGTCCTGAAGAATGGCCTGGCTGGACTACGTCGTAGTCGGCGTGTTCGCCGCGTCGATGATTCTCGGCGCGTGGCGCGGCCTGGTGCGCGAAGTGGTCGCCATCCTCGGCTGGGTCATCGCCTTTCTGGCCGCGAACCTCCTCGCGGGCCCGCTGGGCCCGGAGATGCCGAGCGCGATCCCCACGGCGGAGCTGCGCGTCGCCGCGGCGTTCGTCGCCGTATTCCTCGGCGCGCTGATCCTCAGCTCGCTGGC
Source organism: Burkholderiales bacterium (assembly GCA_041904885.1). Taxonomy (GTDB): domain Bacteria; phylum Pseudomonadota; class Gammaproteobacteria; order Burkholderiales; family SG8-39; genus RBG-16-66-20. The sequence continues at coordinate 6,416 of JAYRND010000389.1, forward strand.
CGGACTGCTGTTATCGAAGCTGGTCAAGGCGGTCGGGCTGGGCGGCGCGGACCGGGCGCTGGGCGCCGCGTTCGGCGCCGCGCGGGGGCTGCTGCTCATCGTCGCCGCGGCAGTGCTGGCCGGGCTCACCAGCGCGCCGCGCCAGGCCTGGTGGCGGGAGTCGGCGAGCGGGCCGCGGCTCGCCGAGGCGGTGGGCGCGATGCGGCCGTTCCTGCCGCAGACGCTCACCGAGCGCTTGCGCTATGATTGATCCTGCGGTTCGAACGGGAGACTCGTCTCCCGTACCCTAATCACGCCGGGAGTCGGTCCCAATGTGCGGCATTCTTGGCATTGTCGCTCGCTCACCCGTCAACCAGCTGCTGTACGACGGCCTGCTGCTCCTGCAGCACCGCGGCCAGGACGCCGCCGGCATCGTCACAAGCGAGCGCAAGTCCTTCTCTATGCAGAAGAGCACCGGAATGGTGCGCGACGTGTTCCGCACGCGCAACATGCGCTCGCTCCCGGGCAACATCGGCATCGCGCACTGCCGGTA
>JAYRND010000390.1:0-14952 GCA_041904885.1 Burkholderiales bacterium
GGCATGCGCGTCCCGCCCAACTACGGCGAGGCCTATTCCCAGGCCTTCGAGCGCGCGTTCGGCGAAGTGGCCCGGGAACGCAAGGCCGCCCTGCTGCCGTTCCTGTTCGAGGGCTTCGCCGAAAAGATGGAACTCTTCCAGCCCGACCGCATCCATCCGAACGAGGCGGCGCAGCCGGAAATGCTGAAAAACGTCTGGCAGGCGCTCGCGCCGATGCTGAAGAAATAGGGCGATGACTCCCTACCGCGTTCGCGCCTTCAACCGCTCGCACGATTCCGAGAACAAGATCCACGACGACCGCGTGGCGCGGCGCTACGGTTTCGCCGGCGCGCTCGTGCCCGGAGTCGAGGTCTACGCCTACATGATGCACGCACCGGTCGAGCGCTGGGGACGGGATTTCCTCGAGCGCGGCGCGGCTGCGTGCCGCTTCGTAGCGCCGGTCTACGACGGCGAGGAAGTCGAAATCGCTTCGGTAGAGCGCGAAGGCGCTCTCGAAATCGAGGCGCGCAGCCGCGGGGTGGTGTGCGCGACTGGGTCGGCGTCGATGCCGGGCGATTCTCCCGCCCCGGCGGCGGGCGCGTTTCCCGGTGCACGGCCGCCCGCGAAGGAAGCGCGACCCGAGGCGAGCGAGGTCTCCCTGCCGGTCGGCGGCGCGCTTGCCGCGCTGCCTTTCGATGCGAGCGCCGAACGCGCGGCGGAGTACCTGCGTGACGTGCGCGAGACGGACGGCATCTACGCCCGCGCCGGGCTCCTGCACCCAGGCCTCGTGCTGCGCATGTGCAACCGCGCGCTGCTGGAAAGCGTGCGCCTCGGCCCATGGATCCATGTCGCAAGCGAGGTGCGCAATCTCGCGCCCGCGCGCGTCGGCGAGACGCTGGACGCGCGGGCGCAAATCACAGGCAACTACGAGCGCAAGGGCCACCGGTTCGTGGAATTCGACGCCCTGGTGCTCGCCGGCGGGCGACCGGTTGCGCGCGTCCGCCACACCGCCATCTACCGGCCAAGGCAGAGCGCCGCCGCCTGAGCCCGCGCCGGCGTCAGGGCCCGCGCAGATGGCAGGCCACCCAGTGCCCGTCCCGCACTTGCTTGAGTAGCGGCTCCTCGCTGCGACAGCGCGCTTCCGCGATCGGGCAGCGCGTGTGGAAGCGGCAGCCCGGCGGCGGGGCAATCGGGCTGGGCACCTCGCCCGCGAGCAGGACGCGCTTCCTGCGCGCGCCCGGCTTGGGGCTGGGAACCGCCGAAAGCAGGGCCTCGCTATAGGGATGCTGGGGATCGCGGAACAGCGACCTTTTGTCCGTCAGCTCGACGATCTTGCCCAGGTACATCACCGCCACGCGGTGGCTGATGTACTCGACCACTGCGAGGTCGTGCGCAATGAACAGGTAGGCGAGACCCAATTCCGCCTGCAGGTCGACGAGCAGGTTGATCACCTGCGCCTGCACCGAGACATCCAGCGCAGAAACCGGCTCGTCGCATACGATCAGCTTCGGGCGTACGGCGAGCGCGCGCGCGATGCCGAGGCGCTGGCGCTGCCCGCCGGAGAACTCGTGCGGGTACTTCGCCATCTGGTCGGGCCGGAGGCCCACCTTGTCGAATAGCCAGGCTACCCGCTCGCGAACCTCGGCGCGCCCAAGCGCCTCGAAGTTGGTCAGCGGCTCGCCGACGATATCGGCGGCGCGCATGCGCGGGTTGAGCGAGGAATACGGGTCCTGGAACACCACCTGCATCTCGCGGCGGAAGGGGCGCATGGCGCCCTCGTCCAGATTCTCCAGCGGCGCGGAACGCCAGGAGATCCGCCCGCCGTCGGGTTTCAGCAGCCGCAGGATGGTCTTTCCTGCGGTCGACTTGCCGCAGCCCGATTCGCCTACCAGGCCCAGCGTCTCGCCTTCGGCGATCGCGAAGCTGATGCCGTCGACCGCGTGCACCTTCCCGCCTTTCTTTGCGGGAAAGTATTTTTTGAGGCTTTCAACTTTCAGCATCGTCAGGAAATTCGGTCGGATTCCCAGCACGCGACCCAGTGCCCGGGCGCCTTCTCCTCGAGCGGCGGGTAGGCCTCCCGGCAGCGCGCCTGCGCATGCGCGCAGCGCGGCGCGAAGGTGCAGCCAGGGATCTCCTCGCGCAGCGACGGCACCATGCCCGGAATCTCCGCGAGGCGCTGGCGCGCGCCGATGTCTTGCGCCGCATCCTCCAGGTGGGGAACAGAACCGAGCAGGCCACGCGTGTAAGGATGCCGCGGCTGCCCGAACAGCGCCTCCACCGGTGCCTCCTCCACCTTGCGCCCGGCGTACATGACCACCACCCGCTCGGCCATCTCGGCGACCACGCCCAGATCGTGGGTGATGAGCAGGATCGCCGCGCCGCTCTTTTCCTTCAGCGCGCGCATGAGGTCGAGGATCTGGGCCTGGATGGTGACGTCCAGCGCGGTGGTCGGCTCGTCGGCGATCAGCAGCTTCGGCCCGCAGGACAGCGCCATCGCGATCATCACGCGCTGGCGCATGCCGCCCGAGAGCTCGTGCGGGTATTGCGCGAGGCGCCGCTCGGGCTCCGGAATCTGCACCAGGCGCAGCATTTCGGCCGCGCGGGCGAGCGCCGCGGCGCGCCCGAGTCCCTGGTGCAGCTCGAACGCCTCGCCGATCTGCCGGCCCACGGTCAGCACGGGGTTGAGCGAAGTCATCGGCTCCTGGAAGATCATCGAGATCTCGTTGCCGCGCAGTTCCTGCATCTGCTTCTCGGTCTTGTCGAGCAGGCTCTCGCCCTGAAAAAGCATTCTTCCGGAGACGATCCTGCCCGGCGGAGTGGCCACCAGGCGCAGGATCGAAAGAGAAGTGACGCTTTTGCCGCAGCCCGACTCGCCGACCACGGCGAGCGTCTCGCCCTGGCCAACGCGGAAGGAAACCCCGTCCACCGCGCGCACCACTCCGCTGCGGGTGAAGAAATGCGTGCGCAGGTCCTCGACTTCGAGCAGCGCGTTCACATGCGACTCGCGAGCCGGGGGTCCAGCGCGTCGCGCAGGCCGTCGCCGAGAAGGTTGACCGACAGCACGGTGAGCGAGAGGCAGATACCCGGGAAGAGGATCAGGTAGCCGGCGATCTGAAAGAGGCTCCTCGCCTCGGCCATGATGTTGCCCCAGCTCGGAATGTTGGGCGGGGTGCCGGCGCCGATGAAGGACAGGATCGCCTCGGTGATCATCGCCGAGGCGCAGACGTAGGTGCCCTGCACGAGGAGCGGCGCCGTAGTGTTGGGCAGGACGTGGCGCAGCAGGACCTTCGGCAGGGGCGTGCCCGAGGCGACTGCGGCCTCGACGTAGGGCTGCTCGCGGATCGTCAGCACCAGGCTGCGCACGAGGCGCACCACACGCGGCACCTCGGCGAGAGTGATCGCCGCGATCACGTTGCCGACGCTCGCGCGGGTAAGCGCGATGAGCGAGATGGCGAGCAGCACCGAGGGGATGGCCATCAGTCCGTCCATCACCCGCATCACGATCGCATCGACCGCGCGCACGAAGCCGGTAACCAGTCCGATCGCGAGCCCGAGCAAGGTACTGAGGAGCGCAACCGCGATACCGACCGCGAGCGAGATGCGCGCGCCATACACGACGCGGCTGTACACGTCACGCCCGAGCATATCGGTGCCGAACCAATGCGCCGCCGAAGGCGATTTCAGGCGCTGCACTGGCGCCACCGCCTGCGGATCCACCGTGCCGAGCCATGGCGCGATGAACGCGACCACGACGAGCGCGAGCAGCACGACCCCGCCCGCGATCGCGGTCGGATGGCGCGCCAGGGCGTCGCGGAAGATCTTCAGCATCTAGTAGCGGATGCGCGGATCGAGGAGGAGGTAGGAGAGGTCGACCGCCAGGTTGACGAACACGTATGCTGCCGAGAAAAGCAGCGTCACGCCCTGGATGATCGGGTAGTCGCGGCGCAGAATCGCGTCCACCGTCAGCCGCCCCACGCCAGGAATGGCGAATACAGTCTCGGTGACCACCGCGCCGCTGATGAGCAGCGCGATGCCGATGCCGATGATGGTGACGATCGGGACCGCGGCGTTCTTGAGCGCATGGCCGCCGAGCACTCCGGCCTGATCGAGGCCCTTCGCCTGCGCGGTGCGGATGTAGTCCTGCGCGAGCACCTCCAGCATGCTTGCCCGCGTGATGCGGGCGATGAGCGCCATGTAGACGGTGCCAAGCGCGATGCTGGGCAAGATAAGGTGACGCAGCCAGTCCCAGAATCCTTCGCGCAGGGGCACATAGCCCTGCACCGGCAGCCAGTCGAGCTCGATCGAGAAGACGAGGATCAAGATGTAGGCGAGCACAAACACCGGGACCGAGAAGCCCAGCACCGAGAATGTCATCACTGCGCGATCCAGCCAGCTGCCGGCGCGCGCCGCCGCGAGCACGCCGAAGGTCACCGCGACCAGAACCGCAACCAGCAAAGTGCAGCCGGTCAGCGCCAGCGTCGGCTCGATGCGCTGGCCGATGAGGTGCGTGACCGGCAGATTGGTGAAGATCGAGGTGCCGAGATCGCCGTGCGCGAGCGCCCACAGCCAGGCGCCGAAACGGATGTGGAACGGCTGGTCGAGGCCGAGCTTCTCCCGTATACGCCGGATGTCGTCGCTGGTGGCCGCGTCGCCGGCGAGGATCGCCGCCGGGTCGCCCGGCGTGAAGTACAGCAGCCCGAAGACGACCAGCGCGACCACCGCCATTACGGCGACGGTCGCGGCGAGCCGCCTCAGGACATACGAAAGCACCTAGCGCGGTTCGCTGCCTACTTCTTCTCTACGTTCCAGAGAAGGTTGATGGGCGCGATGATCAGGCCCGAAATGTTCGCGCGGTAGGCGGTCGGCAGGATGAATTGCCCGGTCGGGATGATCGGCACGAACTCGAACGCGCGACGCTGCACCGCTTCGGCCGCCTTTTTCGACTCCGCGGCGTCCTTGGCGTTGAACCAGGCCTCGCGCAGGTCTTCCATCCTGGCGTCGGTCGGCCAGCCGAACCAGGCTTTCTCGCCGGTGCCGCGGATCGGGAAGTTGACCGCCGGATTGACCATGTCGGGGCCGACCAGCCAGGTGTGGAAGATGTTCCAGCCGCCCTTCTCCGGCGGCTCCTTGACCGCGCGCCGCGTGATCAGCGTGCCCCAGTCGCCGGCCTGAATCTCGGCGTTGAGGCCGATCTTTTTCAGGTTCTCCAGCGTCAGCAGCGACTGCGAGTGCACGATCGGCTGGTCGGTGGCGTCGATGATGACGATCTTCTCGCCCTTGTAGCCGGCCTCCTTGACGAGCTGCTTGGCTTTTTCGAAGTCGCGCTTGCCCTTGAGCGGGTCGGCCGAAACCTCCGTCGCGAGCGGCGTGCCGCAGGTGAAATACGAGTAGCAGGGCTTGCCGTTCTTCGGATCGCCGGCGATGCCGATCACGTAGTCCTGCTGGTTGACAACGTACAGCACGGCCTGCCGCATCTTCTCGTTGTTGAACGGCGGATGCAGGAAGTTGAAGCGGATCATGCCCATCGAGCCGAGCGGGTCGTTGTTCTTCACCGTGATGCCCTTGTTGCGCGAGAGCACCGGGATCAGGTCGGGCGGCACCTGCTCCCAGATGTCCGCCTCTCCGGCATTCAGCGCGTTGGCGGCGGTCGCCGAATCGGGGATGTAGATCCATTCGACGCGGTCCACCTTGACGACCTTGCCGCCGGAGGCCCAGGAGGGCGCTTCCTTGCGCGGGATGTAGTCGGTGTTCTTGACGTAGACCACCTTGTTGCCCGGTACCCATTCCGCCTTCACCATCTTGAAGGGCCCCGAGCCTGTCGGGTCCTCGATGTTCTTGAAGGGATCGGTCTTCGCGATCCGCTCCGGCATGATGAATGGCACGTTCGACGAGGGCTTGGCGAGCGCATCAAGCGTCAGCGGGAAGGGCTTCTTCAGCTTCAGGCGGAAGGTCTTCGCGTCCACTGCGCTCCAGCTCTCGGTCGCCTCGGCGAGCTTCTGGCCGAGCGCGTCGCGCTTCGACCAGCGGTCGATGGAGGCGATGCAGTCGGCAGAGGTCACCGCCGCGCCGTCGTGGAATTTCAGGCCCGCGCGCAGCGTGAAGGTGTAAGTGAGGCCATCCTTCGACATTTCCCACTTGTCCACCATCTGCGGCTTCACCTGGAACTTCTCGTCGATCGAGAAGAGCGTGTCGTAGACCATGTAGCCATGGTTGCGCGTGATGTAGGCGGTAGTCGCGATCGGGTCGAGGATGCGCAGGTCGGCCTGCGGGATGAACTTGAGGACCTTCTGGGCGAAGGCTGGGGTCGCGGCGAGCGCAAGGCCCAGCAATCCTGCGTGGATGATGCGTAGCGGCTTGCTCATGGGTTTCTCCTCGGGAATGCGGGCCATTCTAGAATAGTTCGCAGAGCCGTGACCAGCCTTCCCCTCTCGGTCCGCGAAACCGCTGCGGCGCTGCGCAATGGCACCCTGCGCTGCGAAGCGCTGGTGCAGGCATGCCTCGAGCGCATCGAGGCCTTGCAGCCGCAATTGAACGCCTTCATCACGATACTTCCCGCGGAAAGCATTGCCTTCGCCAGGCGCCTCGATGCCGAGCTGGGCGCCGGCAGGGATCGCGGCCCGCTGCACGGGATCCCGATCGTGCACAAGGATCTTTTCGACACGGCAGGCGTGCGGACCACAGCCGGTTCGCGCCTGCTCCAGGCAAGAGTCCCTACGCGAAACGCGGTCATCGTGCAGCGCCTCGCCGACGCGGGCGCGATCATGCTCGGCAAGACCAATCTGAACGAGTTGGCCGCCGGTACCTCGGGGAAGAACGTCTTCTACGGCGACGTGCGCAATCCTTGGGATACCGGGCGCTCGGCCGGCGGCTCGTCGAGCGGCACCGCGGCGGCGATTGCCGCGGGCTTGTGCCTGGTGGGCACCGGCAGCGATACCGGCGGCTCGATCCGCATCCCCGCCGCCTGCAACGGCCTGGTCGGGCTGAGGCCGGGCTTCGGCCGCCTGCCGCTGGAGGGCGTGACGCTGCGCTCGCGCAGTCTCGACACTGCGGGGCCGCTTGCGCGTACGGCCGGGGACTGCGCGCTGCTCTACGCCGCGATGGCCGGAACCCCCTCGCACGCACACGAGGATTGTCGCCTCGCGAATCTTGCCGTCGGCATTCCCGAGGGTCTCGACGCAAGGCTCGACGCCCGGGTCGGCATGGCCTTCCACGAGGCGCTGAAATGTTCCGGTGCGAAACGGAAGGAAGTCGCCGTCGCGGGGCTCTTCGAGTCCGCGACACTGGAGGCGATGATGGACCTCATGCTGTACGAGTTCCATGACCTCCTGCGCGCCGAGTTCCGCACAGCGGCAGCGCCCCGCGAGGTCTTCGGCCCGGTCGTGCTTGCCAACCTGGAGCGCGGCGCGCGAATTCCGCGGGCGCGATACGAGGAATGCCTGCATATGAAGCGTTCCATCGGCGATGCGGTTCGCGCTGCCCTGCGCGAAGTCGATATCCTCGCGCTGCCTGTGCTCGCTGCGCCCACGCCCGCACTGGATGCCCCGGCCGCGTACTTCGACCGCCAGCGCGAACTCACGCTGCCATTGAGCGGCTCCGGCCTCCCTGTCCTCTCGCTGCCCTGCGGCCGCGACGGCGCCGGCCTGCCGCTGGGACTGCAGCTCGTCGCGGGCGATGGCGGCGAGGAATTTCTGCTTGCGCTCGCGGCCGCGTTCGAGCCGCTGGTCGGCTGGCCGGGCTGGCGACCGCCTTGCGGGGCGTAGAATTCGCCCGTGAAATCAACGAGCATCGACGTATCCGCGCTCGCCGGCTTCGACGCCGTCCTCGACGCGCGCTCGCCTGCGGAATACGCCGAGGATCATATTCCCGGCGCAGGGTCGTACCCCGTGCTCTCCAACGAAGAGCGTGCGCGGGTGGGAACCATCTACAAGCAGGAATCGCCCTTCGCGGCGAAGAAAATTGGCGCAAGTCTGGTTGCGAAGAATATTGCTTTTCATATTGAAACTGCGTTTCTGGATAAACCCAAAACCTGGCGCCCCCTCATCTACTGCTGGCGCGGCGGCAAGCGCTCGGGCGCTTTCGCCCACATATTGCGCGAGATCGGCTGGGACGCGAAGACGCTCGAAGGCGGCTACAAGTCCTACCGGCGCCATGTCGTGGAGCAGCTCGCCGCGCTGCCGGAGCGGTTCCGCTTCCGCGTGGTGCACGGCGTTACCGGCAGCGGCAAGAGCCGCCTGCTCGCGGCGCTCGCCGCGGCAGGGGCGCAAGTGCTCGACCTCGAGGATCTCGCGGCGCACCGCGGCTCGGTACTCGGCAACCTGCCCGAGCGCCCGCAGCCGTCGCAGAAAATGTTTGAAAGCCTATTGTTGAAGGCATTGCTTGCTCTTGACTCTCACAAGGAAGTTTTCGTGGAGGGCGAGAGCAAGAAAATCGGCCAACTCCAAATCCCGGATGCCCTGATCGCGCGCATGCGCGCAAGCGAGTGCGTGCTGCTCGATACCGCCGGCGACGCGCGCGTGGCGCTGCTGCTCGACGAATACCGGCACTTCTTCGCCGACCTGCCCTCGCTCCACGCGCAGCTCGATTGCCTCGTCGGCCTGCACGGACGCGAGCGGGTCGGCGAATGGAAAGCGCTCGCCGCGGACGGCCTCTGGGCCGAGCTGGTGGAGCGGCTCCTCGCCGAGCACTACGACCCGGCCTACCGGCGCTCGGCCGCGCACAACTTCCCGCGCCTGGCGGATGCGCCGCGCGTGAAGGTCACATCGCACGAGCCGGCCGCGTTCGCCGGCGCCGCGCGCGGGCTAGTCGAGCGCGCAGGTGCGAAAGCCGCAGAAGATGTCGCCGCGGTGGGGCCGGTAAAAGTTGCGGAACGTGTGGCTCAGTAGCCGCGCGGGCGTCGCAAAGCTGCCGCCGCGCAGCACCATGTGGTCGCCGAACCAGGGCGCAGAATAGTCCTTGTAGGGATCGGCGACGAAGCCGGGATAGGGCTGGAAGGCGCTCGAGGTCCACTCCCAGACGCCCGCCGGGCCGATCTTTCCCGCGGCCGCCGCGCACTCCCACTCTGCTTCCGCAGGCAGCCGGCGCTTCGCCCAGCGGCAGTAGTCGCTCGCCTCGTTCCAGTCCACATGCCGCACCGGGGCATGCGCCTGCAACGGGATCCATTGGCTGAAGCGGCGCTGCAGCCATTTTCCGCCCTCGTTCTTCCAGTACCGCGGGACCTTGCCGCCCGCCTCCACGTAGACCAGATACTCGGCGTTCGTCACCGGGCTGCTGGCGATCGCGAACGGCCCCACCTCGACCTCATGAGCCCATTTCTCGTTGTCGAATACAAAGCTTTCTCCCGGCTTCGCGCCGAGCCAATGCTTCTGCTTCTCGAACTCCAGGTCCCAGGAAACCAGCCCCGCAACGCTGCCATCCTCGTACTCGTACCCCAGCGTCTGCCGCTCGTAGGTGAAGGCTTCGGCGTGCATGTCTTCGTGGAACGTGGCGAGGCGCACGAAGTAGGCGAGCCGCTCGTTCTCCGGCTCGCGCCGCACGCGCTCCTGCACGCGCTCGAGGACATTCGCGAGGTAGGCGCGCGTCGCCTCGAAGTCCGGCAGCGGCAGCCCCCAGCGGTCGTCGTGCGCGACCTTCATCGAGTCGTAGAGCGCGTCGGCGCCGGGCAGGATCGAAGGGGCGAACTCGCCCGAGGGCTGGCTTCGCAGGCACCAGTACTCCTGGAACCAGCCGACGTGGCCGATCTCCCAGATCGGCGGGTTGACGATCGGCAGAAGCGGCCCGAGCAGCCGGTCGCCTTCCAGTCCCTCGGTGACGCGTTCCATGCGTTTCCGCGCGTCGAGCAGGTCCGCTACCATCATCCCGAAAGTGTAACGGACAGACATGGCGCGCATCCTCATCGTCACGCCCGCCCCGCCGGGCAGCCGGGTCGGCAACCGCCACACCGCGGCGCGCTGGGCGCGCATGCTGCGCTCGGCGGGCCATCGAGTTCGCATCGCGGGCGAGTGGGCGGGCGAACGCTGCGACCTTCTCGTCGCGCTGCACGCCGACCGCAGCCACGCCTCGGTGCAGCGCTATCGCGACGCACGTCCGGCGGGCCGGCTGGTCGTCGTCCTCACCGGCACCGACCTCTACCGGGACCTGCCGCGCGGCTCGAAAAAGGCCCGCGCATCCCTCGACCTCGCCGACCGCATCATCGTCCTGCAGTCCGAAGCGAAGCGCGCGCTGCCCGAGAAATGGCGGAGAAAGACCTCCATCGTTTACCAGTCTTCCGACACGAAGCTCAGGCACACGCCGCCCGCGCACCCCTTCCGCATCGCCGTCGTGGGGCACCTGCGCAAGGTGAAGGACCCTTTCCGCGCCGTGATGGCCCTGCAGCACCTGAAAGGCGACTACGAAGTCGTCCAGGTCGGCGGCGCACTCGACCCGGCGATGGTCCCGGTCGCGAAAAATTGGATGAAGTGCGAGCCCCGCTACCGCTGGACCGGCAGCGTCCCGCACGCCGAAGCGCTACGCTGGATTGCGAAGAGCCACCTGCTGGTGGTGAGCTCCGTTATGGAAGGAGGCGCCAACGTGATCTGCGAAGCCGCCCGCATCGGTACGCCGGTCCTCGCCTCCCGCGTGCCCGGCAACGTCGGCATGCTGGGGCCCGCTTTTCCCGGCTATTACAAGCTCGCGGATGCCCGCGCCCTCGCGAACCTCATTAACAACGCATCGTCAGATTCCGCCAAGCTCGCAGCCCTCACCCGCCGACTCGCACGGCGCCGCGCACTCTTCTCTCCCGCCGCAGAAGCCGCCTCTGTCCGGCGCGTCGTTCGCAATTCCTTAGTCAGGCATCGAAGCTGACCGGATCGCCGCTGGCAACGGCCCCCGGCTCGACGACCTCCGCGTACACCCCGAACTCGAGATCGGCCTCCTGCGCGATGCACCGCAGGACTCCCGGATCGTCAGGCAGATCGCCCTGTGCAAGCGTCGTCATGCGGCAGCGCTCCGTGGGCGCCACCACCCGCAGCCTGGCACCCTGCCCCACGCGCAGCAGCTTGCCGACCCAGTCGAGCTCGACCGGGCCGTTGCCCTCCGCCGCCACGACGATATTGGGCCGGAACCGGCGCTCGTCGATTCGGCTGCCCGCCAGCCGCGACCGCAGCCACGCGAGCGACGCCGTGCTCAGGATATGGACCGCACAGGCATCGAAGTGCGGCGTTTGCGACTCCCGCGCGAGCACGACATCCGTGCCCAGCGTCCTGGACAACTCCGGGCCGATCCGAGGATCGTCGCCCCGCAGCGTCCGCCCGTCCGGGAAAGTGATCTCGGGGCAATCGGCCAGATAGCGCGCGCTGAACCCGAACAGCCCATCGATCTGGCGCAAGCGGCCGGAGTTCTTACCACTGCCCAGCCTGCCGTCCGGCGTGCGCACCGCGAACAGGCGATCGCCCCTCACTCCGCGCCGCTCCAGCTCGATCTGAGCGCACTCCTCGCCCAGCATGGACTTGACCGGATAGCGCCAGAGCTTTTCTACGACCCCAATACTCACGACACCTAACGTGCTGTCCTGCGGCGGGCCATAACGACTCTTGCGCTCGCACGATGCTCGCGGTCCGTCGGCAGCAGCGGAGGGTTGGGCCGCGGCATGCCGGCACCAATCTTTCTCATATCGTTTTTCGAAGCAGCTCGATTGCGAACGTCAGAAATGCGATCCAGGCAACCGTGAACAAAACGGTACGAGCCATGAATAGACTGAATCCAGTGATGTGCACCACGGCATGCGCGGCGCGCGCGTAGAAAAAGACAGCAGCGGACGCCACGGTAATTGAGGTCGATACCCCGGCGGCATGGGCAATCAGTACCACTGGCGCGAAAGTCACGAGGTTTTCGACTGCGTTGATGTGCGCTCGATTGGCGCGATTGACCCAGGCCGGGAGCGGTGATGTAGGCGCGACCTTGTAGTCGGAAGGTTTCAGTGGTCCGCGAGTCAACACGTAGCCTATTACGACGGGAATCCAAAGGACCCCAGTAAGAATGGCGGTGAATAGGAGATAAAAGAGTTCGGTTTTCATTGTTAGCCTCCGACTACTCCGGATTGCGCGCGAATCAGTGATTCAACTGCGGCCCAACGTTCCGATTTTTGGCGCACGCGCGTAGGCGCGCAGCGCCGGGCAAGTGTCGCTCAAGAACCGATGGTTAGGCCGATCCATCGAGATAGCGTTCCACGAACTGCACAGCTGCTTCGCTGCTGGGAAAGCTTGAGGTCTTTGCCACCTTCCACGGCCCAGGTGAGGAAAGCGGCTCGGTCGGGGCTGTCTGAATGGTGAGGTTTTGCTCTCGTCCGTCCCACGTAAAGCGAGTGACGTTTGGTCCTGGTACATCGAAGTTCTGCTTGAGGAGAGCTTGGCCATATGCATCGGCTGCTTTGCCGTCCTGTACTTCCAGGATCCAAGAGCCCATATGCCCCCATTCGCAGCGAAGCGATGAAACAGCAAGGTCGCGCGCTGCCATGCGTTCGGCGAGCGCCATTAGGCTCCGAACGAATGACCCGGCACTTTCGGAAGAGGCACTCATGAGAGCGGCCTAACGTCGTGCTCTGCGGCGGGCTTGCCGCAATAAGTGTCGATGTGGCGAGGCGCTCGCCGCCCGTCCGCAGCAGCTACGGGTTAGAGCGCACATCGGCGACCGCTTGGCGAATGGTTAGAGCATTAGCAACAAAGAGAATTACGGCAATCAAGGAGAGCGCTTCTACCATAGACAGAAGTAAACCCCTTTCCCGCGCAGGCGCAGCGAGCAAGGATTTTTTGTCTAGACACGACTGCAAATAGAAGCGCAACACGCCCGCGTCCTGGCCTGACTGGGCCGCGCTGAAAACTTCACGCGAAGAGACCGCTTGAGCGAGGTCAGGCCCCGGCTGAGCCGCATACAGAATGCCCCCCAGAAGCAGCGCAAAAACAGCCGCTGCAATGGCGTTCGCGCGCACAAGAGATCTGGCAGTTCGTTGATTCATCGATTCCCCCTGTAACGTGCGCTCTAACGTCCCGGTTTTGCCGCGCGATCTGAGGCGCGAAGCGCCGCGCGGCAAGCGGAGTCTTCCCCCGATTTCATTGACACCCCGTTCTTCGAGCCTGCTGTTCGAACGTCGCAGGCGGCACGTAGTTCAGGGACGAGTGCAGTCTAGCGCGGTTGTAAAAGGGCAAGTAGTCCTTAAGCGCCGAGCGGACCTGATCGTCGTCATCGAAACGCCGGCCGTGGAAGACGTCGGCCTTCATGGAGTGGAAGAACGACTCGATATAGGCGTTGTCGGTGATCTTGCCCGGCCGGTTCATGCTCTGCACGATGCCCAGGTCCAGCGCACGCTGCTTGAAGCGCAGCGCCGCGTACTCGACGCCCCGATCGGTGTGGAAGAGCAGCCCCGGTGCCGGACGACGGCTTTGCACCGCCCGGTTTAACGCCTGCACCGTGAGCTTCACGTCTTTCCTCGGCCCGTAGCTCCAGCCCACGACCCGCCGACTGTATTTGTCCATCACCACAGCAAGATAGCGGTAGATCGAGCCCACCTTCAGGTACGTGATGTCGCCCACCCAGATCTGGTCCGGCCCCTTGAGCTCAACGCTCAGGCTCTGGTTCGGGATCTTCCCGTAGAAGCGCTGGATGCTCGGGTTGGTGTAGCGGATCGTCGCCACCCGTGCCTTGATCCCGTGCGCACGCATCAGGCGAGCCACCCGGTGCTTGCCCACGCAGCGCCCCCGCCGGCGCAGCACCTGGTGCACCCGGGGGCTGCCGTAGGTGCCGCGGCTCTCGGCGTGCACCGCGCGGATCTCCTCGGCGAGCGTCGCGTTCTGGCGCTCACGCTCGCTCCGCTCGCGCGAGCGCCAGGCGTAATACCCGGCCCTGGTCACCCCATAGAGCCGGCACATCAGCGTCACGTCGTGCTTGTCCCGGTTTACTTCGATGAACTCGAAGATTTCCGCTTTCGACCCGAAGCAAACCGGATGGCTTTTTTTAGGAGCTCGTGCTCCTCCTTGAGCACCTTGTAGCGACGCTCGAGCTCCTTTAGCCGCCTCAGCTCTGCCGTGGTCTCCACATCGAGCTTTGACGCTCTGGCCACGATTACTCTCTCCCTTACCTGCTTGCGCCATAGCGACAGCATGAACGGATGAATGTCCAACGCCGCTGCAACGTCCTTCACCTGCACACCAGGCAAGCTGCTCAGCTTCACCGCAGTCGCCTTGAACCGATCGCCGTAATTCGCGATCTTCCTTGGTCCAGCCTTTGCCACTTCACACCTCCAGCTTGTTAGGCCGAGGTGTCAACTAAATCGGGGGAAGCTTGGCGTCGGACAACAAACGGCTGTTAGGCGCTAGACCGTGAGCCATTAGCGTCCGCGTTCCTTGTTGCGTATGTATTTGGTCTTAGCCTCTATGCAAGCCAAGGTCGCTTTCGAGCGAGCATCGAGCTCTTCCATGGTGTAGTAGGGCTTCTCAGGGAAGCGCTCCTTGAGACCTATGCATTCCGCCGAATTGGCGGAGGCTTCGGCGTCGGATGGGCTCACGCGCGTAGGGCCAACGACGTCCACGTATCCGTTCCCAACGTGGACGGTATAGCCCATAGCCCAGAGCGCGCCGATACCCCCAAGGAGCAGGACCGCTATGCCGAGTGCTACTTTCATTTCCTTGGCGCCTAACGTCCCGGTTTTGGCGCGCAGGAGGAGGCGCGACGCAGCAGCGCCGATGCATAAGCGTCGCCCAACAACCGGTTGTTAGCCGTCATTTGACGCAATCCTTCGGCACTACGTTAGATACACGCACCACCTTTCGCAGCTGAAAAAGGCCGTCGTAGTCCTCCGCGAAGCCCTCACGTTTGGCTTTTGTGTCGATGCTTCCCACCGCCTCAATGTAGATAGGCTGGTACGGCTTGCCCCGCTGCTCGCGCAGCCTTTCATTGCGATCGCGCAAGGCCTGGATGGTTTTTTCTTCGCCTTCAGCCCAATAC
>JAYRND010000391.1:0-9145 GCA_041904885.1 Burkholderiales bacterium
GTGAACTCCGCGAGCAGGGTCATGGTCGAACACACTTCGGCCAGCCGCGCGGCGGGCGTGCCCTCGCCATCGAGGTCTCGCGCCATTGTTCGCAGCAGGACGCGCCGGCGCAGGCGGCGCAGCCTGCCCTTGAACGCGGCTTCGTCGTCGTCTTGCGCGCCTTGCAGCGCGTTATGCATTTCCGCGGCGCTGAATGCCGCGCCGGCTTCGCATTCCGAAGCGAGCGCGGGATGGGCGGCGAGCCATTGCGCGGCCACCCGCGAAAAGGCGATTTTCCTAATCGGATCCAGCATTTACGGATAGAATACAGGAGCCAGATCGAAGCGCGATGAGAACCGCTCTCCCTATCCCGCTGCGAAACCTGCTGCGCGCGCTCGAGATCCTCGCGTGGGTCTCGTTCTTCGCCTTCGCGGCGGTGTTCCTGGGCCTGCGCTACTGGCTGCTGCCGAACATCGAGAGCTACCGCGGCGACATCGTCGCCAAAGTCTCGCGTGCGATCGGGCTGCCGGTGAAGGTCGGCGCCATCACCACCGACTGGCAGGGGCTGCGGCCGCGCCTGTCCACCGCGGACGTGCGCATCTACGACAGCAGCGGCCGCGAGGCGCTGGTGCTGCCGGCGGTCGAGAACGTGATTGGCTGGCGCTCGCTGTTCGTGGGCGAGTTGCGCTCGCATTCCTTCGTCATCGACCGGCCCAAGCTCGCGGTGCGCCGCGACGCGAACGGCGAGATCTACGTCGCCGGGATCCGCCTCTCGGGCGACAAGGGCGAGGGCAGGGTGACGGACTGGATCCTCTCGCAGAGCGAGATCGTGATCCGCGACGCCGAGATCGAATGGGTGGACGAGCGGCGCAAGGCGCCGCCGCTGCGGCTCTCCGCGCTCAATTTCCGCCTGCAGAACGATGGCGACGAACACGCGGCCGGCCTGACCGCGCGCCCGCCGCGCGAGCTGGGTTCCGGCCTGGACGTGCGCGCGCAGCTGGAGGGCGAGGGCGTGCGCGACATCGCCAATTGGAGCGGGCGCATCTTCGCCGAGGTCGGCTCCACGGACCTGGCGGGCTGGCGCCCGTGGGTCGACTATCCGCTCGACGTGCGCCGCGGCGTGGGCGCCCTGCGCCTCTGGGCCACGCTGGATAAGGGCAGGCTCTCGCAGGCCACCGCCGATGTCGCGCTGTCGGGAGTATCGGCGCGGCTCGGGCGCGAGCTGCCGGTGCTGGAAATCTCGGACGTGCGCGGGCGCGTATTCGGCGGCGAGTCGGTGCGCGGCTACGAGTTCGGCGCGCGCGGCCTCGCGCTGGCGCGGCCCGGCGCGCAGCCGATGAGCAGCACCAGCTTCAAGGCGAGCTACCAGCCGGCCAGCGGCACCACGCTGGTCCCGCGCGGCTCGCTCACCGCCAACCTGATCGAGCTTGGGCCGCTCGTGCAGCTGGCCGAGTTCCTGCCGTTTCCGGCGGACCTGCGCACGCTGCTCGCCGAGCTCGGCCCGCAGGGCAACCTGCTGGATGCGAAGCTCGACTGGACCGGCGAGCTGCCGGACCGCGCGAGCTTCTCGGCGCGGTCGCGATTCTCGGGCCTGACCATGAACGCGTGGCGCACCGTCCCCGGTTTCGCCAACATCTCGGGCAGCGTGACGGCGAGCGAGGCGCGGGGTTCGGTCAGCTTTGCCTCGCGCAAGAGCGAGGTCGACCTGCCGAAGCTGTTCCCGGAACCGCGCATCGCGCTGGACGCGCTGAGCGGCGAGGTCGCCTGGGAGCGCATTGCGGCCGCCGGGCCGGGCAAGCTGCCCGGAATCAGGGTGCGCCTGTCGAACCTGAGCTTCGCCAACGAAGACCTGGCCGGGACCGCCCAGGGCAGCTACCAGTGGGGCGACGAGGGTCCGGGACTCGCGGATCTGACGGTGCAGCTGCTGCGCGCCGACGGCAAGACGACGGCGAAATACCTGCCACTGGCGGGGATCATGGGCGAGAACACGCGCGAATGGGGCGCCGGCGCGATCCAGGCAGGGCAGCTCAGCGACGCGCGCGTGCGCCTGAAGGGAGACCTCCGCGACTTCCCGTTCCAGGATTCCGGCAAGGGTCAGTTCGAGGTGTCCGCGAAGATCTCCGACGCGGTGTTCGACTATGCCAGGGGCTGGCCGCGCCTGGAGGGCCTCGAGGCGACGGTGATGTTCGACCGCGACAAGTTCGACCTGGTGGGCCACCGCGGGACCATCCTCGGCGCAAAGGTCGAGAACATGCGCATTTCCCTGCCCGGCGTTCTCGACGCCGCGCCGCAGCTGCTCGTCGAAGGCAGCGTCGAGGGGCCGACGGCGGCGTTCCTCGAGTACGTGCGCGAAAGTCCGGCGCGGCGCCTCACCGGCGGCGCCACCGAGGCGATGAGCTCGCTGGGCCGCGGCCGGCTGCGGCTGCGCCTGGACCTGCTGCTGAAGGAAATGGGGAAGAGCAAGGTCGCGGGCGAATACCAGTTCACCGGCAACTCGATCCTGCTCGACCCTCGCTTCGCGCCGATCGAGCGCGCGAGCGGGCGCATCGCCTTCACGGAGAATTCGCTGACGATCCCGGAGATCCGTGGGCAGATGTTCGGCGACCAGGTGCGCATCACGGGCGGGTCGCGGCCCGACGGCAGCGTGCAGATCGCGGCGGAGGGACGCGCGACCGTGGAAGGGATACGGCCGATCTTCGACCATCCCTGGCGCAAGAGGCTGTCGGGCGCGGCGCGCTACACCGCGCTGCTCACGGTCCGGGACGGCCGCGCGCAGTTCACGATGGATTCGACGCTGGAGGGCGTGGCGAGCTCGCTGCCCCCGCCGCTGGCGAAGAACGCCGCCGAGCCGCTGCCGATGCGCCTGGATATCTTCCCGGGCGACGGGCGCGACCGGCTCTCGCTTGCCCTCGGGCCGCCGAGCGGGCGGATCGTCAGCGCGGAATACCTGCGCGCAGTGCCGCAGGGGGGCACCGCGCTGCAGGTGCAGCGCGCGCTCGTCACGCTCAACCCGGTGGCCGGAGAGGTCGCCAGGATTCCGGAGCGCCGCGGCATGACGATCCGCGGCTCGCTGCCGGCGCTCGACCTGGACCGCTGGCTCCCGCTACTCAACGAGGCGCCGACCGGCCAGACGAACGAGCCGGTCAGCTACGACGTCAAAGTCGGGCTGCTCGATGCGCTCGGCAAGCGCATGCGCGGCGTATCGATGCAGGGCGCGGCCGACGCGGCAGGCTGGTCGGCGACCATGAGCACGGCGGAATTCTCCGGTGACCTGGTTTACCGCCAGGAGGGGGACGGCCGGCTGGTCGCGCGATTCACGCGGCTCGTCCTGCCGGAAGATTCGCCCGGGGTAAGGCCGGGCGAGAGCCTGAAGGACCTGCCCGCCGTGGACATCGTGGCCGAGGATTTCTCGCACCGTGGCCGAAAACTCGGCCGCCTGGAGGTCCTGGCGCGGCACGAAGGGACGGTGGACGAGCGCAACTGGCGGATCGAGCGGCTGGCGATGACCAATCCGGACGCGGCGCTCTCGGGGAGCGGCCTGTGGCGGCAGGGGATGGCCGCGGACACCACGCTCGCCTTCAAGCTGGACGTAACCGATGTCGGCCAGTTCCTGGACCGTCTCGGTTTTCCCAATCACGTGAAGAGCGGCAAGGCGAACCTGGACGGCTCGCTCAAATGGAACGGCGACCCGCTGACGCTGGATTACGCGACGCTGAACGGCCAGCTGAAGCTGCACGCCGAGGATGGCCAGTTCCTCGAGATCGAGCCCGGCGTCGGCAAGCTGGTGTCGCTGATGAGCCTGCAGATGCTGCCGCGCCGCCTGTCGCTCGATTTTCGCGACGTGTTCTCCAAGGGTTTCCATTTCGACCGGATCAACGGCAACATGGGGATCGAGCGCGGCGTGATGGCGGTCAAGAAATTCGACATGCGCGGGCCGGCGGCCGACATTGCGATGACCGGCCAGGTCGACCTTTCGCTGGAGACCCAGTCGCTGGCGGTGCGCGTAACGCCGCAAATGGGCGACCTCGCGTCAACCGTGGTCGGCCTGGTCAACCCGATCGCCGGCCTCGCCACGCTGGTGGCCGGCCGGCTGGTCAAGAACCCGCTTGGCAAGATGTTCGCCTACGACTACAACATCAGCGGCACCTGGTCCGACCCCAAGATCGAGAAGCAGCAGCCCGAGGCGGCGCCGCAGATGGTCGAGCCCGGGGCGCCGCTGCGCTAGACCGCGACGAAAGGTTCTCTGACCCGATGGACGCAAATTCCCTGCTCGCCACCGCCGACGCCTGCCTGCTGGCGCCGTTCGAGCTGGAAAGCCGCAAGCTGGAGTCGGTGTACGGCGCGCTCGCTGCGCGCCGCCTCGACTACGCGGATCTCTACTTCCAGTACACGCGCTCGGAGGGCTGGAGCCTGGAGGAGGGCAAGGTCAAATCGGGAAGCTTCTCGATCGAACAGGGCGTGGGCGTGCGCGCCGTGGCCGGCGAGAGGACCGCGTTCGCCTATTCCGACGAAATCAGCTTCGCGGCGCTGCAGGACGCCGCGCGGGCGACGCGCGCCATCGCGCGTGCCGGCGGATCGCGCAAGGGGCGGGTCGCCCGCAGGGGCGCCGCGCCCATGCGCTATGAGCCGCTCGACCCGCTTGCCTCGCTGGGTGCGGAAGCGAAGATCCGGCTCCTCGAGCGGCTGGAGGCGCTCTGCCGCGCGGCCGATCCGCGCGTCACGCAGGTGATGGCGCACCTGGGCGGCGAATACGAGGTGGTGCTGGTTTCGCGCGCCGACGGTGTGCTCGTCGCCGACGTGCGCCCGCTGGTGCGGCTCTCGGTGCAGGTGATCGCCGAATCGGGCGGCCGGCGCGAGATGGGCTTTGCGGGCGGCGGTGGCCGCACCTACTACGGGCATTTCTCGGAGGACGTGCTCAAGGGCTACGCGCAGCAGGCCGTCAGCCAGGCGCTGGTCAACCTCGAATCCAGGCCCGCGCCGGCGGGGAGCATGACCGTGGTGCTCGGGCCCGGCTGGCCCGGCATCCTCCTGCACGAGGCGATTGGGCACGGGCTGGAAGGAGATTTCAACCGCAAGGGCAGTTCGGCCTTCTCCGGCCGCATCGGCGAGCGTGTCGCGGCGCGGGGCGTCACGGTGGTGGACGACGGTACGCTGCCGGGCCGGCGCGGGTCGCTCACCATCGACGACGAAGGCAATCCAACGCAGCGCACGGTGCTGATCGAGGATGGCGTCCTGCGCGGCTACATGCAGGACAGCCTGAATGCACGACTCATGAAGATGCCGGCGACCGGCAACGGCCGGCGCGAGTCGTTCGCGCACCTCACGCTGCCGAGGATGACCAACACCTACATGCTGGCGGGCGCGCACGACCCGCAGGAGATCATCGCCAGCGTCGACAAGGGGCTGTACGCGGTGAATTTCGGCGGCGGGCAGGTCGACATCACGACCGGCAAGTTCGTGTTCTCCGCCACCGAGGCCTACATGGTGGAGAACGGCAGGATCACGCACCCGGTAAAGGGCGCGACGCTCATCGGCAACGGGCCGGATGTACTCACCCGCGTCAGCATGATCGGCACCGACATGCGCCTGGATGGCGGGCGGGGGACCTGTGGCAAGGAAGGGCAGAGCGTCCCGGTGGGCGTCGGCCAGCCCACCCTGAAGATCGACGGACTGACGGTAGGGGGAACTGCGTAGCCCGAAGGGGCCGGCCTGGCGGCCGCCCTCAGGCCTTGACGCTGCGCCGTGCGCGGGGCCGCCGCCCGCGCGGCGGCGGCGAGGATGCGATGCGGTGGCGCCGGAGAAGCGCCTCCACCTCCGCCGCCGGTTGCGGCCGGCAAAACAGGTAGCCCTGGAAGGAGTCGCAGCCGCGCACGCGCAGGAACGCGAGCTGCCCCTCGGTCTCCACGCCCTCGGCGAGCGCCTTCAGGTTCATCTGCCGCGCGAGCGAAATTACGGTGCTCACGATGGCGGCGTCATCCCGGTCGCTGCGGATGTCGCGCACGAACGACTGGTCCACCTTCAGCGTGTGCACCGGGAAGCGGTGCAGGTAGGCGAGCGAGGAGTAGCCGGTGCCGAAATCGTCCAGCGAGATCCGCACGCCCAGCTGGTGCAGCGCGCGCAGGCTGGCGGCCGCCTCCTCGGTGCGGTGCATCACCGTGCTCTCGGTGATCTCCAGCTCGAGCCGGTCGGGCGGCAGCGCCGTCTCGGCGAGGATGGCCGCGACCATGCTCACCAGGTTCTTCTGCCGGAACTGGCGCGGCGAAAGGTTGACCGCCATCGTGAGCGGGCCGAGACCCGCGTCGAGCCATGCCTTCGCCTGCCGGCAGGCCTCGCGCAGCGCCCATTCGCCGATGTCGACGATGAGGCCGGTGTCCTCGGCGAGCGGGATGAACTGCATCGGCGGCACCTGGCCGCGCTCCGCGTCGTTCCAGCGCAGCAGCGCCTCCACGCCGATGATTCCGCCGGTGCGCACGTCGACCTGAGGCTGGTAGTACAGATGCAGCTCGCCGCGCGCGATCGCGCCGCGCAGGCGCCCGAGCAGGTCGACGCGCTTTTCCGTGCGCTCGCTCATCTCGCGCGAGAAGAACTGCACGTTGTTGCGGCCCTCCTGCTTGGCGTGGTACATGGCCAGGTCGGCGTTGCGCAGCAGCGCGTCCGCGTCGTGGTTATCCAGCGGGTACACGGTCACGCCGATGCTGGTGGAGAGGTGCATCTCGTGCCCGGCCACGTCCGCGCGCTTGGCGATCGCGCGCAGCAGCTTGTCGGCGATGCGCGAGATCTCCTCCACGCTGCGCACGTCCTCCAGCAGGATCGTGAATTCGTCGCCGCCCAGGCGCGCAACGGTGTCGGTCGCGCGCAAGCTGCTTTCCAGGCGCTGCGCGATTTCCTTCAGCACCGCGTCGCCGACGGCGTGGCCGAGGCTGTCGTTGATCTCCTTGAACTGGTCGAGGTCGAGGAACATCACCGCCAGCAGCGTCTTTCCGCGGTCGGCGCGCGACATCGCGCGCTTCAGGCGGCCCTGCAGCAGCGCGCGGTTGGGCAGGCTCGTAAGCGCGTCGTAATGCGCCATGCGCGCCAGCTCCTCTTCGGCCTGGACCTGGGCGGTGATGTCGCGGGCCACTCCGCGGTAGCCGCGGAAATTGCCCTGGTCGTCGAAAATCGGCTTGCCCGCATGGCTGACGTAGGTGATCCTGCCGTCGCTGGTCCTGCGGGCGAGCACGAAATCCTTGAACGGCAGGTGGCCTTCCAGCGTCGCCCGGTGGCGCGCCATTTCCTCGTCGCCGCCAACGTGGTCGGACTCCCAGCGGCGCTTGCCGATCAGCGACTCCGGGGCGACGCCGCGCACCTTGCGGATGCCCTCGGAGACGTAGGTGAAGCGCAGATTGTCGTCCATCTCCCAGTACCAGTCCGAGGACAGCTCGGTCAGGCTGCGGAAGCGCTCCGCAACCTCGCGCAGGCTGCGCTTCGTGCGCTTCCTCTGCGTAATGTTGCGGCCGATGCCGCGGTAGCCTGTGAAAGCTCCGTGCTCGTCGAACACCGGCTTGCCGCTCACCGAAATGGTCACGCCTTCGCCCCTCGCATCGCGGCTGCGCAGCTGCAGGTCATGGAACGGCTCGTGGCGCTCGAGTTGCGCGCGATGCTCGGCCCAGTCCTCCTTGGTCATGTTGTTCCAGGCAAAGTCCCAGCGCTGCTTGCCGATGAAGCTGTCGGCAGGAATGCCGGTGGACTGAACCCCCTTGGACATGTCGACGAAGCGGAAATCGGCGTCCTGCTCCCAGTACCAGTCCGCCGAGAGCTCGGTCAGGTCGCGAAAGCGCGCCTCGCTCTGCTCCAGCTTCTGGCGCGCATCGACCATGGCGGTGACGTCGACGAACGAGCCGACGACCCCACGGCCGCCGTAGGCCGGCGGCAGGTCCACCAGCGTGGTGCTCACCGATATCCATACGCGGCTGCCGTCGGGCTTGAGTACCCCCTTGACCACGCTGCGGTGGGGCTGGCCGGTCGCCAGCGTGTCGAGCGGCGGGTGCCGGTCCACGGGCCAGGCGACCGGGTCGTCCGGGGAGGCGACGCAGCCGCGGTCGGTGGGCCGGCTGCCGATCAGCTCGGCCAGCGGCCGCCCGAGGATCGCCTCCGCGGCCGGGTTGGCCGTGATCACCTTTCCGCCGCTGTCGTAGATGAGCACGCCCTCGGCGAGATTGACGATGATGGCGCGCAGCAGCTCGCCGGAGTCCAGGTTTTCGCGCACGTTCCTGTCCATGCCGGCCGTGAGTGTAATCCGGCGCAGCGGCCGGCCGTTTGTCCCGGTGTCCTGTATCGCTGCGCCGGGGGCTCAGGCGTCCTGCGCGCTCCAGCGCAGCGAACGGCCCACCGCGTCGTGCCAGCGAGAGAGCAGCGCCTGCGCGGCGGTCGGCGCCATGCGAGGCTCGAACCGGCGCTCCATCTGCCATTGCGCGGCGATTTCCTCGCGGGAGCTCCAGACGCCGGTATGCAGTCCCGCCAGGTACGCGGCGCCCAGCGCCGTCGTTTCCAGCACTTTCGGCCGCACCACCGGCACTCCGAGGATGTCGGCCTGGAACTGCATCAGCAGGTCGTTCGCCGCAGCGCCGCCGTCGACGCGCAGTTCGCTGAGTTTTTCGCCCGAATCCTTCTGCATCGCGTCCAGCAGGTCCGCGCTCTGGAACGCGATCGATTCCAGCGCGGCTCGCGCCAGGTGCGCGCGCGACGAGCCCCGCGTCAGCCCGACGATCGCGCCGCGCGCGTGCGGGTCCCAGTGCGGCGCGCCCAGGCCGGCGAACGCCGGGACGATGTAGACCCCGCCGTTGTCGAGCACGTCGGAAGCCAGCCTTTCAATATCAGACGAGGAATCGAAAAACTTCAACTCATCCCGCAGCCATTGCACCACCGCACCGCCGATGAATACACTTCCTTCGAGCGCGTACTCCATGTCCGCGTCGCGCGCGTCCACCGCGCGCCCGAGCTGCGCAGCGGCGGTCGAAAGCAGGCCGTGGGACGAATGCACCACCTTCCTGCCGGTGTGCATGAGCATGAAGCAGCCGGTGCCGTAGGTGTTCTTCGCCATTCCGGGCCGGTGGCAGCCCTGGCCGAACAGCGCCGCCTGCTGGTCGCCGGCGACGCCGGTGATCGGCACTGGCGCGCCCAGGATCGA
>JAYRND010000392.1:0-11922 GCA_041904885.1 Burkholderiales bacterium
CATCGAATGGAAGAAGAAACCTGCGTCCTCGCAGCGCTGGCGCCAGTTCGCGCGCGGCTGGCGCTTCTCACGCCGCATCGGGGCTAGCCGCCGGAGGAGGAAGAGGAACTGCCCGAGGAGCCGAAGCCGCCGCGAACGGTGGTGCTGCCGCCAGAGCTGCTTGCGCGCGGGCCGACGCCGCTGCGCATGGCGAGCGCGGCGGTGGACGAGGTCGCCACCGTGCCCGTCGGCAGGCGGTGCGCGTCCATTGCGTTGGGGCTGGGCTCGATGCTCGGGCTGCGCGTGCGCCCGAACAGGCTGTAGGTGGTCCCGTTGCCGTAGTACGGCGGCCCATAGAAGTAACTGCTCGAGTAGCGGCCGTCGCGGACCGGCTCGCAGAGCTGCGCATTGCTCCAGTCGCGCACGCAGGCGGCCTGGGTCGCGTAGGCGTCGCGCTGCTCCACCGGCGAGCCGCAGCCGGCGACGGTGGCGCTGCCGGCTAGGACCAGGGTGATCGCACCGCTGCGTTTTCTCGCGCGCTGGCGCATGGGCTCCTCCCTCAAGGAAGCGAGGCGAAAGTGTATGCCCGGGACCGCCGGCGCGCTACTATTGCGCCTGCAGACAGAGGAGTCCCCCGATGAACGAACGCGCCCGCCCGGAAAACCTCGCCACGCTGGAGAACTCGCCGTTCTTCATGCCATTCTCGATGAACCGCGCCTTCAAGAAGGCGCCGCGCCTGCTCGCGCGCGCCGAAGGCATGTACTACTACACCCCCGAGGGCCGCAAGGTCCTCGACGGCACCTCGGGCCTCTGGTGCGTGAACGCCGGGCACTGCCGCAAGCCCATCGTCGAGGCGGTGCAGAAGGCGGTCGCAACCCTCGATTTCGCGCCGCCGTTCCAGATGGGACACCCGGCAGCGTTCGAGTTCGCCGAGCGGCTCGCGCCGCTGCTGCCCAAAGGCGTCACACGTATCTTCTTCACCAATTCGGGCTCGGAGTCGGTCGATACCGCGCTCAAGCTCGCGATCGCCTATCACCGCCAGCGCGGCGAGGGGCAGCGCGTCCGCCTGATCGGGCGCGAGAAGGGGTACCACGGCGTCAACTTCGGCGGCACCGCGGTGGGCGGGATCGTCGGCAACCGCAAGATCTTCGGCGCGCTCGTGGCGGGCGTCGATCACATGCGCCATACGCACGATCCGGCGAAGAACGCGTTCTCGCGCGGCCAGCCCAAGCACGGCGGCGAGCTGGCGGAAGACCTCGAGCGCCTGTGCCAGCTGCACGATCCCTCCACCATCGCCGCGGTGATCGTCGAGCCCGTGGCCTGCTCGGCCGGCGTCTACGTCCCGCCGGTCGGTTACCTGCAGAAACTGCGCGAGATTTGTGACCGGCACGGCATCCTGCTGATTTTCGACGAGGTGATCAACGCCTGGGGGCGCCTCGGCAAGCCGTTCGCGGCGGACTATTTCGGGGTGATCCCCGACCTCATCACCACCGCCAAGGGAATCACCAACGGCACCGTGCCGATGGGCGCCGTGTTCATGAAGGAGAGCCTCTACCAGGCATTCATGACGGGGCCGGAGAACTCGATCGAGATGCCGCACGGCTATACGTATTCCGCCCATCCGTTGGCCTGCGCGGCGGGCCTCGGGACGCTCAAGGTGTACGAAGACGAGGGACTGCTCACGCGCGTGGGAGAGCTCGCCCAGTATTGGGAGGATGGCGCGCACTCGCTCAAGGATTGCCCCAACGTCATCGATATCCGCAACCTCGGCCTGATCGCGGCGATCGAGCTTGCGCCGCGGCCGGGTGCCGTGGGCGCGCGCGGGCTGGACGCGCACCTGAAGGCGTTCGAGAAAGGCACCTACATGCGGGTGACCGCGGACACCATCGCGCTCGCGCCGCCGCT
The DNA here is from genome assembly GCA_041904885.1 of Burkholderiales bacterium. Lineage (GTDB taxonomy): Bacteria > Pseudomonadota > Gammaproteobacteria > Burkholderiales > SG8-39 > RBG-16-66-20. The sequence continues at coordinate 1,885 of JAYRND010000392.1, forward strand.
CATCATCCAGAAGGCGGAAATCGACCAGCTGTTCGGGACGGTGCGCGAGGTGCTGAAGTCTCTTTCGTAGGGGCGGCGAGGCGGCGAATGGATTGCAAGGTATTCATCCAGACCAACGACGAGCAGTACCTGGGTGCGCTGGTCGCGGCCTACGCGCTGCGGCGAAACAGCAGGAACGCCGACAAGTTCTCCGTGGAGATCCTGCACGCGCGGGACGTGCCGTGGCTGAAGGAAAGGATCGGGCAGAAATTCCTGCGCGGTGCCGAGCACCGCGTCTGGAAGAAGGAGGACCTGCAATCCTTCACGCCGGTGCGCTTCATGCCCCCGAAGCTGATGAACTACCAGGGCCGCGCCGTGGTCATCGATCCGGATTGCTTCGCCCTCGCCGACATCTGGGACCTCTTTTCCCGGGACATGCAGGGCAAGGCGCTGATGTGCTGCTGGCGGCCGGGCTTCAAGGACCTGCCCGGCTATCGCGCTTCCAGCGTCATGCTGCTCGACAATGCGAAGCTGCGCCACTGGGACGCGGAGAAAACCTTCGGCGAGCTCTTCGAGTTCAAGAAGGACTACATGAAGTGGATCAAGCTGGAGTACGAGCCCGAGGAGACGGTCGGTTTGCTTGAGCCTGAATGGAACGACTTCGACCGCCTCACGCCGCAGACCAAGATCCTCCACAACACCTACCGGCGCACGCAGCCCTGGAAGACGGGCCTGCCGGTGGATTTCACCGTGCGCCAGAAGAAGCGCAGCCTGGTGAAATCAGCGGTAAAAGCGGTCAAGCGCCTGGCGCTCGGCGACAAGCCGGACGTCTATCGGCAGCACCCAGACCTGAATCAGGAGCGCCTGTTCTTCTCCCTGGTGCGCGAATGCCTGGAAAAAGGCGTGTTCGGCGTCGACCTGGTGAAGCGCGAGATGGCGGCGAACCACGTCCGGCACGATGCGCTCGACCTCTGCCAGCGGCTCGCAGCCTGACAGTGAAATTTCTGGATATCGATCGGTTCGAGAAGGCCGAGGCGAAGCGCCAGCCTTTTGAATACATCGTGGTACTGGCCTTCCTGTTCGGCGGGGCGCTGGAAGCGGTGAAGCGGGATTTTCCCGGCATGGAGAAGGCCGGAAACTTTTCCGTCGAAGAACTGCAATGCGGGCCGGCATTCGCGGGTTTGATCGAGGAGATTCGCGGCGCCGACTTTCGCCGGGCGGTAGAAAGGAAGTTCAATATCAGCCTGGATGGCCTGCAGGCCCGGGTCACCGTCCGCGGCATTGCCGATTCGAGCGATGGCGAGATCCACACCGACGTCCGCTCCAAGGTTCTCACCGGCCTCATCTACCTGAACGAGTCGTGGGAATCCTCGGCGGGCAGGTTGCGGTTGTTGCGCAACGGCCAGGACATCGAGGACTACGTCGCGGAAGTGCCGCCGATCGGCGGCACCCTGCTGATGTTCAAGCGCGCGGACAACTCCTGGCACGGGCACAAGCCGTTCAGCGGCGTGAGGCGCACCATCCAGATCAACTGGATCGACCCGAGCGCAGACAAGGCCTCGCGCGGCCTTTCGCTTTGGGGGCGGCGTGTGCAGCGCGCCTGGAGCCGCCTCACCGGCGCCGCCAGGCGGCCCGGCACCTAGCGTTCGAACAGCGCGCGCATGCGCGCTACTTGAACAGCGCCCGTACCCGCGTGACGGCGATCGCCATTTCGTCGCTCGGGGGCGAGGGTGGCGTGGCGTAAGGCCGGCCAAGCGGTAGCGCGCGGTTGGCGGCGATCAGCTCGGCGTGCAGCCGGTGCAGGTCGCGCGGGTTGCGGATCCAGCCGCGCTTGGTCAGGCCGGGCGCCGCCGCGAGCACGGAGTGCCGGAGCATGTTTTTCGCGCGCGAGCGCAAGCTGCGCTTTTCCGGGAGGTCCGCGATCCAGACGCGCTTGCCGGTGCTGCAGGCTTCCGTGAGCATGGATGCGCTGTCGCCGGTCACGATGAAGGCGTCGGCCAGCGCGAGGTACGCAAGGTAGGGATTGGGGCCGCCGCCCGGCGACCAGTGGTGCACGTAGGCCGGTGCGGTGAGCGCGTCGGAGAGCGTGCGCGCCGCGGCGGCGGGGGTCCTGCGGCTGGTGCTGACGAGCAGAGATCCGCCCTCCGCGCGAGCGAGCGCGCTCGCCTGCCCGGCGAGCCGGCGCGCGGTGGCGACATCGAACACGAAGGGAACCGCGCTGCCGCCTACGAGCACCGCGATCCACGGCCGCGGCAGGGCCGAGAACCGCTCCCGCCAATCCGCCGCGGCCCGGTCCCAAGCGGCGTGGTCCGCCTGATGCAGGGGCAGCGCCAGGTGCACGACGTTTCGGTGCGCCGGCACCCGGTACTGCGGTGTGGTCAGGATGAGGTCGAACCGGTCGAGATCGACGCGCGGGCGGCCCAGCCAGACGAGCCGGACCGTGCGATCTGCCTTGCGGCGTATGCGAAGCGCCACGGCGACGCTGCGCTGGCCGCAACCGAGGACCATATCGGGCCAGGGCGGCGAGAGCGGGCTGGTCGCCCCCTTGTCGAGTGGAAACTGTTCGCGCCCGATCAGCGTGACGAACCGCGAGCGCGATCCTCGAAAACGAAGCTGCTTGACCTCGTACGGCCAACCCAGCGCCGCGGCAAGGGAGAGCAGCTGCGCGTTGTCGCCGGGCTTGTCCCCGGCCAGGACCCAGACCCGCGGCCTACTTTGCGGCAGCCCGGACGACGCCAAGCCTGCGGCCGCGCATCTGCAGCTTCAGGCGCGGCGGGTTGACGAGGTCGCGGATGAAGTTGGGCAGCGCGAACACCCCTTCGTGGGTCTCGCCGTTGTAGAAGCGCAGGTCCTGCAGCTTGCGCTGCTCGATGCGCCGGTCGATCTCGTCGGCGGTCAGCGACTTGGGGTCGAGCTTGTCCGAGCACACCGCCATAGTCCACTGCGCCCCGTAGAGCGGCGCGTAGATGGTGTAGGGCCGCACGATGCGAAAGATACCGTTCAGCCTCTGCGCCAGCTCGGCAACGCGCTCCGGCCGCGCCACCGGCGCGCCGATATGCAGCGCGAGGGCCCCGCCCGGCGCGAGCGCCATGCGGCACTGCTGGAAGAACTCGGCGGTGTAGAGCGCCGCCGCCGGCCCGACCGGGTCGTCCAGGTCGAGCGCGATCAGGTCGAATCGCTCGTGCGTCTCGCGCACGAACTTCATGCCGTCGCCGATCAGGACGCGCAGCTTCGGGTTGTCGAAGGCGCCGCGGTGCACGGCGAAGAAGTGCTCCTTGGCGACGGCGATGAGCTCAGGATCCGCCTCGCACAGGGTCACCTGCTCGACCGAGGGGTGCTTGAGCGCCTCTTCCGCCGCGCCGCCGTCGCCGCCGCCGATGATCAGCACCTTCTTCGGCGACGCGTGCGCGGCGAGCGCGGGATGGACCAGGTTCTCGTGGTAGACGAACTCCTCCCGCTCGGAGGTCATGTTGCAGCCGTCCCTGCGGAAGATGCGCCCGTAGTGGGGCGTGTCGTAGATCTCCAGCCGGTGGTGCTTCGTCTGCCACTCGCCGACCAGCCGGGTGGCCCGGATGTAGAAGCCGGTCGAGTCGTTGAGCGGTTCCATGAGCAGCTGGTCGTCGCGCACGGTCTCGATCATGATTCCGGCCCCCCGAAAAAGCGAAGGCGCAACCCTCTGCCAAATTTTCCGGGCTGCGCCTTGGCGATCCCACCTTGCGGCGGTCTACAGTGTTCGTCTGCTTCGTTCAATTCTTGTTATGGTCCTCGTCCGCGCGCATTTCGCCGACTACTCCATCGATCAACCTGCGCGCGATCGAGATTCTGCTAGGAAGTTTCGGCAATTGCAATACGTTGAACCATTTCGCGTCCTCGATTTCGCCGGCCTGCGGCCGGATTTCGCCCGATGCCCAATCGCAGACGAAGGCGATCATCAGCGAATTCGGAAACGGCCAGGGCTGGCTCGCGAAGTAGCGTACGCGCGACACTTTGACGCCAACCTCTTCCTCGACCTCGCGCGCCAGGCACTGCTCCAGCGTCTCGCCCGGCTCGACGAATCCGGCAAGGGCGCTGTACATGCCGGGGGGAAAATGCGGGCTGCGGCCGAGGAGGATCTCGCCGTCGCGGCGCACCAGCGCCATCACCGCGGGCGAGATCCTCGGGTAGGCGGCGAGCCTGCAGGCGGGGCAGACGCGCGCCCGCTCCTCCGCCTTCGCCTCGGTGGGCGTGCCGCAGCGGCCGCAATAGCGATGGTTGCGGTCCCAATCGAGCAGCTGGACCGCGCGCCCGGCAAGCGCGAAGTGCGCGTCCTCGAGCACGCTGAACAGCGTTCGCAGGCCCTCCCAGGCAAGGCCGCCGGGCGGCGGCGCGGCTTCGCCGGGGGCTTCCGCCGCCCAGCAGTCGGTGCCGCCCAGACGCCCTAGATATAGTGTCCTTACCGGCTCGAACCACAATGGATTGTTGTTTTTTAGCAACGCGCTTTTGCCCGGCAAGCGGGCCCAGGAGGGCCTTGCGGGCACCCGCAGGTCGCCGGTCGGCCGCGGGCTGGGCGGCCCCAACTCGACCAGCAGGCGATCGGCCTTGAAGACGAACCAGAGAGCCTCGGTCGCGCTGTCCTGGGCGGCGACGCCGGCGGCAAAGTCGGGCGGGCTGGTGAAGGGCATCTCGATCATCCGGCGATTATAGGAAGGTGGGCCGCTATAATTCGCGCCTCTTCCGAACAAGGTTTCGATGATTTCGCCTGCACCTGAACGCGAGATGGCCAATGCGCTCCGTGCGCTGGCGATGGACGCGGTCCAGGCGGCAAACTCGGGCCATCCCGGCATGCCGATGGGCATGGCGGAAATCGCGGTGGCGCTCTGGCACCGCCACCTTTCGCACAATCCGGGCAATCCGGCCTGGCCCAACCGGGACCGCTTCGTGCTCTCCAACGGGCACGGCTCGATGCTGCTGTATTCGCTGCTGCACCTGACCGGCTATGCGCTGCCGATCGCCGAGCTGAAGCGCTTTCGCCAGCTCGGCTCGAAAACGCCCGGCCATCCGGAATACGGACTCGCGCCCGGGGTCGAGACCACCACCGGCCCGCTCGGCCAGGGCATCTCCAACGCGGTGGGCATGGCGATCGCGGAGCGGCTCCTCGCCGCCGAGTTCAATCGCCCGGGACACGAGGTCGTCGATCACCTCACCTATGCCTTCCTCGGCGATGGTTGCATGATGGAGGGCATCTCGCACGAGAGCTGCGCGCTCGCGGGAACGCTCGGGCTCGGCAAGCTGATCGCGATCTACGACGACAACGGCATCTCGATCGATTCGGACAAGGGCAGCATTCGGCAGTGGTACACGGACGACGTTCGCCGCCGATTCGAGGCCTACGGCTGGCAGGTGATCGCCAACGTCGACGGCCACGACGTCGACGCGATGGATCGCGCGCTGAGGAAGGCCAAGCGCGAGGCGCGGCGCGCGCCGGGGCGCCCGACCCTGATCTGCGCCAAGACCGTCATTGCCAAGGGCGCGCCCACCAAAGCCAACACCGGCGGCGCACACGGCGCTCCCCTCGGCGACAAGGAGGTCGCGGCCACGCGCGAGGCGATCGGCTGGCCGCATGCGCCCTTTGAGATTCCCGAGGGCGTGCGTGCCGGTTGGGATGCCCGGGAGAAGGGCAAGCGGGCCGAGCGGCGCTGGAAGCGCGCATTCTCCGCCTATGAGAAGGAGCATCCGGAGCTGGCCAGGGAATTCATGCGCAGGATGAAGGGCGAATTGCCTTCGAGTTTTTCCGACCTTGTGAATTCCCTGATTCAGGAAGCAAATCAGAAGGCGGAAACGATCGCGACGCGCAAGGCCTCGCAGAACGTGCTCGAGGCCCTCGTGCCTGCGCTGCCCGAGCTGGTCGGCGGCTCGGCCGACCTCGCCGGCTCCAACCTGACGATCGTCAAGGGCTCCAAGGCGATGGGGCGGGACGGCGGCGGCAATTACCTGTTCTACGGCGTGCGCGAGTTCGGCATGGGGGCGATGATGAACGGCCTCGCGCTGCACGGCGGCTGCATCCCCTACGGCGGCACCTTCCTCGTGTTCTCCGACTACATGCGCAACGCTGTGCGCATGGCCGCGCTCATGGGGCTGCGCGCGATCTATGTGTTCACGCACGACTCGATCGGCCTGGGCGAGGACGGCCCTACGCACCAGCCGGTAGAGCACGCCGCGGCACTGCGCGTCATTCCGAACCTGGAGCTCTGGCGCCCGTGTGATTCGGTGGAGACGGCGGTCGCCTGGGGGGCGGCGCTCGCGCGCGCCAAGGGGCCGACTGCGCTGCTGCTCTCGCGCCAGAACCTGCCGTTCCAGGCGAGGAACCAGTCCGCAATCGGGCTGATCCAGAAAGGCGGCTACGTCCTTTCCGACATGCCGGGCGCGAGGGCGGCGATCATCGCCACGGGATCGGAGGTGCAGCTCGCGCTCGCGGCGCAGAAGCAGCTCGACGTACCGGTCCGCGTCGTGTCGATGCCCTCCACGTCCGTGTTCGACAGCCAGGACGAGGGCTATCGTGCGAGCGTGCTGCCCAAGGGGCTGCCGCGCGTCGCAGTCGAGGCGGGCGTCACCGACTATTGGAGGAAATACGTAGGCCTGGAAGGCGCGGTCGTCGGCATCGACCGCTTCGGCGAATCGGCGCCGGCGGGAGAACTGTTCAAGCACTTCGGCCTCACGCCGGAGAATGTCGCAAAGGCGGTCAGGAGCGTAATCAAATGACGATCAAGGTAGCCATCAACGGCTTCGGCCGCATCGGCCGCAACATCCTGCGTGCCCACCACGAAAGCGCGCAGAAGCACGACCTGCAGTTCGTCGCAATCAACGACCTGGGCGATGCGAAGACCAACGCGCACCTGCTCAAGCACGACACGGCGCACGGACGCTTCAAGGGAACCGTGGAGGTAAGCGGCGGCACCATGAAGGTCAACGGTCAGGAGGTCCAGGTGGTCGCCGAGCGCGACCCGGCGAAGCTGCCGTGGAAATCGCTCGGCGTGGACGTGGTGCTGGAGTGCACGGGGCTCTTCACCAGCAAGGCGAAGGCCGGCGCTCACATCAATGCCGGTGCGAAGAAGGTCATCATCTCTGCGCCCGGCGACAAGGACGTGGACCGCACCGTCGTTTACGGCGTCAATCACCAGAGCCTCAAGGGCAGCGACACGGTGATCTCGAACGCCTCCTGCACCACCAATTGCCTTGCGCCGCTCGTGAAGGCTCTCGACGACGGCATCGGCGTGGTGACGGGCCTGATGACCACGGTGCACGCGTACACCAACGACCAGGTGCTCACCGACGTGTACCACTCCGACCTGCGGCGAGCGCGCTCGGCGTCGCAGAATATGATCCCGACCAAGACCGGCGCCGCGGCCGCGGTGGGGCTCGTGCTGCCGCACCTGAACGGCAAGCTGGACGGCTATGCCATCCGCGTTCCGACCATCAATGTTTCGATCGTCGACCTGAGCTTTATCTCGAAGAAGCCCACGACTGTCGAGGAAGTGAACCAGGCGCTGAAGACGGCGTCCGAAGGCGCGCTGAAGGGAATTCTCGAATACACGACCGACCCGCTCGTGTCCTCCGACTTCAACCACAACCCGGCGAGCTCGATCGTAGATTCGCTGCTCACCAAGGTCTCGGGCGGCACGCTGGTCAAGGTCGCAAGCTGGTACGACAACGAGTGGGGATTCTCCAACCGCATGCTCGACGTCGCGGTCGCCCTGCACCAGGCGAAGTGATGGCGCGCGCGGGATGAAATTCAGGCGCCTGGCGGACCAGGAGCTCCGCGGCAAGCGCGTCCTCATCCGCGCCGACCTGAACGTCCCGCAGGACGCTGCCGGAACGATCACCGACGACACGCGCATCCGCGCCTCGGTGCCGGGCATCCGGCTCGCGCTCGACGAGGGCGCCGCGGTGATGGTGACTTCGCATCTGGGCAGGCCGAAAGAGGGCAAGTACGACGAAAAGGATTCTCTGGCCCCCGTCGCTTCGCGCCTGGGCTCGCTATTGAATCTTGAAGTGAAACTGCAAAGGAACTGGCTCGACGGCGTGCCCGTGGCGCCGGGCGAAGTGGTGATGCTCGAGAACTGCCGCTTCAACGTCGGCGAGAAGGCGGACGACGAGGCGCTGTCGAGGAAAATCGCGGCGCTCTGCGACATCTATGTGAACGACGCGTTCGGCACAGCGCACCGGGCCGAGGCGACGACGCACGGGGTCGCGCGCTACGCGAAGGTCGCCTGCGCGGGACCGCTCATGGCGGCCGAGTTGGACGCGCTCGGCCGCGCGCTGGCGCAGCCGAAGCGGCCCCTGATCGCCATCGTCGCGGGATCCAAGGTATCCACCAAGCTGACGATCCTGTCCGCCCTCGCCCGGAAAGTGGACAGGCTGATCGTGGGCGGGGGCATCCTCAATACCTTCCTCGCCGCCAAGGGATACCCGATCGGCAAATCGCTCGCCGAGCAGGGCCTGGTGGAGGAGGCGAAGAAGATCATGGCCGCGACCGACGTCCCGCTGCCCGAAGACGTGGTGGTCGCCGGCGAAATGTCCGCGCGCGCGAGGGAGACGATCGCCGGCGTGCGCGAGGTCGGCGCGGACGACATGATCCTCGACATCGGGCCCAGGAGCGCGGCGGCGCTCGCGCGCCTGCTCGGCGAGGCGGGCACCATCGTCTGGAACGGGCCCGTCGGCGTGTTCGAGATCGACCAGGTCGCGAGGGGCACGGAAACGATCGCGCGCGCGATCGCCGCATCGAAGGCTTTCACGATCGCGGGCGGGGGCGACACCATCGCCGCGATCCACAAGTTCGGCATCGCCGACCGGATCGGCTACATCTCGACCGCGGGCGGGGCGTTCCTCGAGTTCCTCGAGGGCAAGACGCTGCCCGCGGTGGCGGCGCTCGAAGAAAGGGCTTAGGCTTACCGGATGCTCCGCAGCACGAAAATCGTCGCCACGCTGGGACCAGCGTCCTCCGACCCGGCCATGCTCGAGCGCATGGTGCGCGCGGGCGTGGACGTGGTACGGCTGAATTTCTCGCACGGCACGGCTGACGACCATCTCGCGCGCGCCACGCTAGTCAAGGAAATCTCGCGCAAGACCGGCCGCACGGTCGGGATCATGTGTGACCTGCAGGGGCCGAAGATCCGTGTCGGCAAGTTCAAGGACGGCAGGATCACGCTCGCCAAGGGGAACAAGTTCGTGCTGGATGCGACCTGCGAGCTGGGCGATGGCGAGCGCGTGGGCCTGGACTACAAGGAGCTGCCACGCGATGTCGCCGAAGGCTCGGTGCTGCTGCTGGATGACGGCAAGATCGTGCTGGACGTGGTCGCGGTGCGCGGCGAGCAGGTGCACACCACAGTGCGCCACGGCGGCGTGCTCTCCAACAACAAGGGCATCAACCGGCAGGGCGGCGGCCTGACCGCGCCGGCGCTCACCCCCAAGGACATCGAGGACATCCGCACCGCGGCTAGGCTCAAGGCCGACTACCTCGCCGTCTCGTTCCCCAAATCCGGCGCCGACATGTACATGGCGCGCGAGCTCCTGCGCGCTTCCGGCGGCAAGGCGTTCCTGATCGCCAAGATCGAGCGCGCGGAGGCCGTCACGCAGTCCGCGTTGCTCGACATCATGAAGGCCTGCGACGGCATCATGGTGGCGCGCGGCGATCTGGCCGTGGAGGTGGGCGACGCCTCGGTGCCGGCGCTGCAGAAGAAAATGATCCGCCTTGCGCGCGAGAACAACAAGCTCACCATCACCGCGACGCAGATGATGGAGTCGATGATCGCGAGCCCGGTACCGACGCGCGCCGAGGTGTCGGACGTCGCCAATGCCGTGCTGGACGGCACTGACGCTGTGATGCTGTCGGCAGAATCTGCCAGCGGCCGCTACCCGGTCGAGGCGATCGAGGCGATGGACCGCATCTGCATCGAGGCCGAGCAGACCCAGCCGGTGCAGCTCGAGCAGGAGTTCCTGAACCGCGTGTTCATGCGCGTCGACCAGTCGATCGCGATGGCGGGCCTGTTCACCGCCTTCCACCTGAAGGTCAAGGCGATTGCG
>JAYRND010000393.1:0-11554 GCA_041904885.1 Burkholderiales bacterium
AGCTCGATGCGGCGGAAGAAGTTGCGGTCCATCCAGTCGGCGCTGGAGAGGAAGACATCCTCCGCGCCCTCGTTGAGGAAGTAGAAGAGTCGCGCGTGTTCGAGGAACCGCCCGACGACCGAGCGCACGCGGATGTTCTCCGAGAGCCCCTGTACGCCGGGGCGCAGCGTGCAAACCCCGCGCACCAGCAGGTCGATCTGCACGCCGGCCTGCGACGCCGCGTACAGCTCCTCGATCAGTTCGGGCTCCAGCAGCGCATTCATCTTCGCCATGACACGCGCGGGCTTGCCTTCCTTGGCGAGCCTTACCTCGTTGCGCACCGCGGCGACCACCCGCTTGTGCAGGGTGAACGGCGAGAGCCACAGGTACTTCATCCGGCTGGACTTGCCCAGGCCCGTCAGCTGCTTGAAGACCTCGTTGACGTCGGCGCAGATTTCCTCGCGCGCGGTCATCAGGCCGAAATCGGTGTACTGGCGCGCGGTGCGCGGGTGGTAGTTGCCTGTCGCGAGGTGCGCGTAGCGCCGCAGCACGCTACCCTGCGGGCCGTCTTCCCGCCGCACGACCAGCGCCATCTTGGCATGCGTCTTGTGCCCGACCACGCCGTAGACGACGTGCGCGCCCGCCTCTTCCAGGCGCGAGGCCCAGTTGATGTTCGCCTCCTCGTCGAAGCGCGCCATCAATTCCACCACCACGGTCACTTCCTTGCCCTGGCGCGCGGCCTCGATGAGGATCTTCATCAGCTCCGAGTCCGTGCCCGTGCGATAGACGGTCTGCTTGATCGCGATCACGCGCGGGTCGGTCACCGAGGTGCGGATGAAGTCGATGACCGGGGCGAACGACTCGTAGGGGTGGTGCAGCAGCACGTCCCCCTTCTTCAGCGCGGCGAAGATGTCGTGCTGCCCAGAGAGCGCCGCCGGCAGCGCGGGCTGGAACGCCGGGTATTTCAGCTCCGGCTTCTCCACGCGATCGGGCACCTCGCGCAGCCGGTACAGGTTGACCGGCCCGTCGACCCGGTAGAGGTCCGCTTCCGACAGGCCGAACTGCTGCAGCAGGAACTCGGCGGTCTGCTGGGAGCAGCTGTCGGCGACCTCCAGCCGCACCGCGTCGCCGAAGTGGCGCTGCAGCAGCCCGCCCTGCACGGCGATGCGCAGGTTCTTGATTTCCTCCTCGTCCACGAACAGGTCCGAGTTGCGCGTGACGCGGAACTGGTGGCAGCCCTTCACTTCCATGCCCGAAAACAGCTCGTCGACGTGCGCGTGCAGGATCGACGAGAGGAACACGAACGCGTATTCGGCGCCGGCCACGTCCGCAGGCAGGCGGATCAGGCGCGGCAGAGCGCGCGGCGCCTGCACGATCGCGGCGCGCGACTTGCGGCCGAAGGAATCCCTGCCTTCCAGCTCGATCGCGAGGTTGAGGGACTTGTTCAGCACGCGCGGGAACGGGTGCGCCGGGTCGAGCCCGATCGGCGTCAGCACCGGCAGCAACTCGCGCATGAAATAGTCGCGGATCCAGGCGCGTTGCGCCTCGGTCCATTCCTCGCGACGCGGGAACACGATGCCCTGCTTGGCGAGCGCCGGGAGCAGCACGGTGTTCAGCAGGCGGTACTGCTCGCCCACGAGGGCGTGCGCCTGCGCCGACACCAGCTCGAATACCTCGGCCGGACTGCGGCCATCCGGCCCGGACTCCTTGATCCCGGCCTTGACCTGCTCCTTCAGCCCGGCGACCCGGATCTCGAAGAACTCGTCCAGGTTCGACGAGACGATGGTCACGAAGCGCAGGCGCTCGAGCAGCGGCACCGCGTCGTCGGCCGCCTGCGCGAGCACGCGCCGGTTGAACTCGAGCAGGCCGAGCTCGCGATTGAGGAAATGCGAAGGCGGGAGGTTCTTCCGGACCATGGGGAGCCGCGCGGGATCCTGCGCTCGATGAAAGCCTACACCAGGCAGATTACAGGCAGGTGAAATGCGCCAATGCCACGAATTTGCAGGGTTTTCCACAGGGTGCTAGCGTCGCGGCCATGGCCCGCCCCGATCTGCTTGCCGCAGTCGACCTTGGCTCGAACAGTTTCCATCTGCAGGTGGGCCGCGTGGTGGACGGACAGATCTACCCGCTCGACACGCTACGCGAGGTGGTGCGCCTGGGCGCGGGCCTCACCTCGGAAAAACGCATCGACCGCGCCACGCAGGCGCGAGCGCTGGAAGCGCTCGAGCGCATCGGCGAGCGCCTGCGCGGGCTGCCGAAGAGCGCGGTGCGCGCGGTCGGCACCAACGCGCTGCGCGTGGCGAAGAACGCGCCGCAGTTCCTGCGCGAGGCGCGCGCGGCGCTCGGCTTCCCGATCGAGGTGATCGCCGGCCGCGAGGAGGCGCGTCTCATCTACCTGGGCGTCGCGCACTCGATGCCGCCGGCGCCCAAGAAGCGCCTGGTGGTGGACATCGGCGGCGGCTCTACCGAATTCATCGTCGGCAAGGGCCTGGAGCCGCTGCTGACGGAGAGCCTCTACATGGGTTGCGTCAGTTACAGCCTCGCCTACTTTCCCGAGGGCAAGGTCGAAAAGGGACGCATGAAGAAAGCGCAGCTCGCCGCGCGGCAGGAGCTAGCCGGCATCGCGCACGAATATGCGGGCGCCGGCTGGGAGGAGGCCGTCGGCTCCTCCGGTACGGCGCGGGCACTGGAGGCGATCCTGCGGGAGAACGGCTTCGCCGAGGAAGGCATCACGATGGAAGGGCTGGACCGGCTGAAGGACCTGCTCCTGAAGCACGAGCGGGCCGACCCGGACCGCATCGCCGGACTGCGCAAGGACCGCGTGCCGGTGCTGCCCGGCGGGTTGGCCATCATGCTGGCCGCGTTCTCCGAGCTCGGCATCGAGAAGATGGCGGTGTCCGAGGGCGCGCTGCGCCATGGCGTGCTCTATGACCTGCTCGGGCGCGTCGAGCATCGCGACATGCGCGAGGCCACCGTGGCGCAGTTCGTGCGCCGGTATCACGTGGACACGACGCAGGCCGAGCGCGTGCGCTCGCTCGCGCTGAAGATCTTCGACGCCGCCAGCGCGGACAAAGAAGAGCCCGACGCCGCTGACCGGCTGATGCTCGACTGGGCGGCGCGCCTGGCCGAAATCGGCCTGTCGGTGGCGCACGCGCAGTACCACAAGCACTCGGCTTACATCCTGTCCAACGCCGACATGCCCGGCTTCTCGCGCATGGAGCAGCAGCGCCTCGCCCGCATCGTTCTCGCGCACCGCGGCAAGCTGGGCAAGATGCAGGACTCGGAGCTGGAGCGCGACGACTGGATCCTGGTGTTCGCCCTGCGCATCGCGGCGCTCGCCCTGCGCAACCGGACCGACGTCCGCTTCCCGCTGCTGCGCGTCGCCGCCGACAAAAGCGGTTTCAGCGTCGACCTGCCGGAAGCCTGGCTCGAGGAGAACCCGCTCGCCGCGGCCGCGCTGGAGACCGAGGCGGAGCACTGGGAATCGGTGGACCTGCGATTCACGGTCCACGGCCTGACCGAAAAGAAGGTGGCGCAGCTGCGCGGCTAGAGCAGGTCCGGCGCGATCACCGCCCGGACGACGACCTGGGCCTCACCCTCTCGCTTGCGCCGTGTAAGCCACCATAACCCGCCCTTGCGGATCGACCACTCCGCCGGGCGCCCGGCGAGCAGCGCTGCCGCCGCGCGGCCAAGGTCGGGCTGGTGCCCGACCACGATCACGGTGCCTTTCGCGTCGGGCCATCCGGCCGCCGCGAGGATCGCGGTCAGGCTGCTCCCCGGCGCGAGGCGATCGAGAATCCGATAGCGCACCCCGAGCGCGTCGGCGGTTTCGCGCGCGCGGCGCGCCGGGCTGCAGACGACGGCGTACTTCGACGGCAACCGCGCCGCCAGCCATTTGGCGACGCGCGCGGCCTGCCGCCGCCCCTTGGCGGTGAGCTTTCGCTCCAGATCGCGGGCCCCATCCTCCGCGTCGGCATGCCGCCAGAGAATGAGGTCCATGGTCAACCAGCCACCCGTTGCGGAGCCGGCGCGAGGCGCGCCGCAGGAAAGCGCGCGCTGAAGCGGCTGCCTTTGCCGGGCGCGCTCTCGACGCCGAGCGTGGCCTGGTGGCGCGCGAGCGCATGCTTGACGATCGACAATCCGAGGCCCGTGCCGCCGGTCTCGCGCGATCGACCGCGGTCGACGCGATAAAAGCGCTCGGTGAGGCGCGGCAGGTGCTCGGGGTCGATGCCGATGCCGTTGTCCTGCACCGAGAATTCGCCACCGCCCTCGGACGAGCGCCAGCCGAGCCGGATCTCGCCGCCGGCCGGCGTGTAGCGGACGGCGTTGCTCGCAAGGTTGAAGAAGGCGCTTTCCAGCTCCTTTTCCGCCCCGAGCAGGTCGTGCGCTCCCGCCGCTTCGAGCACGATGCGGTGCTTGCCGCCGGAAAGCGCCTCGGTTTCGGCCCGCACCCGGTCGAGCAGCGGCCGCAGAGCCACGCGCTCCGTGGCGGGCGGCGCCGGCGCGTGCTCCAGCACCGACAGCGTCAGCAGGTCGTCGATCAGCCGCTTCATGCGCTCGGCCTGCGGCGCCATCAGGCCGACGTAGTCGCGCACGCGCGAGGCGTCCAGCTTGAGGTCCTGGATGGTCTCGAGAAAGCCGGCCAGCACCGTCAGCGGCGTGCGCAGCTCGTGCGATACGTTGGCGACGAAGTCCCGGCGCATCGCCTCGACCTGTGCCGCGCCGGTGACATCCTGCGACAGGAGCAGGTGCTCCTCGTCGCCGAACGAGACGATCTGCAGCGCGAGCGTGCGCCGCCCGCCGGCCGCCGAGAGCCGCAGCGGCTCGGAAAAATTGCCGGCACGCAGGTATTCGACAAACTCGGGCCCGCGCACCATGTTGACGATGGGCTGGTTGCGGTCGCGCTCGGGATCGAGGCCGAGGTGCTCGCGCGCCGCCTCATTGCACCAGTCGAGGCGGTAGTTCGCGTCGAGCACCGCGACGCCGTAGGGCAGCGCCTGCGCCCCGCGCCGCGAGCGCACGATCAACCGGGCGAGCTGGCGTCGGCGGCGCAGCGTGGCGCGGCGGTGCCGATAGAGCGCGTTGAACACCTCGCCCCAGGCGCCGCCCGCTTCGGGCGGGTCCTCCAGGCGCTTCTTCGCGGCCCAGTCCCTGAGCTTGCGGAATTCGCGCAGCTGGACGAGCAGCGCCGCCGCCAGCGCCGCCGCGGCGAGCGCGAGGACGATCTCCAGCCAGCTCACGGCGGCGCCCTCAGCCGCGGCTCACCGCCGCGACGGCGCGCGCCTCCGCGCGCAGGGCGTAGCCGCTGCCGCGCACGGTCTCGATGAGCGCGTCATGGCCGGTCGGCGCGAGCCCCTGCCGGAGCCGGCGGATGTGCACGTCCACCGTGCGCTCCTCGATGAACACGTGGTCGCCCCAGACTTCGTCCAGCAGCTGGGCCCGCGAATAGACGCGGTTCGGGTGCGTCATCAGGTAGTGCAGCAGGCGGAATTCCGTCGGCCCGAAATTGAGGGCCTCGCCATTGCCGGTGACGCGGTGCGCCGCAGGATCCAGCCGCAGGCCGGCGATCTCCACCGGCTCGTCGCCGTGCTGGGGCTTGCGCCGGCGCAATACCGCGCGAATCCGCGCGACCAGCTCCTTCGTGGAAAAAGGCTTGGTGATGTAGTCGTCGGCGCCCGCCTCCAGCCCCGCCACCTTGTCGGGCTCTTCCGCGCGCGCCGTGAGGAAGATGAGCGGCAACTCGCGAGTGCGCGCGTCGCCGCGCAGCCGCCGCGCGAGCGCGACGCCGCTCTGCCCGGGCAGCATCCAGTCGAGCAGCACCACGTCGGGGAGCACGTCGGTGAGCAGCCGGGCCGCGTCCTCGGCGCTGCCGGCGCGCAGCGTTTCGTAGCCTGCGTGCTCGAGGTTGACCGCGACCAGTTCCAGAATCGCGGGCTCGTCCTCGACGATCAGTACCGTTGCCGGCATCGCGCCTTCATCCCTACTACTCCTTGGACAACTCGCGCTCAACGTCCTCGAACGAAGTATGACGCACGTCGGTCCCCTTGACGATGTAGATCACCTGCTCGGCGACGTTCTTCGCGTGGTCGCCAATGCGCTCGATCGCCTTGGCGACCCAGACAGTCTCCAGCGAGGCCGAAATGGTGCGCGGGTCCTCCATCATGTACGTGATCAGCTGCCGGAGCACCGAGCGGAACTCGTCGTCGATCGCGCTGTCCTCCTTGAGCACTTCGGCTGCGCTCGCGGCGTCCAGGCGCGCGAACGCGTCCAGCGCCTGGCGCAGCATCTTCACCGCGATCTGCGCCGCGTGCCGGATTGCCGGAAACCGCTGCGCGTGGTGCGCACTCTGCTCGTGGATCCGCTTGGACATGCGCGCGATCTTTTCCGCCTCGTCGCCGATGCGCTCCAGGTCGGTGACGATCTTCGAGATCGCCATGATCAGGCGCAGATCGCTCGCCGCCGGCTGGCGCTTGACGACGATGTGACTGCAGGCCCCGTCGATGGAAACCTCGTAACCGTTCACGCGCGCGTCGTTCTCGATCACCTGCGCGACCAGCGCCGGATCCCCGGTGGCGAAGGCCTGGATGGCGGCGAGAATCTGCGCCTCCACCAGCCCGCCCATCTGCAGCACGCGCGTGCGCGTCGTGCCGAGGTCTGCCTCGAACTGCTTGGAAATGTGCTCAGCGGTGCCCATGCTCGTCTGCCTTCCCTGTCCTCTATCCGAACCTTCCGGTGATGTAGTCCTCGGTCTGCGGCTTTTTCGGCTTGATGAACAGCGTGTCGGTGGCGTCGTACTCGATCAACTCGCCAAGGTACATGTAGGCGGTGAAATCCGATACGCGCGCCGCCTGCTGCATGTTGTGCGTCACGATCACCACCGTGTAGTCGGTCTTCAGCTCGTGGATCAATTCCTCGACCTTGGCGGTGGAAATCGGGTCGAGCGCCGAGCAGGGCTCATCCAGCAGCAGCACCTCGGGCTTGATGGCGATGCCGCGCGCGATGCAAAGGCGCTGCTGCTGTCCGCCCGAGAGGCTCTGGCCGCTCTGCCCGAGCTTGTCCTTGACTTCGTCCCAGATTGCCGCGCGAGTCAGCGCCCATTCGATGCGCTCGTCCATTTCGCGCCTGCTGAGGTCCTCGAACAGGCGCACGCCGAAGGCGATGTTGTCGTAGATCGACATCGGAAAAGGCGTTGGCTTCTGGAACACCATGCCGATCTTGGCGCGGATGAGAGAGACATCCTGCCTGGTGGTAATCAGGTTCTCGCCGTCCATGAGGATCTCGCCCTCGGCGCGCTGGTCCGGATACAGCGAATACATGCGGTTGAAAGTGCGCAGCAGGGTCGACTTGCCGCAGCCCGATGGACCGATGAACGCGGTCACCCTGCGCTCCGGGATGTCCATGCTGACGTTCTTGATCGCGTGGAAGCCGCCGTAGTAGAAGTTGAGGTCGCGGATCTTCAGCTTCGCCTTGAGGTCCGAAAGCGCGACCGCGGTCTTTGCAGGCGACTCGCGCAGATGCGTCTGGATGGTCGGCCGTTGCGTGGCGGCGGCGGTGGTTTCCATGGATTGCCCGTTGTGCGTCAGTCGGATTTCCGGAACAGCGCGCGCGCGATGATGTTCAGCACCAGCACTGCGAGCGTGATCAGCGCCGCGCCCCCCCAGGCGAGACGGTGCCAGTCCTGGTAGGGGCTCATCGCGAACTGGAAGATGACCACCGGCAGGTTTGCCATCGGCGCGTTCATGTTGTTGGACCAGAACTGGTTGTTGAGCGCGGTGAAAAGCAGCGGCGCAGTCTCGCCGCTGATGCGCGCCACGGCAAGCAGGATGCCGGTGAGTATGCCGGTGCGAGCAGCGCGGTAGGTGACCAGCGTGACCATCTTCCAGACCGGGCAACCCAGCGCCATCGCCGCCTCGCGCAGGCTGTTCGGCACGAGCTTGAGCATGTCGTCGGTGGTGCGAACGATCACGGGAATCACGATGAGCGCGAGCGCGATCGCGCCTGCCCAAGCCGAGAAGTGCTTCACCTTCGCCACGTAGACCGAATAGACGAACAGTCCGATGACGATCGAGGGCGCCGACAGCAGCACGTCGTTGAGGAAGCGCGTCGCGCCGGCGAGCCAGCCGCGCCGGCCGTATTCGGCAAGGTAGGTTCCGGCGAGAATGCCGACCGGCGTGCCCAGCACCGTGCCGGCGACAACCATGATCAGGCTGCCTGCGATCGCGTTGGCGAGCCCGCCGTCGGCGCCCGGCGGCGGCGTCATCTGGTAGTACAGCGTGGCACGCGCGAGCGCGGTGCCGCCTTCGTACAGCAGCGTGCCGAGGATCCATACCAGCCAGAACAGTCCGAAGGCGAGCGTGAGCGCCGATATCGCGAGCAGCAGGACGTTGACCCGCTTGCGCGCGCGGTACAGCCGGTTGCCCGGGTGAATCGCGCCCTGCGCCGGCGCCGCGCCGCTCATGCGCGCGCGCCCTCGCCCTTTGCGAGCTGCAGCAGCAGCAGCTTCGAAAGCGCAAGAACCACGGTGGTGATCAGGAACAGGATCAGGCCGAGCTCGATGAGCGCCGAGAAGTACAGGTCGCCGACCGCTTCGGTGAACTCGTTGGCGAGCGCCGAGGCGATGCTGTTGCCGGGGGCCATGAGCGATGCCGAGAGCCGGTGTGCGTTGCCGATCACGAAGGTGACCGCCATGGTCTCGCCGAGCGCGCGCCCGAGGCCGAGCATGATCCCGCCGATCACGCCGACCTTGGTATAGGGCAGGACCACGCGCCAGACCACTTCCCAGGTGGTCGCGCCCAGGCCGTAGGCCGACTCCTTCAGCATCGGCGGAACCAGCTCGAACACGTCGCGCATCACCGCGGTGATGAACGGAATAACCATGATCGACAGGATAAGCCCGGCCGTGAACATGCCGATGCCGATCGGCGGGCCCGCGAAGAGCGCGCCGGCGAACGGAAGGCTGCCGAGCGACTGCACCAGGGTCGGCTGCACGTGCGCCTGGAACAGCGGCGCGAATACGAACAGGCCCCACATGCCGTAGATGATCGAGGGGATCGCGGCCAGAAGCTCAATCGCCGTGCCCAGCGGCCGCTTTAGCCAGGATGGGCTCAACTCGGTCAGGAACAGCGCGATGCCGAAGCTCACCGGCACGCCGATGATCATCGCGATCGCAGAGGTCGCCAGCGTGCCGTAGATCGGCACCAGCGCGCCGAACTGCTCCGTCACCGGGTTCCAGTCCGCCGTCCAGAGGAAGGACAGCCCGAATTTCTCCAGCGACAGCTGGCTGCCGGCGACCAGCGATGCCAGGATCGCCAGCAGCAGGCTGAAAACGAGGAAGGCGAACGACCGAGTCAGCCACTCGAAGGCCTTGTCCACCCAGGGCGCGGAGCGCAGGCGGCGCGGACTCGGTGCGGCGGCCAAGGTGTCGACGTGCTCCGGCGTATGGACGAGCTCCATTGTACGTGCTGCCACCAGGGGGCAGGCCGCGCGTCGCTCAGTAAAGCGACTTGCCGGCGGAGTCCCGGATCTGCGACTTCCAGACCGACTGGATCAGTTTGACGACCGGGTCCGGCATCGGCACGTAGTCGAGCTCGTCGGCCATCTTTGCGCCGTTCTTGAACGACCAGTCGAAGAACCTGAGGACTTCCTTGGCATTCTCGGGCTTGTCCTGCACCTTGTGGATAAGGATGAACGAGGCCCCCGTGATCGGCCAGCTCGCCTTGCCCGGCTGGTCGGTGAGCACCACGCCCATGCCCGGTGCGCTCGACCAGTCGGCGCCAGCCGCGGCGGCCTTGAAGCTGTCGTCGGAGGGCGCCACCGCCTGGCCGTCCCTGTTGATCATCTGCGCATGTGAAAGCTTGTTCTGCTTGGCGTAGGCATACTCGACGTAGCCGATCGAGCCGTCGATGCGCGCGACGTAGTTCGCCACTCCCTCGTTGCCCTTGCCGCCGACGCCGGCCGGCCACTTCACCGCCGTTCCCTCGCCGACTGCGGATTTCCAATCCGGACTGACCTTGGACAGGTAGTTGGTGAAAAGGAACGTGGTCCCGGAGCCGTCGGAGCGGTTCACCGTGGAGATCGCCTGCGCCGGCAGGGCGACGCCGGGATTCAGCTTGGCGATCGCCGGATCGTTCCAGTTCTTCACCTTGCCGAGATAGATGTCGGCGAGCAGCGCGCCCGAGAGCCTGAGCTCCCCGGATTTGACCGTCTTCAGGTTGTAGACCGGCACCACGCCACCCATGATGGCGGGAAACTGCACGAGGCCGTTCTTCTCCAGGTCTTCCCCCTTCATGGGCGCATCCGAGGCGCCGAAGTCGACAGTCTTCGCCGTGATCTGCTTTATGCCGCCACCCGACCCGATGGACTGGTAGTTCATGCCGACGCCGGTGGCCTTCTTGTAGGCGTCCGCCCACTTGGCGTAGATCGGATAGGGAAAGGTCGCGCCGGCGCCGGTGATGTCCGCGGCCTGCGCGCTGCCGGCGAACACGAGGCCGGCGATCAGCGACCCGAAGGCGGTTTTCAGTTTCATGACTCGTCTGTTCTCCATGGGGGAATGCGACGAGTCTAGGAAAGGATTGTTACACCCCTGTGAAACCCGCTTCAGCCTTTCGATTCAGGCATTTATGGTGAACCCCTCGCGCACCACGTCCTTCCCGTCCAGGAGTTCCCTCGCCTGAGTGCGCTCCAGGTCGAAGATCACCTGCGCTGCGCGCCGCAGGTTCGCTCGGGTTTCATCGATGGTATGGCCGTTCGAGTTGATGCTGGGCAGCTCTTCGACGAAGCCAATGTAGCCATACGGGGACTTCAGATACACGGCAGTGAACGAGATCGCGGGTCGGTCCATGCTTTGTCCTCCATTTGCAAGGGCGGCCAAAGCCTACGGGCGCTTTGTTAAGCGGTGATGAATGCGCCCTGCCCACGCCTCAGCGGCAAGGCGCGATCGGCACGCGCGGCTCCAGCGGGCTCGCGCTTTCGGTCAGGCTCTCCAGGAAAGCCACCAGGTCGGCCGATTCCCCCGTGCTCAGGCGCAGCGGCTTGAGGATCGCCTCGCCGTCGGAATGCAGGCGGTCGGGGCTGATCTCCGAGTAGTGGCGCACCACGTCGGCGAGCGTGGCAAGGCTGCCGTTGTGCATGTAGGGCGCGGTGCGCGCAACGTTGCGCAGGCCGGGCACCTTGAATTCGCCGAAATTGCGGTGCTCTTCCGCGAGCTGCCGCGTCTTGACCGCGCTCGCGCCGCCGGCATCGTCGTTGTACCGGCCGAGAAGGTTGAAAGCGTTCGATTGCAGCTTGCGGATGCCGCCGTGACGGCCCGGATCGACTCCGCCCGCGACGAAGAAAGGCACGCCCGTGTCGTGGAACTCGCCATTGCTGAAGGCGGGGCCGACATGGCAGGCGCCGCAGTTGCCGCGGCCGACGAAGATGCGCAGGCCGCGTTGCGCCGCTTCCGGATATTTTTTCATGGAAGAAAGGTCTTTCCTGGACAGCGCATCCCGGAATTCGTCGAACGGCGAGCGCCCGCTCAGGAGCGTTTCCTGGAAGGCGGCGAGCGCCTTGCCCACGCCCGCGAGCACCGCCTCAT
>JAYRND010000394.1:0-7343 GCA_041904885.1 Burkholderiales bacterium
CTTCCGCCTAGTATTCATGGCTTTCCATGGCGAGGAGCGCTTCGACAAGGCGCATCCGCCCCACGAGTCGCCGGCGGTGGTGACCGTGCCGCTGGTGCTGCTGGCGATTCCCTCGATCGGCGCGGGCTGGTTCATCGGCTACGTCGTCTTCGGGGATTACTTTCTGACGTCCCTGGTGAACAAGCCCGAGGAATTCCACGGCCTCCTGAGCTACACGCTGCACGGCATGTCGCAGCCGCCGTTCTGGCTCGCTGTAGCCGGTATCGGAACAGCTTGGTTTTTATATATGAAGAATAAAGAATTGCCGAAGAAAATCGCTATCGCATTCGGCCCGCTGTACGCGTTGGTCGAGCGCAAGTACGGCTTCGACGAGCTGTACTCCTGGCTGTTCGCGCAGGGCGCGCGGGTGGTCGGCACGGGCCTGTGGAAGGGCGGCGACCAACGCGCCATCGACGGCGTGATGGTCAACGGCTCGGCGCGGCTGGTGGGCTGGTTCGCGGGCGTCCTGCGCCTGGTGCAGAGCGGGCTGATCTACTGGTACGCATTCATGATGATCTTCGGCGTCTGCGCGATCTACGCGGTCGTCAAGTACCGGCTGATTGGGGGATAGGGCCGGATGCTGCTCAGCCTGGCGATCTGGGTTCCTGTTGCCGCGGGCCTGCTGGTCCTCGCCTGCGGGGGCGACGATAAGGCGCCGCTGCAGCGCACGATCGCCTTTATGGGCTCGCTGGCCGGGTTCCTGGTGACGATCCCGCTCTATGCGGGCTTCCAGCTGCAGGGCGCGGGCATGCAGTTCGTGGAGAAGCTCGCCTGGATCCCGCGCTTCAACATCCACTACCACCTCGGCGTGGACGGCATCTCGGTGCTGTTCCTTCTCTTGAATTCATTTATCACGCCGCTGGTGGTGATCGCCGGCTGGACCGTGATCCGCGAGCGCGTCGGCCAGTACATGGCCTCGTTCCTGATCATGTCCGGGCTGCTCAACGGGGTGTTCGCGGCCCTCGACGGCATGCTGTTCTACGTCTTCTTCGAGGCTACGCTGATCCCGATGTTCGTCATCATCGGCGTCTGGGGCGGCGCCAACCGGGTCTATGCCGCGCTCAAGTTCTTCCTCTATACGTTCTTCGGCTCGGTGCTGATGCTGGTGTCGCTGCTCTACCTGTACAACAAGTCGGGCGGCAGCTTCTCGATCGTGGACTGGTGGAAGCTGCCGCTGCCGCTGGACCACCAGATGTGGCTGTTCTTCGGCATGCTGCTCGCCTTCGCGGTCAAGGTGCCGATGTGGCCGGTGCACACCTGGCTGCCCGACGCCCACGTCGAGGCGCCCACCGGCGGCTCGGTGGTGCTGGCGGCGATCATGCTGAAGCTGGGGGCCTACGGCTTCGTGCGCTTCTCGCTGCCGATCCTGCCCGACGCCGCGCGCGAGCTCGCCTGGCTGATGATCGCTCTGTCGCTGATCGCGGTGGTGTACATCGGCCTGGTGGCGCTGGTGCAGACCGACATGAAGAAGCTGATCGCCTACTCGTCGATCTCGCACATGGGCTTCGTGACGCTCGGCTTCTTCATCTTCAACGCCTACGGGATCGAGGGCGCGCTGGTGCAGATGATCTCGCACGGCTTCGTCTCGGCGGCCATGTTCCTCTGCGTCGGCGTCATGTACGACCGCATGCATACGCGCAACATCGCCGACTACGGCGGCGTGGTGAATACCATGCCGAAGTTCGCCGCGCTGATGATGCTGTTCGCGATGGCCAACTGCGGCCTGCCGGCGACCAGCGGCTTCGTGGGCGAGTTCATGGTCATCATGGGGGCGATGAAGGCCAATTTCTGGCTGGCCTTCGCCGCCGCCACCACGCTGATCTTCGGCGCCGCCTACACGCTGTGGATGTACAAGCGGGTGATCTTCGGCGCAATTGGGAATGAAGAAGTTTCCAAATTAAAAGATCTAAACCAGAGAGAATTTCTCGTGCTGGGCCTGCTCGCTGCCGCGGTGCTGTTCATGGGGGTCTATCCGCTGCCCTTCACCGAGGTGATGCACGCGTCGGTCAATGACCTGCTGCGCCACATGACGCTCCCGAAATTCTGAAATGAACCTCGACTTCCTCGTCGCCCTGCCCGAGATCGTGCTGCTGGCGGGCGCCTGCGCGCTGATGCTGGTGGACCTGCACGTCAAGGGCGAGGACCGGCGCACGACCTGGGTGCTGGCGCAGTGCGTGCTGCTCGCCTGCGCGGCGGCCACGGTGGTGGTGCTGTACGGCTCCTTCACCGGCCGGGGCGGGCTCGGCGAGCCGGGCGCGGTGGCGGTGATCACCGGGTTCAGCCGCCTGTTCGTCGCCGACCTGATGTCGCACATCCTCAAGCTCGCCGCCTACGGGGCGGTGTCGCTGATGCTCGTCTACTCGCGCCAGTACCTGCTCGACCGCGGGCTGCTGCGCGGCGAGTTCGTCTCGCTGCTGCTGTTCGCGCTCCTGGGCATCATGATCATGGCGAGCGCCAACAGCTTCCTCACGCTGTACCTCGGCCTCGAGCTGCTGTCGCTGTGCCTGTACGCGATGGTGGCCCTCAACCGCGACTCGACCGCCTCTACCGAGGCGGCGATGAAGTATTTCGTGCTGGGCGCGCTCGCCTCGGGGATGCTCCTGTACGGCATGTCGATGATCTACGGGGCGACGGGGAGCCTCGAGCTGCCGGAGATCGCCCGCCAGATCGCCAAGCTGTCCAAGGACGGCACGCAGCACACCTTCCTCGTCTTCGGCCTGGTGTTCGTGGTCTGCGGAGTCGCCTTCAAGCTCGGCGTGGTCCCGTTCCACATGTGGATCCCCGACGTGTACCACGGCGCGCCCACCGCGGTGACCCTGGTGATCGGCACCGCGCCCAAGCTGGCAGCCTTCGCCATGGCGATGCGCCTGCTGGTCAACGGGCTGCTCGACCTCGCCCACGACTGGCAGCAGATGCTGGCGATCCTGGCGGTGCTGTCGATGGCGCTTGGCAACATCGCCGCTATCGCCCAGACCAATCTCAAGCGCATGCTCGCCTATTCCACCATCGCGCACATGGGCTTCATGCTGCTCGGGCTGCAGTCGGGCGTGGTCGGCGGCAACTGGCTGAACGCGGCCGACGCCTACGCGTCGGCGATGTTCTACACGCTCATCTACGTCCTGATGTCGGCCGGGTCCTTCGGCATGCTGGTGTTCCTGTCGCGCAAGGGCTACGAGTGCGAGACGCTGGACGACCTGAAGGGACTCAACCGGCGCAACCCCTGGTACGCCTTCATCCTCCTGATCATCATGTTTTCGCTGGCCGGCGTGCCGCCCACCGCGGGCTTCTACGCCAAGCTGGTGGTGCTCTCGGCGGCGGTGAACGCGCACCAGATCTGGCTGGCGGTGGTGGCGGTGATCTTCTCGGTGATCGGCGCCTACTACTACCTGCGCGTGGTCAAGCTCATGTACTTCGACGAGCCGGTGGATGCCGCGGGCGTGCCGGCGTTCGACGCGCAGACGCGCGGCATGCGCGTGCTGCTGTCGGCCAACGGCCTCGCGCTGCTCGTTCTGGGCCTCCTGCCGCAGGGCCTGATGGACCTCTGCTTCAGCGCCATCAAGAACCTTTGAGCGACCTGGAAGAGCGCCGGGTCTCCGGCGAGGTGGTCTACCGGGGGACCTTCTTCAACATGTACCGCGACGTGGTTCGCCTGCCCGACGGCAGCCAGGCGGTGCGCGACTACATCCGCCACCCCGGCGCGGTGCTGATCCTGCCGCTGCTGCCCGGCGGCCGCGTGGTGCTCGAGCGCCAGTTCCGCTATCCGCTCGCGCGCGCCTTCATCGAGCTGCCGGCCGGCAAGAAGCACGCGGGCGAGGACCCGCTGGTCACCGCCAAGCGCGAGCTGCAGGAAGAAACCGGCTATGTGGCCTCGGAATGGTCGCGCCTGGGGATCATCCACAACGCCATCGGTTACAGCGACGAGGGCATCGAGCTCTACCTTGCCCGGGGCCTGGAAAAGCGCGCGGCGAAGCTCGACCACGGCGAATTCCTGGAAGTCTTCGACGCGAGCCTGGACGAAGCCATCGCCATGGTGCGCGACGGCCGCATCACCGACGCCAAGACCGTCGCCGCGCTGCTCTGGCCGCGGCCTTGAGCGCGATCAGGCCTTTGCCTCTTGCTCGGTGAGCGAGTAATCCAGCCGGTACGTTACCGTGGAGCAGTCGTGTGCCGCGAGTGTGTCGCCAAGCAACGTATTGCAGGCGTTCGCCAAAGCCTCCTGATCGTATCCTGTAAGGAAAAGCGCCCAGTCCACGGCTGAATCCGCGCCGCGGATGCTCTGCTCCTTGGTCATCGGCGCCGCGACGGCGCCCTCGAGCAGGTGCACGCCCACGACGCCGGGCAGGGCGGGCAGCGGGGGCAGGGCTTCCTCCAGCAGCCACTGGCGCAGCGATGCCTCGCCCCCAGGTTGCGGCTTGAATCGGACCACGGTGGCCGCGTGTCCGATTCCCAGGCCGAAGCTTCCCTTGACCGCGCAGAGGCCGCGCGTCATCCGCCGGTAGGAGGGCATCGTCCGCGTGGTCCACGGCGTCGGATTGTTGAGCCGGGCCAGGTAGGCCTCGGACGTAAGGACGTCGAGCGTCCGCACTTCGTAAAGGATGCAGTACCGCGGCTCGCCCTTCACCGCAATCCACCGGGTCCCGCGCAGGAACCCCGGGATCGACAGCCGCTCCGGCATGTGCTCGTGCGTATGCCAGTCGTCGTGCGCGCCGACCTGCTCCGGCACGATGTCGAACGACAGCAGCATGGCGGCAGGTCCTAGCAGCGGCATCCGGGTCCTCCGAGGGTTCCTATCCTGACACGCCGAGCACTTCGGCGACGAAGGCGGTTTTCGCCTCGGTATATCCTTCGCGATCGCCGGCGAATCTCGCCGCGAGCCGGTCCTTGAGCTCGCCATAGCTGCGGGCGAGCGCCGCATCCGCGCGCAGCGCATCGCGGAAGCGCAGTTCGGCATTCGCGTCCGCCGGAACGCGGACGTGCACGTGATGCGTGCGGCGCGCGCCTCGAGCTCGAATGCCGCCGGCCAGTCCGGGTCCGGATCGACGATCTCGATCCGGTCCTCCCCGGCGCTCACGACGCTTCTTTTACCTCCGGGATCTTCCAGCTGCCGTCGAGGATCGAGGGCTGCTTCTCCCGCGGCCAGTACAGGCGCAGCATGAGGATGAACTCCTCCTTCGGCGCCGGCAGCCAGTTCGCTTCCTTGTCCTTGCCGGGCGACTCGTTCTGCACGTAGAGGTCGATCGAGCCGTCCTTGTTCGGCTTGAACTTGCTGCGCGAGCTGACGTTGTAGCGGTTGAGCGGGTTGTCGACGAAGAAATAGGCGGAGTCGTACATGGTCAGCGACCAGAACCCGTCCGCCGGCGGCAGCTGGCCCTTCTCGAAGTGCATCACGTACTTCTTCGCGCCGCTGTATTTCTTGACGATGTCCGGTCCTTCGGAGGTCGGGTAGACCGCGTCCTGCGGCCGGTTGGCGCCCAGGCCGATCGCGGTGATCAGCGCGCGCTGCAGGTAGCCCGTGCCGTAGATGCCGGTCTTGGTGGTGAACACCCAGCCGTTCTCCAGTTTCATGTCGCCGGCGGCGATGCCCGCCTTCAGCCAGCCCAGGATCAGCTCCTGGGAGGGCTTGGGCGCGCGCGCCATGCCCTTGGCGACGGCCGGGTCGAGCTTGGCCGCGTCGAAGTCCTGCCCGGGCACGATGCCCAGCTTGGCGAGCTTCGCCAGCATGGGCGCGTCCTCGGCGGCGGGCGGGTTGGTCTTCAGCAGCTCGGCGAAGAGCTTGAAGTAGGCGGCGGCATCCAGCGCGTGCACCTGGTCGCGCACGGCGGTCTTCATGTCCACGGATGCGTTGACCGCGGCGGGCTCGGGCTTGTAGGGCTTGCCGTAGGCCGACAGCGGCACCAGGGAAATCTGGTCCTGCACGGCGTGCACCGCCTTGTAGTCCTCCGGCGTCCCCGTGCAGTAGATGCGGCCGAGGAGCCAGACCATCGAGGTCGGCGACTTGTATTCGGTCACGCCGGCGGGCAGGGTACCCGTCCAGCCGGGACCGGTGATCGCGTATTTCTGCGCCTTGGTTCCCGTCGTGCGCTTGCCGGGAACCTGGAACACGTTGGTCCAGCCATCGAGCATCGGGAACAGGAAATAGCGCCCCTTCATGTCCGGCAGGCTGAGGATCCAGGGCTCTTTGCCCACGTCGATCCACGCGGTGGTGTAGAGCGTGTCCGCGTTCGGCGCGGTGACGTCGCGGAACTTGGCGTTGGGATACTCGCGCAAGCGCACGAACTGACCCATCGGCGCGCGCGTGCCTTCCGGCGCAGCGACGTTGGTCATGATGCGCCGGGTCATGTCCATGGTGACCAGCGGGTAGGCGTAGACGTAGGCTTCGGTGGCGAGCACCAGCGCCTCGGCCTCCTTGGCCGCGTCTGCCGCCGCCTTGGCTGCCGCCTCTGCCGCGGCCTTCGCGTCCACGACGACCTTCTCTGCGGCCTTTTCGACCTTCTTGGCTTCTTCCTTGCCGCACGAGGCGAGCAGGGCGCCCATCAGCAGGGCGAGCGCAATCTTGCTCCAGGCTTTCATGTACTTGTTTCCTTTGCAGTTCTGGAAAGAGCGGGCATCCTACCCCAGACCACCGGGCGGGCGGCGGCAGGTTCGCAGCGGAAATGCTAGCCGCAAACCCCCACGTAGCCGCAGGCGGTGCAGTAGTCGCAGCCGTCCTTGCGGATCAGGGTGGTGTTGGCGCACTCCGGGCATTTCGCGCCCGCCATGACGCGAGACTTGCCGGAAGCCGGCGGCTCGAGGATGCCCATCTGCTGCAGCGGCAGCCCGTCCTCGCCGAGGATGCCGAGCATCGCGTAGCGGTGCAGGATCAGCCGCGCGACGTAGGAAACGGTCGAGGGATAGGTCTGCTGCTTCTTCTCGCCCGGCACGTAGGCCATGAAGTCGCCGAGCGGCTCGGGGAAGTCGAGCAGCTTTCTCAGCTTCATGCTGATCCAGGCCGGGTCGAGCACGCGCATGTCCAGCGACAGCAGCTTGCACAGGCCGTCCAGTGCGCGCGGGTACTCGCCCGAGAGCCACATGGAGTAAGGCCGCGTGACGCCGCCGGGAAAACCCTCCATCGCCGGCAGCGCGATTTCCTTGAGGCCCAGCACGAAGTCGTCGCCCGTGCGCGGGTTGAAGACGTCCACGGTCCAAGACATGGTGCCGTCGGTCCCGGTCTTCGGTTCCTTCAGGCTGAACATGGCGTCCAGCACCGGCGTGGGCGCATCGGCGAAGCCGCGCAGCTCCTTGACCCGGAACTGGATCAGCTGCGC
>JAYRND010000395.1:0-2590 GCA_041904885.1 Burkholderiales bacterium
GAAGGCAGCGGGCCCTTCCCGGCCGTCGTTCTCGCGCACGGCTGCAACGGCAACCGCAACATCGAGCGCGCCTGGGGCCCCATCCTGCGCCAATGGGGTTACGCGACCTTCGTCATCGACAGCTTCGGCGGCCGCGGCCTCACGGAAGTCTGCACGCGGGGAGGTGCCCTGCTGCCGCTGGAGCGCGTGCCCGACGCCTACGGTGCGCTGCGGCTGCTCGCCGCGAACCCGAGAATCGACGCGCGGCGCATCGCGCTGATGGGCTTCTCACACGGGGGCGCCCTGACGCTGCTCGCCGCGACCGCGTGGGCAAAGGACACCTATGCGCCGGCAGGGCAGGCCGCGTTCCGCGCCTTCTTTCCGTTCTATCCGAACTGCAATGCCCGCTTCCCGGAGCGCGACCGCGTGTCCGCGCCGGTGCGCATCCACACGGGCGCGGCCGACGACTGGACGCCCGCGGCGCCCTGCGCGGACCTGGCCGCCCGGCTCAAAGCCGCGGGCCAGGACGTGGGCATCGACGTCTACCCCGCGGCGCACCACGGCTTCGACCAGGCGCCGCCGCGCGAGATCGTCCTTGCGCGGGTCAACAACGGCTCGGCCTGCTTTCCCGAGGCGGCGAGCATCCTCGGCCCGGTCGTGCCCTCTACGGTCGCCGGCTGCCTGAAGAAGGGCGCCACCGTCGCCGGCAGCCCGCAGGCCGCCGCGGCCGCGCGCGCCAATCTGCGCGCCCAACTCGATGCATTGGTGAAATAAGGCGGAGCGATGAACAACGAAAAGATCACCGTTCGCAACACGGAGTCCGGCAGGACGATGGAGGTGGTGCTGTTCAGCCGGCGCGTCGAGGCGATCGAGGTGGTGATCGGCGAGGGCATGCACAGCATGAAGTGCGTGCTGACGCCGACGCGCAACGGCCTCGCCTACGCCGGCAGCATCATGGGCCGCGAGATCGTCTACGAGCGCAGCCGCGAGCAGGTGAAGGCGGACGTCGAGAAGCTGAACCCGCGCCTGCGCGGGCCCCGCCCCCGGTAGGCTAGCGGTAGGGCGAAAAGACCGCGCCCCAGAGACTGCGCACCGCCTCCGCCAGCTTCGCGACCTGGTCCGCCGGCACGCGCGCGTACTGCGCGCCGTTCAGGCGCAGCGCGTGCTGCAGGCGGCGGAATTCGCGGTAGGCGTCGCGGCACTGCTCCGCGAGCTCCGCGCCAATCAGGCCCAGCTCGGCAGCGATTCTCAGCAGCGCAATGTTGCCCAGGTTGCCGGTGAGTTCCGGGTGCCGGTGGGCGTGCGCGAGCACGAGGAACTGCACCGTGAACTCGATGTCGATCATGCCGCCCGCATCGTGCTTGAGGTCGAACAGGCCTGAGCGGTTCGGGTGCGCGGCATGCATTTTCTCCCGCATGGCGAGCACCTCGCGCGCCAGCGAAGCGGGATCTCGTTGTCGTCGAAGGATCTTGATTCTGATCGCTTCAAATGCAGAACCGATCTGGGTATCCCCTGCGCAAAAGCGCGCCCGTGTCAGCGCTTGGTGCTCCCAGGTCCAGGCCGAGTGTTCCTGGTACTCCTCGAAGGCGGCCAGCGAAGAGACCAGCAGGCCGCTGTTGCCCGAAGGCCGCAGCTGCAGGTCGGTCTCGAACAGCGGACCAGCCGAGGTGCGCGCCGCCAGCCAGTTGTTGTAGCGGGTGGCGAGGCGCGCGTAATTCTCGGCGGCGCGCTCGTCGGCGTCGTCGAAGAGGAAGATGATGTCGAGGTCGGAGGCGTAGCCCAGCTCCTTGCCGCCCAGCTTGCCGTAGCCGATGACCGCAAAGCGAGGCTGCTCGCGATGCCTGTTCGGGATTCGATTCCAGCAAGCGGACAAAGCGCAATTCAGCACGATGTCGGCAAGCAGCGAAAGGTGGTCGGCCAGGACTTCGACGGTGAGCAGGCCGGCGAGGTCCTGCGCGAGCAGCCGGAACTGCTGCGACTGGTGCTGCTCGCGCACCAGGTTCATCTCGCGCTCGGGGTCGCCGCCCGCACCGGCAAGCAGCGTGCGCAGGCCGGCCTCGAACTCCCGCCAGTCGGGCGGTGCGTACAGGAGCCGGTCATCGAGCAGCTCATCGAGCAGCAGCGGGTGCAGGGTGATGAACTCCGCCGCCCAGCTCGAAGCACCGATCATGCGCGTCACCCGCTCCAGCGCCTCCGGCCGCTCGGCCAGCAACGCCAGGTAGGCGGCGCGGCGCGCGATTGCCTCGACCAGGCTGATCCCGCGGGCAAGCGTCGTTTCCGGATCCGGCGTCGCGGCCGCGGCGCGGGCGAGGGCGGGAACGAGGGCGTCCAGCCGGCGCCTGGAATCCTCGGGCAGCTGCAGGTAGCGCTGGCTCGCGCGTAGCGCCTCCAGGCGCGGATGGTCGGGCCAGGCATCGGCGTCCGCGTCGCTGCGCTCGGTGAAAACATCCTGGAATGCCCGCGACACCGCCTGCCGGTGCGCGTCCAACGAGGCCGCGAATTCGCTCCAGGATGCAAAGCCCATCATCCGCGCGACGCGCGAGCGGTCCTCCTCGCTTTCCGGCAGCTCGTGGGTCTGCGCATCATCCAGGTATTGCAGCCGGTGCTCGAC
>JAYRND010000396.1:0-7836 GCA_041904885.1 Burkholderiales bacterium
CGATCGCGTCGAACACCGGCTGCACATCCGATGGCGAGCTGGCGATGACCTTGAGGATCTCCGCCGTCGCCGTCTGCCGCTCCAGCGCCTCCTTGGTCTCGTTGAACAGGCGCGCGTTCTCGATGGCGATCGCCGCCTGGTCGGCGAAGGTGTTGAGCAGCGCGATGTGGCGTTCCTCGAAAGGCCGGACCTCGGCGCGGCGCACGAGGATCGTTCCAAGCGCCTTGCCTTCGCGCATCAGAGGGACGGCGAGGATTGAGCGGTGACCGTACTTGATTGCCAGCTCGCGCCCCAATTTGAACTCCTCGGGCGCGCTCTGCAGGTCGTCTACCTGGACTGGCCGGCCATCGACGATGGACCGGCCCATCACCGTTTCACGGTTGAGCGGCACCAGCATGCCGAGCGGGCGGCCGAGCTCGCCGTAGGTCGCCGCCACGCGCACCGCGTCACCCTCACGAATCACGATATCGACCACTTTGGCATCGCAGATGCGCGCGGCGCGCTCGGCGACGGCGCTCATGACCGGCTTCACGTCGCCCGGCGAGTCCGAAATCACGCGCAGGATCTCGCTGACCGCCGTTTGCCGCTCCAGCGCCTCCTTCGTCACATTGAACAGGCGCACGTTCTCGATCGCGATCACCGCCTGGTCGGCAAATGCCTGAAGCAACGCGCGTTGCCTGTCATTCAGCCTGAATCCCGGCTCTGGCCTGGTCAGCCCGATTGTGCCGATGGCAGCGCCATGCCTGAGGAGAGGAATCTGGGTGCTCGACCGAAATTTCAACGCACGCGCAACAGATTTCGTGATCGGCGGTACTTCGGCCGCCTCCGTGTCCAGCACCTCGGAGATCTCGCACGACTCGATGACCCGTGACGTGATGTTTTTGGCCGGATCAAACGGCACTGGATAGAACTTCTTCATCTGTTCGGACAGGTCTGCATACGGACCCGATCCGGAAGCAATGGCTCTAAGGTAGAGGTTGCCGCCCTCCAGAATCGTGAGGCCGGCGTTACATGCAAACAGGTTCGCCGCGCTGCGCGCGATCGCTTCGAATACCGGCTGCACATCCGACGGCGAGCTTGCGATTACCTTGAGGATCTCTGCCGTCGCGGTCTGCCGCTCGAGCGCTTCGGCCGCTTCGTCGCGCGCCGCGCGCAGCGCGGCCTCGCTGGCGGCAAGCGCCTGCTCGAGCCTCCTTATCCTGGTGATCCCGGCGCCGGCCCGCTTGGGCGCAAGCGGGAGCCGCCGTGCCCTCGCCGGAGTCCTCTTTTGCCTGCGCTTGCCTGCCTTCGCCACCGAGCGCCCCTCCCCCGGGCGCCGCGGGTCTCCGCGGCGGACCGGCGAGCCCGCAGGGTAGGAGAACGGGCCGGACGGGTCAATGCGCCCGCCGGAGGATCCTTTGCAACCGCCTTGCAATCCTTGGCAATTGCGCGACCCCGCGCGCCCATAGTGGACGCGTCATTTCAAGGAGGTGGCGCATGAGAACGCTGGACGACGTGTACGGAGCCGAAGTCGACGAGTTCGCGCTGGAGCAGGTGCAGAACGCGATCCGCGAGAGGCTGGAGTGGGACGACGCCGCGGACGCGCGCGCCCTGCGCTTTGCCGACCGCGAGATCCGCACGCCCTGGGGCGGGCTCGCCTTCGAGTAACCGCCGGCCCACAAGGGCCGGGCATGGGAGTAGAGTGCGCAGCCATGGGCGCGCTCATCCCTTTCCCGGATGGAGGCTACGCTTTTCTCGAGGGAGTCTTCCCCTACTCCCAGGGCGTGGTTGCCCTGCCGGATTTCGCCATCGAGCGCGTGAGCTTCGCCCGGCCGGTGCCGGTGGCCGAGGGCTTCCGCAGGATCGCCCAGTTCCTCGGCGCGCAGAACCGCCCGACCACCGCGCTCTGCGCCGCCGAGCTGCGCTCGCCCAGGCCTTTCTCCTTCGAGGGCTTCCGCGAGTTCAACAAGGGCTACGTCGACGTGCTGGAAAAATGGCGCCTGTACCGCGACGGCAGGAACCCGGTCGCGCGCTCGAACGTCGCGCCCGACCCCGGCGGGCCGGCCGAGCCGTGTTTCCACGCCTTCTGCTACACCGTGCCCTCCAGCCGCAGCGGCTCGTTCGTGGTCGCGGGAAGCGGCGAGTGGCCCGAGGGCGGGCGGTTTCCCGAGGACATCGTCGCGCGCGGCGACCTCTCCGGCGCCGGCTTGAAGCGCAAGTGCGATTGGGTTCTCGATATGATGGAGTCGCGCATGGACGGCCTGGGCGTGGGCTGGAAGCACGCGACCGTGTCGCAGGTCTACACGGTGCACGACATCCACGAGCTGATTCCGCGGATCCAGAAGCAGGTGCAGCCCAGCACCGTCACGCGCCACTACTGCCGGCCGCCGATCGAGGGCCTCGAGTTCGAGATGGACCTGCGCGGGGTCAGCGTGGAGCGGGTGCTTCCCTAGGCGGCACGGCGCCGCGCCGTTTCCGCTTTTCCCAGGCTTCCAACGCCGCGCCGAGGATTCCCTTCGGCATGTAGATGATGAACAGCACCAGCATCAGGCCGTAGATGGCCAGGTCGAGCGCCGGGAACTGCTTGAACGCGTCGCCGAGCGCGAGCCGCAGCCCTTCCTGCAGGAGCAGGGTGAACACAGCGCCGACCGTGGGCCCGAGCATGACGAACATGCCGCCGGCGATGACGCCGAACACCATCTGCAGCGAGATGCCGATGCCGGAGACGGTCTCGGGGTTGATGTAGAGCTGGTATTGCGCGTAGAGCACGCCGCCGACGCTGGTCATCACCGCCGAGATGAGCGTGACGAAGAGCTTGGAGCGCGTCACGTTGATGCCGATCGAGGCGGCGGCGTCCTCCTCCTGGCTGATCGCCTCCAGCGCGAGCCGCGTCATGCTGCGGTCCACGCGCGCCCACACCCACAGTGCGGCGAGCCAGAAGGCGAGGATCGCGTAGAACCAGACGACCTTCTCGGAGAACTGCAGCGCGCCCAGCGACCAGGTGTTGCCCTGCGCGAGCGCGGTGTTGGGCGTCGCGCCCAGCGACCCGCCGGTCTGGTCGCGCAGCGCGACGATGATCAGGCGCGTGACTTCGGAGAGGGCCAGCGTCACCAGCGCGAAATAGTGCCCGACGATCTTGAAGCGGAAGCAGGGGATGCCGATGATCAGCGCCACCACCACCGAGGCCAGCACGCCGACCACCGCGCCCAGCCAGGGCGAGATGCCGAACAGGTTCCACAGCATCACGACCGAATAGGCGCCGAGGCCGAGGAAGGCGCCGTGGCCGAAGCTCACCAGCCCCAGGCGTCCCATGATCGACCAGCTGGTGTACACGTAGCCCCACAGCAGGCACATGATCACCAGGTGCATCGGGTAGTTGCCCGGGCCGAAAAACGGCACCGCCGCCAGCGCCAGGGCGATGAGCGCGGCCGCCCTCATTTCACTTGCCCCCCAGGATGCCCTGCGGGCGCCAGAACATCACCGCGATGAAGAACAGGAACGCGATCACGTAGCCCCACTCGATGGCGAAGAAGAAGCCGCCCACCGAGATGAACTGCGCGAAGATGAACGCGGCGACGAGCCCGCCCAGCATGTTGCCCAGCCCCCCCAGCACGCAGATCAGGAACGTGATCGGGCCGAACGACAGGCCGATCGCTGGGTGGATGTCGTACTGCAGCACCAGCAGGCAGGCGCCCAGGCCCGCCAGGCCACCGCCCAGCGCCGAGGTGACGGTGAAGATGCGGTTCGCGTCCACGCCCATCAGCGGCATGATCTGGCGGTCCTGGCTGATGGCGCGGATCGCTGTGCCGATATAGGTGCGCGACAGGAACAGCCAGGTGCCGGCGACGCCGGCCACCGCCACCGCGAAGGCGATCAGGCGCGGCATCGAGAAGGACATTTCGCCAAGCGCGAGCGGCGCCATCTTCACGCCCAGGTTGCGGAACTCGATGCCGAAGGCGAGAGTCGCCGCCGCCTGCAGGAAAAAAAGCACCCCGCCGGTCACCAGCAGCTGGTTGATCGGCTCTGCGGCAAGCACCGGCCGGATCACGAAGCGGTGCAGCAGCGCGCCCAGCAGCGCCACCACGCCGACGCCCGCGGCCATCGCCAGCAGGAGCGGCCAGGCGTACTTCACGTGCAGCAGCCAGACCGTGTACATGCCGATCATGATCATCTCGGCGTAGCAGATCCAGACCACGTCGATGACGCCGAAAATGAGGTTCAGGCCGAGCGAGAGCAGCGCCAGCAGCCCGCCGAGCAGGATCCCGTTCAGCACCGCTTCCAGCAGGAAGATGTCAAATATTTCCATGTGCTAGATCCCGAGATAGGCCTTCCGGATTTCATCCGAGGCGAGCAGCTCCGCGGAGGTGCCGCTCGACTTGATGCGGCCGGTTTCCAGCAGGTAGGCGCGGTCCACCACCTTCAGGACCTGGCGGATGTTCTGCTCGACAATCAGCACCGTGTAGCCCTGCGTGCAGAGCTTCCTCACCAGATCGAAGATGGACTGCACTACCACCGGCGCGAGGCCCGCCGAGGGCTCATCCAGCAGCAGCAGCTTGGGCCCCGACATCAGCGCGCGGCCGATGGCGCACATCTGCTGCTCGCCGCCCGAGAGCGTGCCGGCCAGCTGGTTCCGCCTTTCCTTCAATCTGGGGAAAAGTGCAAAGACCTGCTCGAGATGGGAAGCAAATTTTTCCCGTGCGACATAGGCGCCCATCTTCAGGTTCTCTTCGACGGTGAGGCGCGGAAACAGGCGCCGGTTCTCCGGCACCTGCGAGATGCCGTGCGCGATCACCTCGTGCGCGGGCACCTCCCTGAGCGACTTGCCTTCCATCGTCAGCTCGCCCGCGCCCGGGTCGATCAGCTTGGAGATCGCGCGCAGCAGCGTCGTCTTGCCGGCGCCGTTCGGGCCGATCACCGCCACCGATTCGCCGGCCTTCACTTCCAGCGACACGCCGAAGAGGGCCTGGAAGGAGCCGTAGCCGGCGGAAAGGTCGCGGATCGAAAGCATCAGGATGCCCTGTCGGCCACGGTCTTCTGCACGTCGGCGGCGTCGGTGCCGAGGTACACCTCGATCACCTTCGGGTCGTGCGCCACCTCGGCCGGCTTGCCCTGCGCGATCACCTCGCCATGGTCGAGCACGATGCAGCGATCCACCACGCGCATCAGCGCGCCCATGATGTGCTCGACCCAGATGATGGTGATGCCGCGCTCCCTGCGGATCGCCGCCAGCATGTCGGCAGCCTGGTTCATCTCGCTCTCGTCCAGGCCGCCGAGCGACTCATCGGCGAGCAGGATCTTCGGCTGCGTGGCGAGAGCGCGCGCAAGCTCGAGCTTCTTCAGGCCCGCGGCGCCCAGGCCGTCGACGCTGCCCTCGGGCAGCTTGACGAGATCGAGCGCCGCGCGCGCGAGCTCGTTCGCTTTTTCCCGCGAAGGATGCGAACCCTGGCCATAGAAGGCCGCCAGCGCCACGTTGTCCAGAATCGAAAGCTTGCGGAACGGCCGCGGTATCTGGAAAGTGCGCGCAATGCCCTTGTGGCAGATCGCCGCAGGCAGCAGTCCGCCGATCTCTTCGCCCTTCAGGCGCACCGAGCCGCCGCTGGGCGCGTACAGGCCCGCGATGACGTTGAACGTGGTGCTCTTCCCCGACCCGTTCGGCCCGATCAGGCCAAGGATTTCGCCTTCCTCGAGCCGGAACGAGACGTTCGAGACCGCCGCGAAGCCGCCGAAGCGCTTGGTCAGCCCCTGGACTTCAAGCACCTTCCTTACTGCCCGTAGGGGTGGCCCTTGGGAAAAGGAAAGATCGGGTCGGTCGTCCGGATGGCCTTCGGCCAGGCGATGTAGGTGCGTCCGTTGACGTACTGCATCACCACGGGCGAGGAGCGCTCGTTCTGGCCGGACATCGGCGAGCCGGGCGGGAAGAACTTGACGCCGTAGCCCTGGATCGTCCCGCCCACCGGGATGTCGGTCTCGAGGGAAGCCTTGCGCAGCGCCTCCGGGTCGATGCCGCCGTGCTTCTTGATGGCGCGCGGCAGCACGTCGGTGAACAGGATCCAGGACTGGTTGAAGCCCATCGAGGCGTGCGGCGGCACGTCGTTCGGACCCTTCTGCGCCTGGTAGCGCTTGACCATCTCCTTGGTGAGGTCGCCCAGGCCCGGCTTGAGGGTCTTGGGATCGAGCAGCTGCGCCGCCACAGGGTCGACGTTGAAGAAGTAGTTCACGTCGGTGCCGAAGGTCTCCATCAGCTTGCCGATCTGGCCGTAGCCCGCGCCGTGGCCGATGATGCCCTTGAACTTCAGGCCCTGCTCGCGCGACTGGCGCAGGAACAGCGTGATGTCCGGGTTGTAGCCGGTGTGCAGCAGGATGTCGGCGCGCGCGCGCTTGAGCTTGGTCACGAGGCTGGAGAGGTCGGGCGCGCTGGCGGCATAGCCTTCCTTCAGCACCACGTCCATGCCGAGCGACTTGCACTTGGCCTCGTTGCCCTGCGCGACGCCGGCGCCGTAGGGGCCGTCCTCATAGATGATCGCGACCTTGACCTTCTTCACGTCCATGCCGAGCTTCTCCTTCGCGTTCTCGGCAATGTAGGAGCAGGAGGCCTCGCCGAACTGGTCGGAGTGCACCTGCGGCCGGAACACGTAGGAGAGCTTCTTGTCCTTGAACACGCTGGAGGCGACGCAGACGTTGGCCCACATGAATTTCTTGGCCGCGTCCACGCGCTGCGCCATCGGCACGCAGTGCGCGCTCGAATACACGCCCATGATCAGGTTCACCTTCTCCTGGTCGAGCAGGCGCGTCATC
The DNA here is from genome assembly GCA_041904885.1 of Burkholderiales bacterium. Lineage (GTDB taxonomy): Bacteria > Pseudomonadota > Gammaproteobacteria > Burkholderiales > SG8-39 > RBG-16-66-20. The sequence continues at coordinate 6,775 of JAYRND010000396.1, forward strand.
TCGTTGATCGCCACTTCGGTCTTCGACTGCGCGTCGGCATAGAGCGGCACGATCTTGTAGCCCTCGACGCCGCCCTTCTCGTTGATCATGTCGATGGCGATCTTGGTGCCGAGGCCGGCCGCCTCCGAGCCGCCGGCGGCGAAGGCGCCGGTGTAGTCGTAGATCACGCCGACCTTGATTTCCTTTTGCTGCGCCTGCGCGCTGCCGAACGAAAGTGCGGCGACGGCCGCCGCGGCGACGATGGTGCGATGCGTCATGGGGTTCCTCCTCTTGCGGCGGACTGTATCAGGTCGGCTGCTTTCTCGGCAATGGCGATGACCGCGGCGTTGGTGTTGCCCGAGACCACCGCCGGCATCACCGAGGCGTCCACCACGCGCAGGCCCGCAAGGCCCCGCACGCGCAGCTGGGAATCCACCACCGAGCGCTCGTCGGTGCCCATGCGGCAGGTCGAGGTGGGGTGGAACACGGTGTCGCCGTTGTCGCGGCAGAAGGCGAGCAGTTCGTCGTCGGTCTGCGCCTGGGCGCCGGGAAGCTCCTCGCGCACGATGTAGTCGGCGAGCGGCTTCGCCGCGGCGATGCGGCGGATGGTGCGCAGGCCTTCGATCATCACGCGGCGGTCGTTCTCGGTGGCGAGGTAGTTGTAGCGGATCGCCGGCGGATCCACCGGGTCGGCTGAGCGAATGCGCACCGAGCCGCGCGACTCGACCTGCAGCTGCGAGATGGACAACGTGAACCCGGAAAACGGGTGCAGCACGCCGCCGCGCTTGGCGGTGGAGAAGTTGATGAAGTAGATCTGCGCATCGGGGCGCTTCAGCCCGGGGCGCGTGCGCACGAAGGCCGCCGCGTAGCCGGCCGCGATGGTGAGCGGCCCGCGCTTGAAAAGGAGCCACTGCAGACCGATCTTCGCCTGGCGGAATGGGGTCGCCATGTCGTCGTTGAGCGTGATCGGCTTGTTGCAGCGCCAGAAAGTGCGCCCGTAGAAATGGTCCTGGAGCTGCTCGCCCACCTCGGGCGCGTCGTGCAGCACGGGGATGCCGTGGCGCTGCAGGAGTTCGCCCGGCC
>JAYRND010000050.1:0-23320 GCA_041904885.1 Burkholderiales bacterium
CTTCTTCATGCTGACCGGCTTTCACGGCTTTCACGTGACTTGCGGCGCGATCATGCTGCTGGTGATTTGGTTCCGCTGCCTCGCCGGTCACTTCAAGCCGGAGCACCATTTCGCGTTCGAGGGCGTGGCCTGGTACTGGCATTTCGTCGACGTCGTCTGGCTCGGCCTGTTCATCTTCGTCTACTGGCTATAGGTGCCGGTTCGGGAACAGTCCGAAGTAGTAGCCCAGCATTAGGAACGCGAAAAGCGCGACCGACAACCCGACACGGATCGCGAGCGCCTTCACCATGCGCTTCGAATTGCCCCGATCGTGCATCATGAAGAACATCGCCGAGCCCAGGCTCGCGACGATCATCAGCAGCACGGCGATCACCACGTAGCGCATCACGGCGCGAAGTGTAGCCTGAGCGCCTGATGCCGGACTCCCCGCGGTTTCGCCCCCCCTGGTGGGCAGTCGCGCTCGCGGCGGCAGGGTGCGCAGCCGGCGTGCTGCTCGGCAACTGGCAGTCCGGCAGGGCTGTGGAGAAGCGCTCTGCCGCGGCCTCGGTGCAAAGGGTCGTCCTCAAGGGGGAATTCCTGCCGCAGTTCACGGTACTGCTGGACAACAAGCTGCACCGCGGCCGCCCGGGATACCACGTCGTGCAGCCGCTGCGGATCGCGGACACCGGCAAACACGTGCTCGTCAACCGCGGCTGGGTCGCGCTGAAGGATCGCAGGGAGCTGCTGCCCGACTTTCGGACGCCCTCCGGGGCGGTGACGCTGGAAGGCGTCCGGCAGGCGCACTTTGCGCGCGCTTACGAGGCGACCGGAACGCCGGCTGCCGGACCGGTGAAGCAGAATGTGACGGTCGAGGAGTTCGCCGCCCTGTACAAGATCCCTCTCGAATCCTGGGTGTTCGAGCAGCACTCGGCACTGGACGACGGCCTGGTGCGCGACTGGTCGCCGGCGGGCGCGGGCGCGGAGAAGAACGAGATGTACGCGCTGCAGTGGTATTCGCTCTCCATCCTTTCCGTGGTCCTTCTGGTGGTCCTGAATGTCAAACGAGAAAAACGGCGCGCCTGAGGGCTGGCGGCGCGCGCGTGTCCGGCTCGCCCTGCTGGCCGCGTTCTTCGCGCTGCCGGTCGCCGCGAGCTGGCTGATCTGGTGGCTCGATCTCGCGCCCGGTACTTCGGGCAACTACGGCACGTTGCTTGCACCCCGGCCGGCGGCGCTGCCGGCGGCGGGCGAGCTTAAGGGAAAGTGGGTGCTCGTGCAGTTCGACGGCGGCGCCTGCGACGCCGGCTGCGAGCGCAAGCTCTATTTCATGCGCCAGGTCCGGCGCGCGCAGGGCCGGGAGATGCCGCGCGTGGCGCGCCTGTGGCTGGTCACCGACGCGGCGGCGCCGCGTGCGGAACTGCTCGCCGCGATCGAGGGCACGGTCGTTGCGCCTGCGCCGGTCGGCACGGGCTTTCCGGCGGAACGGTCCGTGACCGACCACATTTACCTGGTGGATCCGCTGGGCAACCTCATGATGCGCTTTCCGCGCGATCCGGATCCGACTCGCGTCATCAAGGACCTGCAGCGCCTGTTGCGCGCTTCCAGCTTCGGCTGAGATAGAATCCCGCAGCTTGAGCACTGAACTCCTTTCCAATTCCGCATTGCGCCCCCTGCTGCACCGGGCGCGGTCCTTCTACGCGCTGACCAAGCCGCGCGTGGTGTCCCTGATCGTGTTCACGGCGGTGATCGGCATGCTGCTCGCGACCCCGGGTATGGTGCCGCTGCAGATCCTGGCGGCGGCGACGGCGGGCATCGCGCTGGTGGCGGGCGCCGCTGCCGCGGTCAACTGCCTGGTCGAGCAGAAGATCGACGCACGCATGCGGCGCACCGACTGGCGGCCGCTGCCGCGCGGCGAGCTGACCTCTCTGGAGACAGTGGTGTTCGCAGGCGTCGTGGGAGGCTTCGGCCTGTGGCTGCTGGTGCATTTCGTGAATGCGCTGACGATGTGGCTCACGCTGGCGACCTTCGTCGGCTACGCGGTCGTCTACACGGTAGTCCTCAAGCCGCTCACGCCGCAGAACATCGTCATCGGCGGCGCCTCCGGGGCGATGCCGCCGGTCCTGGGCTGGGCGGCGGTGACGGGCGAAGTGACGACCGAGGCGCTCCTGCTGTTCCTGATCATCTTCGCCTGGACGCCGCCTCACTTCTGGTCGCTGGCGCTTTACCGCACCGAGGACTACGCGAGGGCCGGCGTGCCGATGCTTCCGGTCACCCACGGCAAGGACTACACCCGCCTGCAGGTCCTGCTTTACACCCTGATCCTGTTCGGCGTCTCGCTGCTGCCGTATGCCGTGCGCATGAGCGGATGGGTCTACCTGTGCGCGGCGGCCGCGCTCGGCCTGGTCTACGTCGGCTACGCGGTGCGAATCGTCACCGCCTACAGCGACCAGCTCGCGCGCCGCAGCTTTCGCTATTCGATCCTGTACCTGGCCGCGCTCTTCGCAGCGCTACTCGTTGATCATTACCTGGCGCTCTAGTTTTGCCGCGCTGGGGCTGGCGCTGCTCGCGTCCTGCAGCCCGGACGGCCCGAAGTTCCGCAGCACCGACATCACCGGCGCCAATTTCGGCAAGGAGCTCTCGCTCACCGCGCACGATGGCAAGCCGCGCACGCTCGCCGACTTTCGCGGCAAGCTGGTCGTGCTGTCCTTCGGCTACGCGCATTGCCCGGACATTTGCCCGACCACGCTCGCCGAGACGGCTGCGGCGATGAAGGCGCTCGGGACGGACGCCGCGCGGGTGCAGGTCCTGTTCGTCACCGTGGATCCGGAACGCGACACGGCCGAGGTTCTCTCGAAGTACGTCCCGGCGTTCGACGCGCGCTTTCTCGGCCTGACAGGCGATCCTGCGGCGATCCAGCGCGCCGCGAAGGAATTCAAGATCTTCTACGAGAGGCGCCAGGGCAGTGCGCCGGGTGCATACACCGTCGATCACAGCGGGCAGACTTACGTAATCGACGACCAAGGCAGGCTTCGCCTGCTGGTGCGCCACGAACGCCTCGCCGAGGACCTCGCGCAGGACCTGCGAACGCTGCTGAAAGAGGGGCGCTAGTCTTTTTCTAGGCGGCTGGGGCGGGCAGGGCGCGCGGGGCGTCCATTGCCTGCATGCCCTGCTTCATCTTGGCCAGCGCCTTCGCCTCCAGCTGGCGGATCCGCTCGGCGGAGACCTTGAACTCGGCCGCGAGGTCGTGCAGCGTGGCCGCGTCCTTTTCCTTCAGCCAGCGCGCTTCGATGATGCGCCGGCTGCGCGCATCCAGCGCGGCAAGCGCCTGCCGCAAGCCGTCGGATTGAAGCCTCAGGTCCTGCTCCCGTTCCAGCACGCGCGAGGGCTCGGCGTCCGCGTCGGCGGCGAGCCACTGCGACGGCGCATACGCGCCCTCCTCGCTGTCGTCGGCATCGAGCGCCGTGTCGCGGCCCGCGAGCCGGGTTTCCATCTCGGTCACTTCCTCCGGCTTGACCTTCAGTTCCGCGGCCAGCCGCGCGACCTCGTCCGAGCTGAGGGGCGCCAGTCCCTGTCGCATCGAGCGCAGGTTGAAGAACAGCTTCCTTTGCGCCTTGGTGGTGGCGACCTTGACCAGCCGCCAGTTGCGCAGCACGTATTCGTGGATCTCGGCCTTGATCCAGTGGATCGCGAAGGAGACGAGGCGCACGTTGCGCGCCGGGTCGAAGCGCTTGACCGCTTTCATCAGGCCGACGTTGCCTTCCTGGATCAGGTCGGCGTGCGGCAGCCCGTAGCCCAGGTACCCGCGTGCGACCGCCACTACCAGCCGGAGATGCGAGAGCACCAATTCGCGCGCCGCGGCGAGGTCGTTGTGCTCGCGCAGGCGCAGGGCCAATGCCCGCTCGCGCTCGGCGCTCAGCATCGGGATCCGATTCACGGCCTGGATATAGGCCTCGAGACTTCCTGCCGATGCCGGGATCGGCAGGCTGATCGGCATGGCCATCGCGGGTTGCATGGATGAACTCCTTCGTTGGGTCAAGTTTAGCACTCCAGTTCTTTGAGTGCTAAATAGGCTCGAGGTTCCCTCCAGAACTGGTTCACAATCCTTTATCTAGGCTCTATTTCAAGTAAGTATTTGCTCACTGATAAATAAGCTCCCAGCCACCCAAGGCCACCGGAAAAGAGGGCAAGGGCGAGCGCGTCCCCAAGCGCGAGCGCGGCCAGGCGGAAGGCCGACCCGTAACTCGCTGCGAGCTCGGCCACTCCAACGTTGAGGGCAGAGAAGCTGCCCCAGAGGATCGCCAGCGCCACCAGCCCTCCGGCAACGCCCTGCAGGGCCCCCAAGTAGAGGAAGGGACGCCGAATGAACGAGTCGGTAGCGCCGATCAGCTTGGCGAGCTCGATCTCCGTGCGCTGCGTAAGGATCTGCAGGCGGATGGTGTTGAAGGTGATTGCCACCAGGCCGAAGGCCAGCAAGGCGGCGAGCAGCGCGATCGCGAGACGCGCCGTTCCCGCGAGCGCGCTCAGCCGGCGCGCCCAGGCCGCGTCTGCCTGCACCACGCCCACCGCCGGCAGCGTGCGCAGGGCGGCCGCCAGGGCCTCCAGATCGGCAGGCTCGCCCGACTTCGGCCGCAGCACGAGCGCATCCGGCAGGGGATTCGCGCCCAGCGCCGCGGCCACTTCGGCCAGCCCTTCGACCGTCTGCAGCTCCTTGAGCGCCTGCTCGCGCGGCACGAAGCGGACCTCCCGCACCCGAGCGTCGCCCTTGAGCTTCGCGGCGAGCGCTTCGGCGTCGGCGCGCGTCGCCTCGACTCGAAGAAACACCGACAAGCGCGGCTCGATGGCGCTGCCGCCGGTGACGGCCCGCAGGCTGTCGAGAAGGGCGTAGCCACCGGCCGGCAGTGCCAGCGCGATGCCGATGACCAGCGCGTTGAGCGCCGCCGCGGGCTTGTGCGCCGCGATTTTGCGCAACGCCGCAGCCAGCGCCTGCCTGTGCTGCCGCAGCCAGCTTTTCATGCGTGCGGGCTCATCGGCGCATGATCAATCGACGACGCTGCCGCGCGCGAGGCGCAGGACGCGCCTCGCGAAGCGCGCGATGAGCGCTTCGTCGTGCGTCGCGACCAGCACGGTGACGCCGACCTGGTTGAACGCGGCGAAGATCTCGAGGATTTCCACCGCGGAAGCGGCGTCCAGGTTCGCCGTAGGCTCGTCTGCGATCAGCACCGCCGGCCGGTTCACCACCGCGCGCGCGATCGCGAGGCGCTGCTGTTCCCCGCCCGACAGTTGCACGGGATAGGCCTTGTCGCGAGCGAGCAGGCCGACCTTGTCCAGCGATGCGCGCACGCGCTTGGCGGCCTCCCGGCTGTCGAAGTCGCTGAACGCAAGCGGCAGCAGCACGTTGTCGAACACGCTGCGGTCGTAGAGCAGCTTCTGGTCCTGGAACACGATTCCCAGGTTGCGCCGCAGGTAGGGCAGGGCAGCGCGCTGCAGCGAGCCGACGTTCTGCCCATTGACCAGCACTGCCCCGCTGCTTGGACGCTCGATGGCCGGGATCAGCTTGAGGAGCGTCGACTTGCCGGCACCGGAGTGCCCGGCGATGAAAACGAATTCCCCCTGCGCGATGCTGAAACTGACGCCCTTGAGCGCCTCGTGCCCGCCGGCGTAGCGTTTGGCGACGGCCGAAAAGCTAATCAACCAGCGCCTCCACGAATTCGGCCGCGGCGAAAGGCCGCAAATCGTCGATGCCCTCGCCGACTCCCACGAAGAGCAGCGGGATGGGCCTCGCGCCCGGTTTGCCGGCGCGCGCGTGCGCGATGCCCAGGACCACGCCGCCCTTGGCGCTGCCATCCAGCTTGGTCAGCAGAAGCCCGCTCAGCCCCAGCGCTTCGTCGAAGGCCTTCACCTGCGCGATGGCGTTCTGCCCGGTGCCCGCATCCAGCACGAGCAGCGTCTGGTGCGGCGCCCCGGGCAGCGCCTTCGCGAGCACGCGCTTCACTTTGCGGATTTCTTCCATCAGATGCAGCTGCGTCGCCAGCCGGCCCGCAGTATCGGCGATGAGCACATCCGTGCCGCGCGCGCGCGCCGCGCCGACCGCGTCGAACACGACCGCACCCGGGTCGCCGCCTTGCTGGCCGATCACCGGCACGCCGTTGCGCTCGCCCCATGCGGACAGCTGTTCGCGCGCCGCCGCGCGGAAGGTATCGCCGGCGGCGAGCAGCACGCTCGCGCCCTGGCCCTGCAGCCACTTGGCGAGTTTGCCGATCGACGTGGTCTTGCCAGCGCCGTTCACTCCCGCGACCATGATCACGCAGGGCTTGTGCGCGGTGAAATCGAGCTTTCCCTCGAGCGGCCGCAGGCGCTCGAGAAGCGCCGCCTTGAACGCCGCCTTCAGCGCCGCGCCATCCTCGATGCGCTCGGCCTTTGCGCGCCTGCGCAGCTCGTCAATCAGCGAGCGCGTCGCCTCGACACCGCAGTCCGCCAGCAGCAGCGCGCTTTCGAGCTCCTCGAAGAGCGATTCGTCGATCCTGCGGCGGGCGAGCAGCTCGCCCACGTCGGTGTTCAGCACTTCGCGCGTGCGCGCGAGCCCTGCCTTCAGGCGCGCTGCCCAGGAAGCCGCTGCTAACATGGATGCGTGAATTCTAGCAAAGGCATTCCGGGCCACGCCGCGCGCGGCGGCGCAGGAAAGGTGCGCATCATCGGCGGGAAATACCGCAGCCGCCTGCTGCGCGTTGCCGCGCATCCCGGGCTGCGACCGACGCCGGATCGCGTGCGGGAAACGCTGTTCAACTGGCTGGGACAGTCGATGCCCGGGCTGGCCTGCCTCGATCTGTTCGCAGGCAGCGGCGCGCTCGGCTTCGAAGCGGCGTCGCGCGGCGCGGCGCGGGTGGTGATGGTCGAGGCGGACCGCGCAGTGCGCGCAGGTCTCGAGCGCAGCCGCGCCGAGCTCGGCGCGGCGGAGGTGCGCATCGTCGCCGGCGACGCGGCTGCCTTCCTTGCGCGCGAGCCGGCCCGGTTCGACGTGGTTTTCCTCGATCCGCCGTTCAGGCAGAATGCGGTGCCGGCCCTGCTCGAGAAGCTGCCGCCGCGCCTGCAGCCGGGGGCGCGCGTGTACGTGGAATCGGATGCGCCGGTCGCCGTGCCGGCGCCGTGGGTGGAATTGAAGCGGGCGAGGGCCGGTCAGGTGAGCTACCAGTTGCTACGATGGGACGGAGATGACCAGGGCGGTATACCCGGGAACGTTTGATCCGCTGACGCGCGGCCACGAGGACCTCGTGCGCCGCGCAAGCCGGCTGTTCGGCTCGCTCGTGCTCGGGATCGCCGACAGCCGCGCCAAGCGCACCTTCTTCACGCTGGAGGAGCGGATTGCCATCGCCAGGGAAGTTCTCGCGGACGTGAAGAACCTGACTGTGGTCGGGTTCTCCGGCCTGTTGAGCGACTTCATGCGCCAGCAGGACGCGCGCGTCGCCCTGCGCGGCCTGCGCGCGGTATCGGACTTCGAGTACGAGTTCCAGCTCGCCGGCATGAATCGCGACCTGTACCCCGACATGGAGACGATCTTCCTCACGCCGGGAGAGCAGCACATGTTCATCTCGGCGACCCTGGTGCGGGAGATCGCGTCCTTTGGCGGCGATGTCTCGAAGTTCGTGCACCCCTCGGTGCGCGCGAGGCTGGCGGCGAAGCTGAAGGCGGGCGGCGGCTAGGCCCGCTCAGCGCTGGCAGGCGGGGCAATAGTAGGTCGCCCGTTGCGCTTGCACGATGCGGCGGATGACGCCGCCGCATTTCCTGCATTCCTGACCGTCGCGATCGTAGACCCACGCGCGCAGCTGGAAGCAGCCGTATACGCCGTCGGTGCCCACGAAATCGCGCAGCGAGGAGCCGCCGGACCGGATGGCCGCGTGCAGCGTGCGCTTGATCGCCTCCGCAAGGCGCGCGCAGCTCTGTTCCGAGAGGCGGTCTGCCCGCTTGCGCGGCGCGATGCCGGCGAGAAACAGGCTCTCGGATGCATAGATGTTGCCGACGCCGACCACGCGTCGGCCGTCCATCAAGAAGGGCTTGATCGGCACGCGGCTCGCACGGGTGAGCGAATGCAGCCTAGGCCCGTCGAGGTCGCCGGACAGGGGCTCGAGGCCGAGATGGCGAAGCAGCGGGTGGGCCTCCGGCGGATCCTTGGTCCAGAGAAGCGCGCCAAATCGGCGCGGATCGCGCAGTCGCAGGACCTGCCGCCCGAAGCGAAGATCGACATGGTCGTGCTTTCCGGGCGCCACGTCCGGAGCGACGAGGCGCAGGCTGCCCGACATGCCGAGGTGCAGGATCAGGTGACCGTCGCCGCAATCGAGGAGCAGGTATTTGCCTCGCCGCTTGACCGCGCGCACCTGGCGCCCGGCGAGCGCGCGCACTGCGGGCGGCACGCGCCAGCGCAGCCGCGGCTCGCGCACCGTGACCGAGGAAATCCTGCGGCCGAGCACGTGTGGCTCGATCCCTCTTCGGGTTACTTCGACTTCGGGGAGTTCAGGCATTGCCGGACGCTGGGTGGATCGTCTTGTGCGCAGCACCAAATATACCTACACTGCCTGCCCCATGCTCTCTCCAACCCGATTCCAGGCGATGCTGGTAGCCGGGCTTTTCGCCGCCGCGGCCTTCACAGGCGCAGCGCGCGCCCAACAGGCGCAGGATCCCGACGACGATGACGAGCCTGCGGCCGCCGCCGAGCCGGCGTACAAGCCGCCTGCCAACCTGCCGCCTCAGGAGCTGACCGAGCCGCTCCTGTACGACTTCCTGCTGGGCGAGATCGCCACGCAGCGCGGCAGTCCCGGCTTCGCCGCGCAGACCTACCTGGATCTCGCCAGGCGCACGCGCGACCCGCGCGTGGCGCGCCGCGCGGTGGAGATCGCGAATTTCGCTCGCATGCCCGAAGCCGCGCTCGAGGCGGCCCGCATCTGGCAGGAGACCGACCCTGCCTCCCCGCAGGCGCTGCAGACGGTGGTCGTCCTGCTGGTCAACGCGAAGCGCGTCGAGGATACGGAGCCCTATCTGGCGAAGCTCCTCTCCACGGACGCGAACGCGGCGCCGAACGGGTTCATGCAGATGGGAAGGTTGCTCGGCAGCAGCGCGGATCCGGCCGCGTACCTGCGCCTCGTGCGCCAGCTGGCCGCGAGATACCCTGACCTGCCGCAGGCGCACTTTGCGGTCGCGCAGGCGGCTACGGCCGCGAAGGACGAGGCGCTCGCCCTTGCCGAGCTGCAGCGCGCGGTCGCGCTCAAGCCGGACTGGGAGCTGGCGGTACTGTCCGAGGCGCAGCTCCTGCAGAGGCGCTCGCCCGCCGAGGCCGCCAAGCGGCTGGCCGCATTTCTCGAGAAGTACCCCGGCTCGCGCGACGTGCGCCTCAACTACGCGCGGCTCCTGGTGCTGGACAAGCGGGCCGAGGAGGCAGGCCGCCAATTCGCCGACATCCTCGGCCGGTTCAAGGATGATGCCGACGCGCTGTACGCGGTGGGCCTTCTCGCTTTCCAGCTGAAGGATTTCGCGACTTCGGAGTCCAGCATGAAGCGCCTGCTGGAGCTCAATTACCGCGATCCGAACGCGGTCCGCTACACGCTCGGCCAGATCGCCGAAGAGAGGAAGAACTGGGCTGGCGCGATCGACTGGTACGGAACCATCCAGCGCGGCGACTACGTGGTGCCGGCGAGAGTGCGGACCGCCAACGCCATGGCCAAGCAGGGCAAGCTGGGGGAGGCGCGCACCTACCTGCGCAACGCCGGCGCGCAGAACGAGGCGCAGCGCGTGCAGCTGCTGGTGGCCGAGGCGCAACTGCTGCGCGAGGCGAGCATGAACAGGGAGGCCTTTGACCTGCTCGGCGGCGCGCTGGCCGAGAGCCCGGACCAGACCGATCTCATGTACGACTACGCGCTGACGGCCGAGAAGATCGACCGATTCGACGTGCTCGAGTCCAGCCTCGTGCGCCTGATCCAGCTCCGGCCCGACCACGCGCACGCCTACAACGCCCTGGGCTATTCCCTGGCCGACCGCAACATTCGCCTGCCCGAGGCGAAGAAGCTCATCGAAAAGGCGCTCGAACTCGCGCCGGACGATTACTTCATCATCGACTCGATGGGCTGGGTGCTGTACCGCATGGGCGACCTGAAGGGCGCGGAGGTGCAGCTGCGGCGTGCCTGGCAGGGGCGGCCGGACGGCGAGATCGGCGCACATCTGGGCGAGGTGCTGTGGGAGCTCGGCCAGCGCGACGAGGCGCGCCGCATCTGGCAGGAGGCGCTGAAGACGAGCCCGGAGAATGAATCGCTGCAGAAGACCGTCAAGCGCTTCAATCCCTGATCCTCGGGCGGCAGGCGGATCGTCGCCGTGAGGGGCGCAGGCGGTGCCGCCGCGATTGCCGCGCTGTCCATGCTCGCAGCATGCGCTGCGCCGCAGCTGTCGGCTCCGGCCGGCGACGTCGAGTTCGAGCTGTCGGGACGCATCGCGGTGCGTTACCGCGATGACGCGGGCAGCGGAAACGTCGCCTGGCGACATGGCCCTCGCAGCGACGAAATGCTGCTGACGACCCCGTTCGGGCAGGGTATCGCCAGACTGGTGCGCGCGGGCGACGAGATCACGCTGACGACCCAGGACGGACGCGAGTATCGCGCCGGCGACGCGGAATCTCTCACCGAACAGGTACTCGGCTTTCGACTGCCGCTACTCGGTCTTGCCGACTGGGTGCGCGGCCGCGCGGCCGGCGCGCCCGCACCTGCGCCGACGCGCCAGCGGGCCAACGCGGCGGGACGGCTCGAGGAGCTCGAGCAGTCCGGCTGGCTGGTCGAGTACCAGGAATACACGGGCGCCAATCCGTCCCGGCTCAGGCTGACCTATCCCGGGCTCGAGCTGCGCGTCGCGGTCTCGGAATGGAAGTAGATCCGACGCTCGAGTGGTTTCCCGCGCCGGGCAAGCTGAACCTGTTCCTGCACGTGCTCGGCCAGCGCGACGCGGGACCAAATGCGGGCATGCACGAGCTGCAGACCGTGTTTCGCCTGATCGAGGAGGGTGACCGCGTGGGCATTCGCCCGCGCGCCGACGGCGAGATACGGTTCGGCGGCGAGTTTGGCGAAGACAACCTGTGCGTGCGCGCCGCGCGCCTCCTGCAATCGCGCACGGGTGCGCGGCCGGGCGCCGATCTCGCGCTCGACAAGCGGCTGCCGGTCGGGGGCGGGCTGGGCGGAGGTTCCTCGGACGCGGCCACCACCCTGCTGGTTCTCAACCGCCTCTGGGGCTGCGGCCTGAACCGCGCGCAACTGATGGAGCTCGGCCTGGCGCTGGGCGCGGACGTGCCCTTTTTCCTGTATGGCCGCAACGCCGTGGGAGAAGGCGTCGGCGAGCGCCTTGGCGCGATCGATTTGGGGCCCGCCTGGTACCTCGTTTTGATGCCTCAAGTGTCGGTTTCGACAAAGGAAATCTTCTCGGACCCCGCGTTGACACGCGATTCGAAACCGCTCAAAATACCGCCCTTTTTGTCGGGGCAGGGCCGCAATGATCTCCAGGCCGTGGCGGTGCGCCGATACCCTCTCATCGCGGAACATCTCGCGTGGCTGATCAAGCATTGCCGGCCGGGCTCTTTCGTTCCGCGCATGACGGGATCGGGCGCCTGCGTGTTCGCGGAGTTCGCGGGCCGGGAGGAAGCGGATGTCCTGCTCGGGGAACTGCCGGCGACCATGCGGGGCTTCGTCGCGCGCGGCCTGGAACGTCACCCGCTGCTCGATTGGGTTCAAACGTGAACTGGTGTTTTCGGATGGGGCGTCGCCAAGCTGGTCTAAGGCACCGGATTTTGATTCCGGCATTCCTAGGTTCGAATCCTAGCGCCCCAGCCATTTCCGACGCGGTCCGCGCATGAATCCGCATACGCCTCACGCCGCGATGGACCGCCTGATGGTCTTCGCCGGCAACGCCAATACGCGCCTCGCGCAGGACGTCGCCCGGCACCTCAACATGTCGCTGGGACGCGCGATTGTCGGCAAGTTCTCCGATGGCGAGGTGATGGTCGAGATCATGGAGAACGTGCGGGGCAAGGACGTATTCGTCCTGCAGTCGACCTGCCAGCCGACCAACGACAACCTGATGGAGCTGATGGTGATGGTGGACGCGCTGAAGCGCTCCTCCGCCGCGCGCGTGTCGGCCGCGATGCCGTACTTCGGCTACGCGCGCCAGGACCGCCGCCCGCGCTCGGCGCGGGTGGGTATCAGCGCCAAGGTGGTGGCCAACATGCTCACGTCGGTGGGCGTGTCGCGCGTGCTGACCATGGACCTGCACGCCGACCAGATCCAGGGGTTTTTCGACGTGCCGGTGGACAACATCTACGCGGCCCCGGTCCTGCTGGGGGATGTCTGGAAACAGCGCTACGAGAACCTCATTGTCGTCTCCCCGGATGTGGGCGGCGTGGTGCGCGCGAGGGCGCTCGCGAAACGGCTGGAATCGGACCTCGCGATCATCGACAAGCGGCGGCCGAAGGCCAACGTCTCGGAAGTCATGAACGTGATCGGCGAGGTCAGGGGCCGGACCTGCGTGATCATGGACGACATGGTGGACACGGCGGGCACCCTCTGCAAGGCGGCAGAGGTGCTCAAGGCGGAAGGGGCGACCAAAGTGGTCGCCTATTGCACGCACGCGGTCCTTTCGGGCAACGCCGTGGCGCGCATCGCCGAGTCGGCGATGGACGAGCTGGTGGTGACGGACACGATTCCGTTGCGCGAGGATGCGCGCGCCTGCGGGAAGATCCGTGCGCTGTCGGTCGCCGGCCTGCTCGCGGAAACCATCCTGCGGATCTACACCGAGGACTCGGTCAGCTCCCTCTTTATCGAATAGTTTTTCCAACCCCGCCGTTGTCTGGTCGCGGAAGCGGCGGAAAACCCAAGGAGTCTAGTGATGAAATTCGAAATCAGCGCAAGAAAGCGCGAGGCGAAAGGGACGGGTGCGAGCCGCCGTCTCCGCCGTGCGGGCAGCGTTCCGGGAATCGTCTATGGCGGCGACAAGGACGCGGTGAACATCGAGCTCAACCACAAGGAGCTCTACCAGCATCTCACGAACGAGAAGTTCCATGCGTCGATCCTGACGCTGAAGCTGGAAGGCGCTCCCGAACAGGTGCTGCTGCGAGCGTTCAACATGCACCCCTGGAGGGGGCATGTGCAGCACATCGACTTCCAGCGCGTGTCGAAGGACAAGAAGATCCACATGAAGGTGCCGCTGCACTTCGTCAACGCGGAAGTCTCGCCGGGGGTGAAGGAGCAGGGCGGCGTGCCGAACCACGTGGTCAACGAGCTGGACATCAGCTGCCTGCCTGACGACCTGCCCGAGTACATCGAGGTCGACATGGGCGCGCTCACGATCGGGCACTCGATTCACGTCAAGGACCTGAAGCTTCCCAAGGGCGTGGAGCCGGTCCTTCACCGGGGCGAGAATCCGGTGGTCGCGACGGTCATCCTGCCGGTGCTGGTCACCGAGGAGGAAGCCGCGGCGGCCGAGGCCGTGCCTGCGGCCGAAGTGCCCACCACGGAGCAGGCCGCTCCGGAGAAAGCGGCGGAGGGGGCTCCTGCCGGCGACAAGGCGGCTGCCAAGCCAGGCGAGAAGGCCGCCGCCGACAAAGCCGAGAAGAAAGAGAAGAAGTAGGCCTTGCCCGACGCCCCTCGTCCCGGGTCGATCCGGCTCATTGTCGGCCTGGGCAACCCCGGCAAGGAGTACGAGCGCACGCGCCACAATGCCGGCTTCTGGCTGGTGGAGCGCTTCGCCCTGCAATCGGGTGTCGCGCTGCGCAAAGACGGCAAGTTCCAGGCGCTGGTCGGACGGCTGGGTGCGGGCGGCGGTGCGTGGCTGGTGATGCCGCAGGGATTCATGAACGCGAGCGGCCGGGCGGTGCAGATGCTAGCCGGCTTTTTCAAGATCCCCGCGGCCGAGATCCTGGTGGTGCACGACGAGCTCGATTTCGCTCCTGGCGTCGCCAAAATGAAGCTGGGCGGAGGCATCGCCGGCCACAACGGACTGAAGGACATCTCGCAGCGGCTCGCGACGCACGACTATTGGCGGTTGCGCCTGGGTATCGGCCACCCGGGCGACCGGAACGCCGTGTCGGACTACGTGCTGGGCAAGCCGTCCACGGAAGACCGCAGGGAGATCGACGAGGCGATTGGCCGCAGTATTGAAGTCCTCCCGCTTTGCCTTGCCGGCGACCTGCAGGGCGCGATGCAGAAGCTGCACAGCGCGGACAAGCCGAAGACGGAAAAGCCTGTTGAGCAAAAACCGGAAGCGAAGAAACCGGAACCCAAACTCGAGCCCAAGATTGAATTGAAACCGCAACCCAAGATCGAGCCTAAGTCCGAGCCGCAACCGGAGAAGCCCAAAGGCCTGTTCGGTTCGCTCTTCGGCAAGAAGAAATGAGTCTTCGTTGCGGCATCGTCGGCCTGCCGAACGTGGGCAAGTCGACGCTGTTCAACGCGCTGACCAAGTCCGGCATCGCGGCGGAGAACTATCCGTTCTGCACGATCGAGCCGAACGTCGGCATCGTCGAGGTTCCGGACGCGCGCCTCGCCGGCCTCGCGTCCATCGAAAAACCGCAGAAGCTGATCCCGGCGGCGGTAGAGTTCGTCGATATCGCCGGCCTGGTGGCGGGCGCATCCAAGGGCGAGGGGCTGGGCAACCAGTTCCTCGCCAACATCCGGGAAACCGACGCGATCGTGCACGTGGTGCGCTGCTTCGAGGACGCCAACGTCGTCCACGTCGCCAACAAAGTAGACCCGCTCTCCGACATCGAGGTGATCAATACCGAGCTTGCGCTCGCGGACCTCGCCGCGGCCGAGAAGCAGCTCGCCAAGTACGCGAAGGTCGCCAAGGCGGGCGGGGACAAGGACGCGCAGCGGCTCGTGGCGGTGCTCGAAAAGGCGATCGCGGCGCTCGACCAGGGCAAGCCGGTCCGCTCCGTGGCCTGGTCGAAGGAGGAACTGCAGGTGCTGAAGCCCCTGTTCCTCCTCACCATGAAGCCCACCATGTATGTCGCCAACGTGGCCGAGAACGGCTTCAAGGACAATCCGCTGCTTGCCGCCGTCGAGACGCACGCCCGCAAGGAGGGCGCGCCGGTGGTGGCGATCTGCGCCGCGCTCGAATCCCAGATCGCCGACATGCCGGAGGAGGACAAGAAAATCTTCCTCGCCGACATGGGCATGGACGAGCCGGGGCTTGCGCGCGTGATTCGCGCCGGCTATCGGCTGCTCGGGCTGCAGACCTATTTCACCGCCGGCCCGAAGGAAGTGCGCGCCTGGACCGTGCCCGTGGGCGCCACCGCGCCGCAGGCCGCCGGCGTGATCCACACCGACTTCGAGCGCGGCTTCATCCGCGCCGAGGTGACGTCCTACGAGGACTTCGTCGCGCACAAGGGAGAGTCCGGCGCCCGGGACGCGGGCAAGCTCCGCGTCGAAGGCAAGGAGTACGTCGTGCGCGACGGCGACGTCATGCACTTTCGATTCAACGTTTGACAGGATTTCCCCTATGAATGCTCCTTCTGCTTGCTGAGCCACGTAGGGTCGAAATAGGGTCGTAGATCGGTTGTAATAGTCCCTTAATGACCCCTGCTGTGAAGGTGAGACTCAAGTTGGCAGCGGTTCGCTCAATCTGGGGCGGCGCACTACTATTCTTCATACTGAACATCCCGCTCGTTGGCGGGTTGGTAGTCATACTGATAAGCCCGCTGCTATATCTGACCCCAGCGCGGTTCCAACAGTCCGGTAAAGACGTGGGGATTAGCGCTGTTGGGATCGAGCTGCGGTCAGTCGAGGCTGCAATTGTTTATTGGGTAGCTTGCACCCTCGCCGCGTTCGCAATTGGCTACCTGTACGGCGCGGACTCTAAGAAGTCACCATCGAAAGAAGGTAATGGCCAAACCTGACTGGGTACGCGATGCGATTGTCCTGACTCACGATGTTGGCCAGGCGAGTCTGGTTGGTGCGGCAAGGCCAGTACTCGGTCAACTCAAAAGGGCAAGTGCGCGTTTCTTACTGGTGCGAGCGCTAGGCGTACGCAGCTAGGATCGACTTCGAAAAGTTCCCAAGAGACTATGACTGGTCGACCGCAAGCTCCGCAACATCGGCGCTTCAGGAAGAAGCATCTAGCGGATATGCTTGCCAGTCTCCAAATAATCTCCGAATCCAAGATCTTTGAGTTCAATGTCAAGCCGAAAACCTAGCTGGCGCTCAATGCGCACGCTAGCGTTGATGGGAGGGCTTACTCTGGTGGCCATGTGTGTCGCCGAAGCCGTTTCCGCGGCCGGTGGCGACGTGCACGGCCTCTGGGTCGATCAGCGCGATCCTGACAAGCGCAAGGTCGGGGTCTGGATCGACGATTGCGCGGGCCAGCTCTGTGGGCGCATCTACTGGCTGAAAAAGCCCCTGTCGGGCGGCAAGCCGAAACGGGACCATCACAACCCGGACGCCCGGCTCAGGGACCGCCCGCTATGCGGCCTGCGGATCCTGACCGGCTTCCGGCGCGAGAAGGACGGGGTCTGGAATGACGGCCAAGTCTACAACCCCAGCGACGGCCGCACCTTCAGCAGCACGATGACGCTCGAGGGCGACGGTGGGCTGCGGATTCGAGGTTACGTAGGTGCGACGCTGTTCGGCAAGACGGTGGAATGGGTGCGTCCCCAAGGCAAGCTGCCCGCCTGCACCTAGAGCGGGAACCTCAGGCGGAGGCGAGCAGGGACCGATCCGTCACCAGTATCGCCGAGCCGTTGCCGATCCGGTAGACGCGGTCGGCCACTTCGACCAGCGGCGACTGGTGCGAGATCGTGATGATGGTCAACTCGCCGCGCAGGCTCTCCAGGGTCCGGCAGATGGCGGCCTCGGTCTCCGCGTCGAGCGCGTTGGTGGCTTCGTCAAGGATCAGCAGGCGCGGCCGGTGGGCAAGCGCGCGGGCGATCGCCACGCGCTGGCGCTGACCGCCCGACAGCAAGCCGCCGCGCTCGCCGACGATCGTATTCAGGCCCTCCGGCAGCCCGGACACGAACGGCCAGATTCCGGCGGCGCGCAGCGCCGCTTCGGCATCCGCTGCGGTCAGCGCGGGATCGCCGAGAGTGACGTTCCGCGTCACGGTGTCGTGCAGCAATATGGTGTCCTGGGGCACGTAGCCGATCATCCTGCGCCACGCTCGCCGATCGACCTGTTGCAGGGGGAGATCGTCGATCCAGATCTCGCCCTCCTGCGGCCGTAGCAGCGCGGTGACGAGGTCGACCACGGTCGTCTTGCCCGCGCCCGAGCTGCCGACGACCGCCGTGATCTGACCCGCCGGGACCGCAAGCGACAGGTTGCGCAGCACCCACTGGTCCTTGTATCGAAATCCAACGTTCTCGAACCGGATCGCGCGTTGCAGTACGGGCGTCACACCCGTGAGCGGGCTCTCGCTCTCCTTCTTCGCGCCTTCGATCGCGGCCTGCATCGTCCAGTAGCCGCTTTCGGCCGCAACCATTCGCTGGTACTCGCGCTGGATCCGGCCCAGGTAGGACAGCACCCGCAGCAGCAGGAAGGCGAGCAGCATCACCGACGCGAACGACATGTCGAAGTGAACAAGCGCGGCGTAGAGGCCAACCGCGATCAGGATCGCGAACGTAGGCTCCTGCAGCGCGCGCAGGGCCTCGCCGCTGACGATGTCCTTCTGGACCGCCCGGTTCAGCCTCGTGGTATCGCTCTCCAGCAGCACGCCGGCAAGGTCCTCGCGCGCCATCGCCTTCAGGGGCTTGATCGACTGCATGTTGTCGGACAGCCGGATCAGCAGGGAGCGCATCAGCCGCGTCTGCTTCTTCCCGGAGCGGCGCGAGACGTGCACGAAGCGGTTCAGAAGGTAGATGCATGCCGCGCCCACGGTCAGGGCCGCGATTGTCGCCTGCCAGGATACGAGCATGGCGATCGCGGAATAGACGACCGTCTGCGTCGCAAGCGTGATGATCTTGACGCCGTGCAGGTACGCCGCCGAGGCGCGACCGGCTTCCAGCCCCACCGCATTCGTCAGGGCGCCGCCAGGCTGCCGGAGGTAGTACTCCCAGCGGGCGGACATGAGCGCGCGCAGGAACTCAAGGCGCAGGTCTGTGGCGACGAGGGCGACCGTCAGGCCCACCCGCCGGTTCGCGAGCAGCACCAGCACCGATTTGAGCGTGATGCCGGCGACGACGATGACGAGCAGGATGCCGATGGTCGGCGTGAGGCCGACAAAGTCCATCGCCTGTTCCACGGCGCGGCTGAGGCCCTTGGGAACGTGGCCCGCCATCTCGCGCGACTGGGTGGCGAGCAGCGGCAACAGCGTGGTGAGGCTCACCCCCTCGATCAGGCTCGCGAGAAGCAGCGAAACCAGCGCCAGCGCGCTCTGTGTCGGGTAAGCTCGGGCGAAGGCAGCGAACAGTTTCATGTAGGGACGGCTCCGGGTCCTGCGCTAGCGGCAGGCCGCCCCGGCGCATCCGCCTCGGCCTTCGGCGTCCCGCAGCGCTGCACGCGGGAGGGCGATGCCACGCGGCTCAGGTCTCGGTGACGCGCTCCAGCGCCGCTGACTCGACCATGCCGCGCAGGTCGGCAAACGCAGCGCAGACCGCGTCAATCTGCGCAGGGGTGTGCGCCGCGCTCAGGCTGCAGCGGACCAGGGAAATCCCGTTCGGCGTGGCCGGCGGCACCATGACGTTGACGTAGACGCCGCGTTGCAGCAGGCGGTTCCAGAACTGCAGTGCTTGCAGCCGGTCGCCGAGCATCACTGCGACCACCGGGCTGGGAGGCGCTCCTAGGGTGTATCCAAGGCCGGCCAGGCCGGCATGCAGTCGCAGGTAGTTCTCCCGCAGGCGCGCCCTGAGGTCACGGCCGGCGGACAGGATCGCCAGCGCCTGCCTCGTCGAGGCGATCGTCGTCGGCGAGGGAGAGGCGGTGAAGATGTAGGGACGGCTCGAATACCGCACCAGGCTGAGCGCGGGCAGATTGCTGACGCAAAAGCCGCCGGTGCCGCCGAGGCTCTTGCTGAAGGTGCCAACGATGAAATCGGCGTCCGCGAGCACCCCCTGTTCCTCGACGAGCCCGCGACCGCGATCGCCCAGCACGCCCAGCGAGTGTGCCTCGTCCACCATCAGGTACCCGCCATGCTCGCGCTTGACCGCCACGATGTCCTTCAGCGGCGCGCGGTCCCCGAGCATGCTGTAGATGCCCTCGATCACGATGAGGGCGTCGGCAGCCCGCGCCCCCAGGCGCCGCATCCGCTTGGCGAGGTCCGCTGCGTCGTTGTGCCGGAAGCGAATCACCTCGGCGCCGGACAGGCGGCAGCCGTCGTAGATGCTGGCATGGCTATCCGCGTCCAGCAGAACGACGTCGCCTGGACCGGTCAGCCCGGCGAGCATGCCCAGGTTGGCCAGATAGCCGGTCGAAAACACGATAGCGTCACGTACTCCGTAAAAGGCGGCAAGCTCCTCCTCGAGCCGCCGATGTCCGGAATAGCTGCCGTTCGCCATGCGCGAGCCAGTTGTCCCGGTACCCTGAGCATCCAGCGCCTGATGCGCCGCCGCCACGCATTCGGGATGGAAGGTCAGCCCGAGGTAGTTATTGGTGCCCGCAAGGATCGTGTGCCGGCCATGAATGATTCCCTCGGTTGGGGAGATGATGCGCTCGATCTCGACGCCGAACGGATCGATGCCGAGCGTCTCCAGATCGCGGCGCGCCGCCTTCAGACCGTCGAATTTGTCGAAAAGGCCCATCAGCTCGTATGCCCGAGTTTCTCGATCTGCTGGGCGAGATCCCTGACGGTCTTCACGCCGGCCAGGATGCTGACCGGGATGGAGATGTCGAAATGGTCTTCCACGTGCAGCAGGAGGTTCATGACCTGAAGCGAATCGAGGTTCAGTTCGCTCAGCAGGTCGGTGTCTTCGGTGATTTCGACGCGCCCCTGCGTGCACGATTTCAGCTCCGCGCTGAGCGTGGCGAGAATTTCCGGATATTCCAGCATGAATGATGTTCCCTGTTGGCCCATCCTTGCACTCTGCATTCGTCGTCCGTCGTCGTCGGCCACGCCGGCCGGCGCCCAAGTCGCCGCCGGCCTCATCCTGCGTCCCGCGCGGGGGGGCCGTAGGTCCGCGCCAGACCGGATTCTAGGCCGATAACCGGCCGCCAGCCGGTAGAGGCGGCAAAGTCGTGACTATCGCACACCCAGTCTGGATGGGTGATTTCACGCACCTTGCCCGGGGTCAACATCGGGGCGTAGCCGAGCAGACAGGCGGCCGTCAGGTTTGCCCAGGCAGCCATTCGGAGCAGCGACAGGGGAACGGGCACCCGCCGGACCGGCTCGGTCCGGCCCAACGCACGGCCCGCAATCTCAAGCACGGTCGTCCAGTCGTATCCGCCTGGGCGCCCGTCGTCGAGTTCGAACGTCCTGCCGTAGCCGGTATCAGCCTTCAGCCAGTGCAGCACGGCGGTGGCGAGGTCATCTACGTGAAGGAGCGAAAAGCGGCCGTTTGCGGACGCGGGCACCGGCGCCAGGCCGCGTGCAATGCTGCGGAACAGCGGCGCAAGTTCGCGATCGCCCGGGCCATAGACAGCCGGCGGCCGCAGGATCGTCCAGCGAATGCTCGCTGGCGCCGCCTTGATCGCGGACTCTCCTTTCGATTTGCTCGCTGCATAGTGGGAGAGTTGCGGCATGCGCGCCGCCAGCGATGACAGGAGCAGGAACCGGGGCGCTGGCTCGCATCTGGCGGCGGCCTCGGCGGCGCGCGCGACTCCCTCCGCATTCACCCTGTCGAAATCGGACTGCTTGGCGCCGCGCACGGCCCCGGCGCAGTGGATGACGGCGGCGGCACCCGCCAGCAAGGCGTCGAGCGCCGGACGATCCTCGAGGCCTCCCTGCACCCATTCCGTTCCTGGCAGCGCCTCCGGGGTCCGCCCGCGCCGCTGCCGGTAGAGCGCGCGCACGCGCCATCCGGCGCTTGTCAGGCGGGAGAGCAGTACGCCACCGATGAAGCCCGTCGCGCCGGTCAGCGCAACCAGGGAAGGCGCAGTCAATCGAGCTGCGCCAGGTCGGTTAACGGCCTAGTGCCGCCGTCCGGTCGCGCTGCTCGAAATACGAGGTCCTGTCGGCGCTTCCTTGCGCGCCCAGGCGCTCCTGCTCGCGGCGCCGCAGGTAGTCCTCGCGCGCCGCGGCGCGCGACAGCTTGCCAGACGAGGTGCGCGGCAGGGTGTGCCGCGGAACGAGCTCGATGAGGCAGGTGATCCCGAGTTCCTCGTGAATTTCGCGGAGCAGCCTTTGCGTGAGCTGGTGGCACTCCGCAGCGTCGTTGATGTTGCACTGGACCACGACCACCGCGACTTCCTCGTCGTCCTGGCCGAGAACGAAGAAAGCCGAGGCGTCCATCGGGCGCAGGCCAGGCTGGCGCTCCGCGATGTGCTCGATGTCCTGGGGCCAGATGTTGCGGCCGTTGATGATGATCATGTCCTTGTGACGGCCGGTCACGACGACGCTGCCGTCAACGCGGTAGCCGATGTCGCCCGTATCCAGCCAGCCATCGGGCGAGAGCGCCTGCCGGGTCTGCTCGGGCTGGCCGAAATATCCCGACATCACGCTCGGGCCGCGCACCTTGATCCGGCCGACGTGCAGATCTGGCAGCGCATTTCCCTGGTCGTCGCGAATCGCGACCTCGTGTCCGGGCAGGGGAGCGCCGCAACGCACGAAGCCGTTGACGCGGGTGGTTTTTGGGCCTGCCGGAATCGCGCGCAGGTGCTCGGCGAGGTAGTCGGCGTCGATCCAGTCGACGACGACGCCCTGGCGCACCGGCGAGAAGCTGATGGCGAGCGAGCTTTCCGCCATTCCGTAGCAGGGCACGAATGCGCGGGGATTGAAGCCCGCCGGCGCCAGCAGCTTGGCGAACCGGTCGGGCAGTTCCGCGCGGATCGGCTCGGCGCCGATGCCCGCGATGCGCCACGCCGAAAGATCGTATCGGCTGACGTCTTCGGAGCGGATTCTGCGCGCGCAAAGATCGTAGCCAAACGGCGGGCTGAACGATATCGAGGCCCGCGTCGAGGTCATCAACTCGAGCCAGCGCCGCGGCCGCATCGCAAAGTCGCGCGTATCCAGATAGTCGATCGAGCGCTGCGTCGCCATCGGCGCAAGCATGCAGCCGACCAGGCCCATGTCGTGGTAGAAGGGCAGCCAGGATACGCAGCGGTCGTCGGGCTGAACGTCCAGGCTATGGTTCACCACCCCAAACAGGTTGCTCATCACCGCTTCCTGCTTGATCACCACGCCGCGCGGGAAGCTGGTGCTGCCCGAGGTGTATTGCAGGTACGCGGTCTCGGTGGGCCCGCTGCGCTTCAGCGGGACGTCGCGCTCCGGCAATTCGTCGAACGCGGCGGGCGTGCCCACGAACGCCAGGTCCACCCCCTCCGCGGCTTCGCGCAGAAAGCGATGGAACTGCGTCGATGCCATCGCAACCGACGCGCCGCAGCCCAGCAGCAGGCCACGCAGCCGGACCACATAGGCATCGTGCCCGCCGAGGTTGACGGCGGCCGGCAGCGCCACCGGCACGAGTCCGGCGTACTGGCAGGCGAAGAAGAAGCGCAGGAAATCCGGGTTGGTCTCCGCGACGATCGCGACCCGCGCCCCGCGCTCGAGTGATAGAGAGAGCAGGCGGCGCGCCAGCACCAGCGATTTTTCGCGCAGGGCGCGATACGGCATCACGGCCGCCAGCTTGCCCCTGCCCGAATAGAAGTTCGCGCCCGTGTCGCCGAGGGCCGCGTAATCGAGCGCGTCGGCAAGGCAGGCAAAATCTGCCCGCCGGAGCGGCAAGGAGTTCACAGTCCGCGTTGCCAGTGCACCCGCCGTATTGATATCAGGCGATCGATTCAGTTTGCTTCCCCTAAATGGCATAGCTTTATCCGCTTGGGCCATGTCCCTGGCCTTCGTGTGCCTGGCTCAAACAAAGACCAAAAATCCGGCTCGGGTCGCCGCGCATAATTATGCAACTTTCCAGCCGCGGCCCAAACCCTTCCACTTAAAGCATTACTTTAACAGATTGCGGCCCGGCAAAAAAGGCGTAAGTATGCCACGGGCAGTTGCTAGTGGCTTGATATCTTAACAGATTACTGGTCGAAGCCGCCCGCATTCGCTGCCCACTCAACCATCCAACTGCGCGATGCCAACTTTGATCGGCGAGAGTCCTCGAATTGTGCCCGTCGTGAGCGCGGCGGACCTGGACGATTTCATCCGGGCACCGTGCGGAGTCTTTGCGTCCGACCAGGCCTGGGTCCAGCCGCTCCATCTGGAGCGCCGCCTGCACCTTTCGCCCCGTACCAATCCCTACTTCCAGCACGCGCGC